>JAIFMG010000049.1 GCA_020048645.1 Bacteroidota bacterium | reverse complement strand
GGTTCTGAAAGGAAATGTCCTAAATTGCGTCAAAGGCGTTGAGCTCGCCTTGTCGGTTGTAGTTTGGTTCTGAAAGGAAATGTCCTAAATTTCTTCTTCCATTGGTGGGGACGGTTTTCGCGTTGTAGTTTGGTTCTGAAGGGAAATGTCCTAAATTTGACGAATACCATCACTCGCCCGATCTCTCGTTGTAGTTTGGTTCTGAAAGGAAATGTCCTAAATTTCAAGGCCGAGGCCGGCGACGGCTGGCGCAGTTGTAGTTTGGTTCTGAAAGGAAATGTCCTAAATTGACCAGGGCGTCGCTCCGAGAAGCCTTCGCGTTGTAGTTTGGTTCTGAAAGGAAATGTCCTAAATTAGAAGGTCTGCCTTCCTCTCTTCTTGATGCGTTGTAGTTTGGTTCTGAAAGGAAATGTCCTAAATTCTTCAAGCTGCTCGAAATGAAACTGAAAGCGTTGTAGTTTGGTTCTGAAAGGAAATGTCCTAAATTAGTTTGAAATCATGGCCGAGGGTTTTTTCTGTTGTAGTTTGGTTCTGAAAGGAAATGTCCTAAATTGACAAGCAAAACAACAACAACCAAAAAACGGTTGTAGTTTGGTTCTGAAAGGAAATGTCCTAAATTCTCCTTCAATCTTTTGAAGTCCGCAAAGATGTTGTAGTTTGGTTCTGAAAGGAAATGTCCTAAATTCTTCGTTGCGAAGGCTGATGCGCCTGTTGTGGTTGTAGTTTGGTTCTGAAAGGAAATGTCCTAAATTGCACAAACCCCTTGTCGCTATCGACGGTGCGTTGTAGTTTGGTTCTGAAAGGAAATGTCCTAAATTACTGATGAAGGGCGAGCTGGACGGGGTGATGTTGTAGTTTGGTTCTGAAAGGAAATGTCCTAAATTGGCAGTAACGCCCGCAGCCACGCCCGCCGTGTTGTAGTTTGGTTCTGAAAGGAAATGTCCTAAATTCTGGAATGTTCACCAGCCAAACCTACCACAGTTGTAGTTTGGTTCTGAAAGGAAATGTCCTAAATTATAGACAAGCTAGTTTAATCATGCTTTCGCGTTGTAGTTTGGTTCTGAAAGGAAATGTCCTAAATTCGGCGGCGGAATCAGCAAGCGGACGGCTCGGTTGTAGTTTGGTTCTGAAAGGAAATGTCCTAAATTCAAATTTTGTTTTGGCGTTCCTGTATCATAGTTGTAGTTTGGTTCTGAAAGGAAATGTCCTAAATTTATGTTTCAATTCCAGCGCCCCGGCCAGGCGTTGTAGTTTGGTTCTGAAAGGAAATGTCCTAAATTGATGGTTCGGTTCGCCGCCGATACCCTCTAGTTGTAGTTTGGTTCTGAAAGGAAATGTCCTAAATTGGAGGCTTTGAACGGATTCCAAAAAGCAGCGTTGTAGTTTGGTTCTGAAAGGAAATGTCCTAAATTAAGCGTGGAAGACCAGGTTTCGACCTATTTGTTGTAGTTTGGTTCTGAAAGGAAATGTCCTAAATTTTTCGACCATGAAGCGTACCTCGAAGAGGTGTTGTAGTTTGGTTCTGAAAGGAAATGTCCTAAATTGACCAACTTCAACGAAAATCTGCATCTGGTGTTGTAGTTTGGTTCTGAAAGGAAATGTCCTAAATTTAAGGACAGCCTTGTGCAGTCCATCGTGGCGTTGTAGTTTGGTTCTGAAAGGAAATGTCCTAAATTTACCAGCGCAACCGCGACCTGATCATCCGGGGTTGTAGTTTGGTTCTGAAAGGAAATGTCCTAAATTGGGGGATAGCTCTCGGGCGTGGCGCCCCAGGTTGTAGTTTGGTTCTGAAAGGAAATGTCCTAAATTTCACCGTCGAGGAGCTGCTGGCCCTTGCCCGTTGTAGTTTGGTTCTGAAAGGAAATGTCCTAAATTAAAAAAGAGCGATGATGGATCCGCTTACATGTTGTAGTTTGGTTCTGAAAGGAAATGTCCTAAATTAGATGTCCCCGCAAAGTCTTGCCAGGCAAGGGCTTGGGGCACTTTTGAGGACGAAAAAAATGGGCCGGATCCCTGCTCGCGCAGGGAATCCGGCCCATTTTTTCAATCCTGTGCGGGGGGAGACTCAGAACAGCATGAGCTGCCGGGGCGACTCCTTGCTGGGCGGCTTTTCACCTCCCCAGTGGTGCTCGATGGAGCCATACTGCTTGTCGGTGATGCGCATGATGCTGACCCTTCCTTTGGGGGGCAGGTAGGCCAGGACACGGCCACGGTGCATGTCGGCCTTCTCGTTGCTGACGCAGTGGCGGACATAGACCGAGAATTGGAGCATGGTGAACCCGTCGCGGAGGAGGTTTTGCCGGAATTTCTGGGCGATCTTCTGGTTCTCGCTGCTGGTTACGGGCAGGTCATAAAGCACGAACATCCACATGTTTTGGTAGGCGTTAAGGCGGTTTTTTGTCATGGTCGAGGGGGGGGCGTTTCAAGGCTTGAAAAGTTCAGGAAAGGCCAGGTTGCGCGCCTCTTTGCGGAAGCACTGGGCCAGGCTGGCGGCGGACTGCGCCAGTGCCAGGGCCAAGGGGCGCGTGATGAGCAGGAAGTGGGCGTCCACTTGGAGGGTCTCGAGCAGGGCGGCCTTGAGGGGCAGTCCGAGTTCGAAGGCGTCAGGTTCCTGGTCGGTCCATTCCGCCACGGCCTGGTCCACGAAGGGACGGAAAGGCTCCATGATGTCGTCGGCCAGGCAGTAGGGGTTGTAGCGGCTGTGGTGGTGTATGCCCAGCCCGGGCAGCAGTCCGGCGCCGACCAGGGCCTTGGCGGCCCCGGCGCGCAGGACGGCGTATCCGTAGTTGAGGGCGGCGTTGGGCCAGGGGCCGTGCCGGTCGCGGAGGAAGTCGGGTCCGAACAGGCGGGGCCAGTACTTTCGGGCGGCCTGCGCCTCGAGGTTTTCGGGGTCTCCGCTGCGGACCTTCGCGGCCAGGGCGCGGAGGTCGTCGGCGGGCAGCCCGCGGCTTTGGAGCAGGGCGGCCTGGTTGAGGATCTTGGCCACGGTGGTCTGCTTCCAGAGGTTCTTGACCAGGGGCGCCGAGGCGGCTACCTGGTGGCGGTAGGTGAGGTTCTGGGCGTGGTGGCCGCGGTAGCCCAAGAGCTGGGCCACGGGCAGCCGTTTCTCGTCGCAGACCACCAGGGCCACGTTGGCCTGCCCGAGGGCGGCGAGCAGGGCCTGGCTGAGGCTGATCTGGGGGTTGTCGAGCACCAGGTAGCCCAGGTCCTCGATGGGGACCCTTCCGGCCTGGGCCGCGGGATCCTTCGGGCGCAAGACCATCTGGCCCAGCTCGAGCGAAAGGTGGTAGGGGTTGCCGACGTAGAGCGTTCGCTGAATCATGGGCGCTTGGGCTTCGGTTTTGAGGAAAGGGAAAAATGCAAAGAGAAAGGAGCGTCCGCCCGCCGTTCCGGGGGCGGACACTCTGCCAGGGGGGATCAGTCGCGAACCAGCTTGCCCAGCACGTCCATCCGCAGCTTGACGGGGTTGTGCTCCTGCCAGGCTTTCATGGACTGGATGCGTACCATTTCAGAGTCGTTCTCGATGGTGGCGGCCTTGTGCAGGCGGAAGACGTAGTAACTGTCGGACATCTTCTGCACGCGGTAGAGGTGCTTGGCGAGCAGGACAGGGCTTTCGAGCACTTGTTCGATCTCGCGGTCGGGCACGCCGAGCAGGAACATCTCGTTGGCCTGGAAGGCGGCCACCAGGCGGCTGCCGTCGGGCTTCACCTTCAGGATGGCGGGCTTTCCGTCGCGCATGCGCTGGGTAGCGTCCCAGAAGGAGACGACCTCGTCAATGAGCTTATCATCCGTGCCCTTGTAGATGGCGGCGTGGTGGTTGTTCTTGGGGTTGACCCACTGGGTGGCCTTGGGGTTGACAGGCCGGGCGTTGCCGAGGTTTTCCTTGATGCGCACCTTGAGGATGGGGATGTCGATTCCGTTCTGGCTTCGGAGGAAGACCTTGGGCCGCTTGGCTCCGGTCTTGGGGTCGGTGGCGAAAAAGGCATCCTTCGGCACGTCGTACTTGTCATCGAGCTTGATGGCGGGATGGGCGCGGAGGATGGCCTGCTCGACGACCCTGCGGATGGCGGGATCGACGATCTTGTTGACCTGGGCGGCCTTGGTGATGCTTTCCAGCGGCTTGCGAAGGTGGAAGGCTTCCTCGCCGAAGACGCTGCGCTTCCCATAGACGCTTTCGAGGTGGAGTTGGCCGCGGGCGGAAACACCTTCGGAGAGGATGACCTTACCGTCCTTTCTTACCTTTTTGCGGTCCTTCTGGAACACCTTGTCGCGGATTTCGTGGCTGACGAGGATCTTTTGGACCCGCTCCTTGGCCTGGTGGAAGAAACCTTCCCAGGGGTCGAGGGCCTTGAACTCGGGCTTGGGCTGTGAGCTGTCGTCGTGGCTGCTGATCTTGGCCAGGAGCTGGACGTGCTGGGGCTTGACGCAGGCCACGGCGATGGCGTCCACGGCGTGGTGGCGGTGGTCGTCGCGGTTTTTCTCGGGGATGAAGCGCTGGTTCTTGACGTATCCGCGCAGGGCCGCTCCTTGCTTGAGGAACTGTTCGTTCTTCTTCTTGTAGTCGGGGTCGTCCACGGCGATTAGCTCCAGGACCTTGCCCTGGCTGACCCAAGCCAGGTATTCGCCCTCCTCGGCCTCGTTCCAAGGCTCCTCCAGGAGGATGTTTCCGCCCAGGATGGCCTCGAGCCCCCAGATCTTGCGCAGCCGGGCGGTAACCCCTCCGGAAGAGACCTGCACCTTGGGGCAGATTTCCTTGAGGAAGGCGGCCGCGGCCTTGCTGATGTAGCGGGTGTCGTTGAGCTGCCGGCTGATGAAGTCGTCCAGGCCGAGCTTCGTCTCGCTGACGAACCGCTTGGCCTTGGGGTAGGGCAGGAGCTGGAAGGCCCTCTTTTGGATGGACTTCCAGTCGGCCCCGATGCTGGTGTAGAACTCGAAAGGCGTCTTGTTGCCCTTGGCGCGGTTGATGTTGGCCTCGCACAAGGTCTTGTTGGCCAGGCTGTCGTCGAGCGAGACGCTGCGGGGCACGATGTGCTCGATCTGGATGCTGGAGTCGCGGCTGAAGAGCTTGTCGAGGTTGATGGCTTTTCCATCCATAGAATAAGGCGTGACGATGCTCCCTTCGCTCTTCCTGTCGATTTCCTTGAACAGGAGGTACTTCTGGATGTTCTCGCGGCTGGGCGCGAGGCCGTACTCGCGGACGACTTTCCGGGCCTCGGCGTTGAGCTTTTCGCGGTCGCGGTTCTCAAGCTCCATCTTCTCGCGGACCTTGGCGCTGACCTTGATCTCGCGGGCCAGCTCGACGTTGATCTGCGCGGGCCTTCCGTAGCGCTTGACCAGCTCGCCGACGACCTTGCGGGCCTGGCCGAGGGCCTTCTGGACGATGGGGTTGCGCAGGTTGGGCACCTGCGGCAGTTCGGCGGCGGTTCCGCTGGCGCGCTGGTGCTGGCTGTGGTGGTAGAGCTTGCCGACGGCCTTGTGCGAGAGCTTGTAGCTTGTGCGCAGGTAGTCGCGCAGCTCGCGGATGACCTCGCCTTCCTGGGGCTTGCGGATTTCTCCGGTCTCCCGGTCGGGCACTTCCTTCCGGAATCGGAAACAGGCGTCCTTCAGGTCCTTCTGCTGCTCATCGCTCAGGGCGTCCCAAGCCTTCGCGCCGAAGGCGTTGCGGATGCCGCCCATCATCACGGCGTGGTCGTACTCGTAGCCTTCCTCCAAGAAGGGCAGGATGTTTCGAATGGCCTTGAGGCTGAGGTTGGCGTAGCCGTCCTCGAGCTGGAGGGTGCGCTTGCGCTGGGGTTTTCCGTCGTCCTTCTTCGTCTTCTTCGGATAGCAGAACTCTTTCCAACGCAAGGAGCTAAGCCCTCCTTTGCCGAGGATGTACTTTTCGAGCTGCTCCTCGTTCTGGATGGAAAAGAAGGCGTGCCACAACTCGTGCTGCTTCTCGGGCCCGCCGGCGTCCCATGCCTGCTGCCCCATCAGGCCCGAAAGCCGGGCGATGGTCTTGCAGCCTGGGCGCTTGTCGTTGTCCTCGTAGTTGAACTTCTTGTCCGACAGGTGCTTGAGCTTCTTGGCCAGGTCCTTGATGGTCAGCTCGCCATCCTTTCGGAGGAACTCCTCGAAGAGGGTGGTGCGGTCGGTGTGGGAGAGCTTTTCGCCTCCGGCGCGCAGGCTGTTGATGAACTGCCAGGTGCGGAAGCGCTCGAAGTCGGGATGCGAGATGGGACAGCGCGGCTTGCCGGACTCGACCCACTTGTCGAGAACAGGGTCTTTGGCCCGACCCCGCTCGAAGGTGCATTTGCCGATCAGCGACTTCTGCGATCGCAAGGGCCGCTGGAAGAAGAGGATGCCCTTCTCGGGATCGCCCAGCTCCCTTTTGATGTCCGGCCCCAGCTCGGGGTGGAACTCCTGCTGACGCTCCCAGATCGCCTCGAACTCCGTGAGGTACATCGAGCGCAGGGTGTAGCGGTTGCGCAGCCGGGGCCGGGAGGCGTCGGAAGCCTCGCCGGGCTTGAAGCTGATGCTGTGCAGGTATTCGCCCAGGGTGCGGAAGCCTTCCATGCTCTCCTGGGTGAGGTTGATGGGGATGATGCTGCTTCCCTTCTTGCCCTCGAAGATAGTTCCGTCCTCCTTGGCGGCTCCCTTGCGGTTGCTCAGGAAACCGCGGCGCTGGGTGAGGTGGAACAAGGCCCTGCCAAGTTCCCAGCGGCTGAGCTCGTGATCTAAGGCCTTGGCCCTGAGCGCGTAAGGATCATCGGCAATCCAGCGTTGCAGCTCGGCCTGGTCCGTTGGGGCCAAGCCCATTTCGGAAAGCCTCCGCAGCACCCGGTGCTTGCGGAGCCTCCGGCGAAAATGTTGGCGGCGCATCTGCCGGCTCAGCCTGCGCTGCTCGTTCAGCGAAGATTCCTTCTTGGTTTTTGGGTCGATGGCGACCCCTGCTGAAAAAATTCGTGCCCCTGCGTCCAGAACGATGTTCTGCTCAAGGTCAACCACTGCCCACCCCACGGAATTTGTTCCAAGGTCGAGGCCGAAAACAATCTGATTTTGAACCATTTGAAAAATGATTTAAACATTGGTGGAAAAAAATCACATATGGTTTTTGGTTTAGTTTGTAAATGTAAAAAGAAATCCTACATTTGTGCCAGCATTATTTCCTTTCAGAACCTTATTGCAATAAGGCCTTGCGCAAGCATGAGCCGAAGTTCAAAATGAACTAAGCCTCTGCCCTCGGGTAGAGGCATTTTTTTGTGGGGCCTCATGCCAACTCGCTGCCGCACCCGATGGTGAAATATCCACCCCAGCCCACTCTGTCCATCAAAGTCTGTCAAATCTGACAATCTCCTCAGGATTGAACTTGTATAGATCCGGACGAAATCTGCGCGACAGTGAACCCTGGCAAGCCAGAAGCCCGTCGGGGTTCGTCCGAATTGCCCCCCAGCGGCACCCCAACGCCCAACTGCATTCGAGGATGGAATACCCCATCGCCAGCGGCGTGTTGAATTGGTGTGGAAATGAAAGCTGATGGCAGGGATTGGATGGATTTTTACAGATAAGTAAGGATTCAAAATTTGCTTAGCCAAACTTGTAAATCGCAACTTATAAATCATTGAATATCAGGCATTGGCCTTTATAGGATTGCAATTAGGTAACTACGTACCCAAACGGTTCGATTAAAAGAACGTCGCACATAAAATAAGACCATTCTTAGTATGTTGTTTCAATTCCAAACGGTTCGATTAAAAGTGCCAGGCGCTCAATTCATTGACCCTTGCGGAAAGGTATCAATTCCAAACGGTTCGATTAAAAGTTTCCAAGAAATTGCTCATAGGCAAAACCCAGGATCTCGACTGGAATAATGGCGAAATTGAATCCAAAATCCGCTTCGGCTTCCCTGCTTTTTCCGTATAGTTCGGTTATGATTGTCTTGATGATTTTATTTTCAACGACAATATTCTTGGTTATGGTGTCTTTCTTGAAATCAAACAACCCTGAATTGTATTTTTGGTCGGCAGTTTGGAAATAGCTATAAAGATTCCAATAGTAGTTTCCCGAGTGGATGGTTTTGAGCAGGTTGTTTTCATTTTCAATTTTCCTATCCTCACAAACTTTTAAAAATACTATCCTGTCAATGGTTTGCTGGACAGCGAAATTGATTTCCTCTTCTTCTAATTTTTTGTTGTTCAATGCAATCGAGACGGCAAGATACTCTCGCCATTTTTCAAGCGTCCGAAGAAATTCCTTGTCAACAGGTTCTGCCTTTTTAAGATTGATTTTGTTTTTCGCATATTTTTCTATGCTGCCGTTTGCAACACTCTCAAAACCAAATGTGTCCCAAATGAAATCAAATTCGCCAAGGTAATCTGTATAGTAAATGTACTTCAACCGCTTTGCGTTCGCATTCTCAACTGTTTTGGGTTTCCTTGTGCAATCATAAATGGCAAATTCTTCAAAATCAGTCAAAATCGAGATGCTTAGGCCACCATTCCAGGCGTAATTTCTGACTTGTAACGCAGGGGCTGGATTTTCGCGAATTGAGACCGAAGGCTTCTTTGCCTCTACAAAGAATTTGCGCTTTCCGTTGATATTGAAGGAGTAATCTGGCGCCTTGGTATGGCCGTTGACCTTGATTTTGTCCTCGTGCCGAACATCTCGGTAGGTTTCCAATTGCTCTTTTGAATTGTCCAGATCCCAGCCCAACGCGCTAAAAAAGGGATTGATGAAATCTTGCCGTGTTTGCGTCTCGTTGTAGTGCGTCGATTTGTCGTAGTCCTTTTGAGCGCTAAATTTGTCCATCAGCATTTTGATCCTAGCCCTGGCTTCGTCTTTTGTCATTGCCATCCAGTTTGTGTCGCCAATATAGCCAAAATCCTAATGCCAAGGTGCTTACCAAGTTGCGTTCATGGGTGGAACATCGCAGGTACCAGCGTCCGACAAAATCGGGCTGTTCCTCCAATCCCGAAGGGACTGAATCTGAATAGCCCCGGATGAAATCCGGGGGAGCAAAGAACCACCCCGAACCAGAACCCCGTAGGGGTTCAACGCGATCGGCCTATTCCACCCACCGGAAGAAAAGGGCCCGCCACGATTGCCCGCCAAGGCGGGGCAATCGTGGCGGGCGGGCGTGGTGGAAAATCCTGGGTGCCAGGGGCCTAGCGGATGCGGAACTGCACGTCGTGGACGTCGTACTTCTTCTCGCAGTAGTGGCAGCGGACGGTGGCAGGCTCGCGGCGCACGAGGTTGAAGACGGTACGGATGTTCTGCTCGGTGTTGGTAACGCAGTTCGGATTGGGGCAGGTAACGATGTCTGTGAAATGCTTGGGCAGCTCCACCTTGCTCTTCTTGATGATGTTGTAGTCCTCGATGACGATGAAGGTGGCCTCGGGCGAGATCAAGGCCACGGTGTTGACCTCCTCTTCCGAGAGGACGCGGTTCTCGATCTTGAGGATGTCCTTGCGCCCGGTCTTGTTGCTGGGCAGGTTCATGCCGAACATGACGGGCTGCGCGGCGTCGCCGAGCTTGAGGATCTGGGCCACCAGCAGGGCCTTGCCGGCGGCGATGTGGTCGATGACGGTTCCGCTGCGGATGGGATCGACCTTGAGTTTTTGCTTCTGGCTGTCCATTTTGGGGAAGTATGAGGGGGGATGGGTTCGCGATGGGAGGTAAGACGCGCCGGGGCAGGCTCAGACCAGGCCCAGGAGCTTGCTGATGATGGCCTGGCGGGTGTAAACGCCGTTCCTGGCCTGCTGGAAATAGTAGGCGTAGGGCGTGTCGTCCACCCCGCGGGCGATCTCGTTGACCCGGGGCAGCGGGTGCAGCACCCGGAAGTTCGGGCGGGCGCCGCGCAGCATCTCGGGGGTGATGATGTAGGAGTTCTTGACCTTCTCGTAGTCGTCGGGGTCGGCGAAGCGCTCGCGCTGGATTCGGGTAACGTAGAGGATGTCCAGCTCGGGGATGTAGGGCTCGATCTGGGCCACCTCCATGAACTCGATGCCCTTTTCGGCCAGGTCCTCCTTGATGTAGTCGGGCATGCGCAAGTGGCTGGGCGAGGCGAAGATGAGCTTGGCCTTGAAGTCCGACAGGGCCTGCGCCAGCGAGTGGACGGTGCGGCCCAGGAGCAGGTCGCCGACAAGGCCGACGGTCAGCCCCTCGAGGGTGTGCTGGGTCTTGAGGATCGAATAGAGGTCGAGCATGGCCTGGGTGGGATGCTGGTTGGCCCCGTCGCCGGCGTTGATGACGGGCGCGCGGAGCACCTCCGAGGCGTAGCGGGCGGCTCCCTCCTGGGTGGTGCGCATGACGATCAGGTCGGCGTACTGGTCGATGGTGGTCAGGGTGTCGTGCATGGACTCGCCCTTGGAGACGGAGGTGCCGCTGGTTCCGGCCATGGTGAGGGTCGCGCCGCCCAGGCGCTTGACGGCGGTCTCGAACGAGAAGAAGGTGCGCGTGGAAGGCTCGAAGAAGAGCAGGGCGGCGAGCATGCCGTCCATGCGGGGCTTGATCTGCCCCGTCTCGATCTTCTCGGCCAGCGAGAGCAGTTCCAGGATGTCCTCGCGGCGCAGGTCGCGCATGGAGATGAGCTTGTTCATGGGGTTGGTATGGGGTTGGAAGGTGAAGGTTTTCAGTGCGAAGCGGGGCGGGCCTGCCAGGCGCGCGCGCGGAAGGTCTGGGCGGCCTGCGCCGGGTCGGCGGCTCCGAGGATGGCCCGGCCCACGATCAGGCAGTCGGCCCCGCCGGCCATGGCCTGCTCTACGCTCAGGTACTGCTGGCCCAGGGCGTCGCCCCCCGGCTCGAGGGCCACGCCGGGCATGAGCAGGAGGAAGCCCGGCGGGATCTTGTTCTTGAAGCGGCGGATGTCCTCGGCGTCGGTGCCATGGCCGATGAAGCCCGCCACCCACTCGGGCCGGGCGCGGCCCATGTCGAGCGTCTGGCGGGTGTAGGTCTCGCCGATGAGGCTGCCCTTGGCCGACATGCGGGCCAGCAGGAAGGCCGCCGTGCCCTGGCTTCCGTCGAAAAGCCCCGGCAGGATGCCCGGCCCGGCCACGCTGTGGACTGTTACGAAGTCGGCCCAGTCGGCGATGCGGTGGATGCCGCCGCGGAACTGGTGCCGGGCGGTGTTGCCGATGTCGGCGAACTTGCGGTCCTCGAAGACCAGGAAGTCGTGCCGCGCGGCCATTTCCTTGAGGCGGGGCACGAAGCGCTCATCGAAGTCTTCAAGGATGTCCACGTGGGTCTTGACCATGGCGATGTGCTCGGCCGTCTGCTCCAGCAGCGCGAAGAACTCGTCCTGCCGCGTCACGTCGAGCGAGAGCACCAGGTTGGAGCGCTTGCGGTCCATGGTCTCGCGCAGGCGGCGGGCCAGCGGGTTGGCCGGCTCGGCGGCGGGCTGCGGGGCCGAGTCCTCGGCCAGCAGCGCCTCGTTGAACTCCTCGACGGCCCGGACGGTCTCGTGCGGGATGAGGCCATGCAGCAGCAGGGTGTTCAGGATTTCGTCCAAGTCCATCAGGCTATGCAGGCGGAAGCCCTTGTCGGTGAGGCTCTTGCCCCCGTCGGGGCTGCGATCGACCACCACGGCCAGGTCCACCACGCGGAGGCCGTGCTGCTGATACTTCTCGGCCGTCTCGACCTTGCTCTCGCCCGTTGTTACCAGGTCGTCGAGGACCAGGCAGGTCTGTCCGGGGCTGTACTGGCCGATGAGGTCGGCGCCAGTGCCGTAGGCCTTGGGCTCCTTGCGCAGATAGACCAGGGGCTTGCCGAGCTGGTCGGCCACGAGCGTGGCGATGGGCAGGGCCGTGTAGGGGATGCCCGTGACCAGGTCGAACTCCAGGCCAGCCACCTTCTGGGCCAGCAGGTCCGAGACGGCCCGCAGCAGCTCGGGATGCGAGACCATGTCGCGCAGGTCGATGTAAAACGGCGAGATCTTGCCGCTCTTGAGGGTGAACCGGCCAAACTTGATGGCCCCGATGCGGTGCAGGCTCAGGATGAAGGATTCGTTGTCCATGTTAGGATTGGCGTGATGCGGCAGGCCGCGGGTTTTGTGGTTCGCAAATGAAAAGCCCCCCCTGTCGGGCGACAAGGAGGGCTTCGTTCAAAGTCTTATGGGACAGGCCAGCCAGTGGAAGATCCTTCCGTCGGGGGCATTGGGTCGGTTCATGTGTGGCTGGAAATGGCACGATGGTACGTTTGAGACAGCCGCGAAGCTACGAAAAAGCCGCGGAAAGGCCCTCACAGCCGGTCGAGGATTTCGTCGAGGGCCAGGAGGAAGGTCTCGCCCAGGGCCATGCAGTCGTTGGGGCTCCAGCCCATGCCGGGGTTGGGCAGGTTGGCGTTCTCCTTGAAAGGCATCTCCAGGGTCAGGGCCAGCTTGCCGAAGCGGTGGGCCACCTGGTTGGAGGCGATGGAAAGGTTGGCCTGCCCCGCCGGGTCGGGCTTGTAGCCGCGCTCGGTCTGGAAATCGGGCGAATGCCGCAGCCAGGCCTGGCAGAAGGCGCTCTGGAGGCCTTCGAGGCGGCCCGCGTAGCCCGGCACGCCCTCCATGCCCGAGACGAACACGTAGGGCAGCTCCTCGTCGGCATGGACATCGAGCAGGAAGTCCAGGCCCACGAGGTCCATCTCGGCCAGCACGTGGAAGACCTCCGGGCTGTCCACCGGCGAAGGCTCGGCCCAGGCGCGGTTCAGGTTCACGCCCGCGGCGTTGCTCCGCAGGTTGCCCAGCACGGCCCCGTCGGGGTTCATGTGCGGCACCACGTAGAACACCGCCTTGTCGAGCAAGTGGTGGCCCAGCGCGTCGTCGTTGAAAAGCAACTGGTCGAGCACGCCCTCCATGAACCACGACGCCTGCGGCTCGCCCGGATGCTGCCTGCCGATCAGCCAGACCTTCTTGCGCCCGGGCAGCTCCTCGCCCACCCGCAGCAGGTCAATGTCGCGGTCCTGCACCGTCTGGCCCAGCGAGCGGTAGCCGCAGTGCGGCAACTGCTGCGCCGACGCCATCAGGAACAAGTGCCGCTCGTAGCTGTACGGGGCGAAATAGGCGAACCAGCAGCTCGGGCGGTCGAAACGGAAGCTGAAGACCAGCTCCTGCCCGTCGAAGGCCGTCTCCTCGACCCAGTACCAGTCGTCCAGGTTGTCGCTCCGGCGCACCTTGTAGCCCTCCCAGCCCTTGGGGTAGGAAGTCTGGCCCGCGTTCACGATGCGGAAGCGGCACTGTGCGCCCACCGGAGCGCTGGCCCGGAAGTGGAACCACTGCAGGAAGTCCGAGCCCGTGTCGCGGCGGATCGCGAGCCGGATGTCCATGGGATCAGAGGCGTCCACGACCTCGATGTTCCCAGAATCGAAATGTTGGGTGATGGAAACCATGTTGCGTTGAGTTGAGGCCCCAAAGGTAGCAAAATGCCGCGGAGACAGGGCATCCCCCGCCTCCGCGGCAGCGATCAGACAGGCGCGCGGCGCCTACACTTGCCCGCCCCACCCGCCGCGCCCATACGCGTAGGGATTCTGGACGCCCTTGGGGTTCGGGCCGTACTCGTTGTCGCCCGGCGTGCTGTCCCGGAACATCAGCACAAGGTACCAGATGATCCCAACCACCGGGATGACCATGATCAGCACCATCCAGCCGCTCCGGCCCGTGTCGTGCAGGCGACGAACCGCCACGGACAAGCCGGGGATGAACATCACCAGCTCGTAGATGATCGTCAGGACGCCGGCCTCATCCTTCTTCAGGCCAGAGAACATCGCCTGCTCCGTGAAGTAAACGAATACGGCGAACAAGACGTACCACAAGCCAAAAAACCAGTACTCCTTGCGGCGCGAGCGTCCGCTGAAGTCGAAGTAGCGCCCCAAGGCGGCGAAAAACCATTTCATAAGCCATTGCGATTTGCGTCCTCCTACTCGTTTGGCTTTTCGGCTCCGCCCCGTTTGCTCGATGTGGTCGCTGGACTCCACACGCCCCACGCGCTCGGGTACGCTCGGCCAGCTCCGCTGGCGAAGCCCACCAACCGTGCCACTGGCGAAGGCGTGTCAAAGATAGGCAATGCCAAACATTCCACCAAGCCCCGAAGATCCTCCCCGCGCTATTTTCAAACATTCTTCCCAAGCGCCGCCCCGCTGGGGGCCCAACATTGCCCATGAGGGAGATTCCCCTCCTCAAGAGCTGTTCGGAAGCCGCTTGCGGCTGGGTTGCCGTTTGCTCCAACTTTTCCTTTCCACATTTCCAGCTCTTCGCGCTGTTTATGGGTGGATGCCAATTTTGAATGATGGGGGTGGCTCGGGGCCGCGCTCATCGTGGGACTTGGCCGCTGGGCTTTTGGTGCGGAAAAATGCGCTCCCGTCTGCCGCGGTTCGCCGAGGCTCCTTATATTTGCTCGGAACGCTTTTCAAACCAATGCCTTGCCGATCATGAAAAACAGCATCATCTCCACATCCAGGCTGGTTCTGGTCTTTGTCCTTACCCTGTGGATGGCCGCCCCGGCGTGGGCGCAGGAGGCCGTGGAAGGCCTTTCGCCCGAGGGGCCGCTGAGCATCCAGAAGCAGAGCAGGCCCGCGCGCCGGGTGCTGCCCCGCCTGGGGGAGCTGCTCACGCGCGGCGACAGCCTGGGCCGGGACTTCGTCAGGGACCTGTTCAGCTACTCGATGGAGGAGGACCTGGCCCTGATGGAGGAGAACCTGCCCGAGCTGGACAGCGCCGGACTGGGCGAGGCACGGGCCATGATGGAATCGGCGCGGATGGAGCCCATGGACGAGCTTTCGGACTCGCTGCGCTACCTGCAAGTGGTGCTCGAGGCCAAGCAGAGCCTGGCCATGAAGATGCGCCGCATCTTGGAGGAAGAGCTCAAGAAGCCCGAGCAGGAGCGCTCCGCCGACCTGACCGAGCGCCTGCACGCTCTGATCGTGATGCTGGAGAACGAAATCGGGATGCTCCGGAGCGAGATCGGCCTCACGCAGGGGCGCCTGCTGGAGCAGGAGCATGAAATCGAGCAGAACCGCCTCTACCTCACGGGCCTGAGCGTGGGCCTGGTGTTCCTGGGCCTGCTCAGCGTGCTGATCTTCTTCCTGTATGCCAACAAGAAGAAGCACAACAAGGACCTCCAGCAGAAGAACGCCATCATCCAGCAGCAGAACGAGGAAATCGTGACGCAGAACGAGAGCATCAGCGACCAGAACCGCCAGCTCGAGCAGCAGAACGAGGAGATCAGCCGCAAGAACGAGATCCTGGAGGACCAGAAGCAGGAAATCGAGGAGCAGGCCGAGGCGCTGGCCCAAAAAAATGCCCAGTTGGGCAAGATCGACGCCATCGTGCAGTCGATCAACCAGGAGGTGGACTTCACGGCCATGCTCCAGTCGGTGGCCGCCATCC
>JAIFMG010000003.1 GCA_020048645.1 Bacteroidota bacterium | reverse complement strand
GGATTGTCGCGCCCTCGTGGGTCGAGGCGGCGACGATCCGGCGCAGCAGCGAAAGGGGCTTCTGGGTGGGATGCTTCCCGAACTCCTTCTCACTCGGCGGCGGCGTGGGGATGCTCCAGACCGAGCGCATCTGGGTGGCGTCCTTCTTCATCGGATCTTCTGGGAAGTGCCCGTTCTTCATGGCGTCGTAGTTGAAGACGTGCTTGGCCTTCTTGTCCTTCCGCGCCCAGATCAGGGTCTCGTGGCTGGCCGTGAAGAACCGGCAGCTCAGGTTGGGAGCCGCGTTGGGCTTGAACCAGGCGATGTCGTTCAGGATGTGGAAGCCGAGCTTCTGGATCAGGAAGCCGCATTGGTAAATCGAGTGGTAAGTCCCACTTACCCAAAGGGTTCCTTCTGGCTTGAGTATCCGGTGGCACTGCCCCAGCCATGCCTCGTGGAAGGCCAGGTCCTCTTCAAAGCCATTGCTCTTATCCCATTTGCCCTTGTTCACGCTCACCATCCGCCCATTTTGGCAGGAAAAGCCGTCGTTCGAGAGCATGTAGGGCGGATCGGCGAAAATCATGTCCATAGAGTTGTCCGCGAAGCCGGACATGACTTCGAGGCAATCGCCCAGGTAGAGGGTGAAGCTCCCTCCCTCGAAATAGGGCCTCAAGCCTTCCGACTCATCATCTTTTGATATGCCCGGTTGAAGTTCATCCAAAATATGGTTTTCGAAAGTGTTCGCCATTCTAAACAGATTATTATGTCGTTGCGCCCAACCGGCCATGTTTGACTTAGACCCTCCATTGTAATCGCGATCAGGAATCCCTGCCACGAATTGCTCTTCAATGAAAAGGCTCCTTCAAAGATTGCTATGGACTTTATTCCTTCACGCTGCGTTGCTTATGTCTGGTACCAAAGATAATAAAAAAGCGGCTCCTTCCAACCGTGCGCATTGTAAGCTGGACGCGAGCTTAGTCCTTGAAGAACCTATTTATACACCGAGATGTTTTGCGTCTTTGCTTCAATACGTAGCTGCTTTGCCATGCCTCTGGCGTTTTGGGATTTCGGCATGCCTTGATCCTCAACCTGCAACCCTCCCTCCCCCCAAGCTACCTCAGACCTTCCCAAGGCAGGCACAGGGTCGCTGGCCGGCTGCGGATGCTCAGGAAGTCGGCGGTATGTGGCCGAGGCCGGGCGCAGCGCCGCTCAGATGACGCCCAGGGCGTTGCGGACGCGGCTGGCGATGAGGATGCCGAGCTTCGAGAGGTTCGAGACGCGGAAGCGGCGGCCGAGCACCTGCTCGGGGCGGGCCTGGCGGATCTTGCGGAACAGGCGCAGGTAGTAGGCGTAGGCCAGATAGACGCCCAGCCGCGCGTCCTTGTCGAGCCGGCGGATGCCGAGCAGGGCCGCGTCGAAGTCCTTCTGGATGTCGGCCTCGATGGCCGCCTTGGCCTTCTGGTCGAAGTGCTCGAAGCTCTCCACGCCGGGGAAGTAGATGCGGCCCCGCTCGTCGCGGTCGCTCTGGATGTCGCGCAGGAAGTTGATCTTCTGGAAGGCCTCGCCCAGCTTGCGCGCGGGCTCCACCAGCGAGTCGTAGAGCTGGTCGTCGCCCTTGCAGAAGACCCGCAGGCACATCAGGCCCACCACTTCGGCCGAGCCGTAGATGTACTCGGCGTAGCTCTGGGCGTCGTGGCCCGACTGGTCGAGGTCCATCTCCATGCTGCGGAGGAAGGCCTCGACCAGGTGGCGGTCGATGCGGTGCTCGTTGACGGCCAACTGGAAGGCCTGCAAGACGGGGTTGGTGCTGATTTGCAGCTCGATGGCCTTGAAGGTCTCCGCGCGGAAGGCCTCCAGCAGGCTGCGCTTGTCGAAGTCGTGGAAGCTGTCCACGATCTCGTCGGCCACGCGCACGAAGCCGTAGATGGCGTAGATCGGGTCGTGGAAGCGCTTGTGCAGGCTGCGGATGCCGAGGGAGAAGGAAGTGCTGTATCGCTTGGTTACCAGTTGGTTGATTTCCAGGCAGGTCTGGTTGTAGAGTCGAATGTCGCTCATGGGCTTTCCGCTGGGCTTGGGTTGGGCATTGCTTCAGGAGTTGGCCTGGGAATCGTCGCCCAGGTTCAGCGCGTGGGGCCGGGCCTCGAGGCGGACGCGGCTGCCGATCATGCTGTGGCGGAGGTTCTGGCCGCGGATGACGCTCGCGTCCTGGATGATGCAGTCGGCCAGGATGGAATCCTCGACCACGGTGCCGGCGCCGATGCTGACGTTGGGCCCGACGACCGAGCGGCGCAGCACGGCCCCGGCCTCGACGCGCACGGGCGGCACGATGACCGCGTCGTGGAGCTGGCTGTCGGGGCTGACCCAGCTTTCGGCGGGCCAGGTGGCGAACAGCTCGGCGTGGGTGCGCAGCACGGCGTCCGCGTTGCCGCAGTCCATCCAGCGGCTGACGCGGCTGGTGGCGAAGCGGGTGCCCGAGAGCCGGAGGTCCTCCAGGGCGTCGGTGAGCAGGAACTCGCCCTTGACGGAGCGCCCGGACTCGACCAGCAGCTTGAGCGCCCGGGCCAGGGCTTGGCCGTCGCGGAAGTAGTAGATGCCGATGATGGCCAGGTCGGAGACGAACTCGCGGGGCTTTTCGACGAAGCCCTGGACGTAGCCCTCGGCATCGAGCCGGACCACGCCATAGGCGCTGGGGTCTTCGACCTGCTGCACCCAGATGGAGGCCTCGTGGCTGAGGTCGAGCTGGAACTCGGCATGGAAGAGCGTGTCGGCGAAGGCCACGACCACGGGGCCCTCGAGGTCGTCGGCGGCCTGGAGGATGGCGTGGGCGGTGCCCAGGGGCTCGTCCTGGTAGTGGACGCTGTGCTGGGCGCCGACGGCCTGGGCGGCGCGGGCCAGCTCGGCCAGGGCCTGATCGCCGAAGCGGCCCGACACGAAGGAGACGCGCTCGATGGGCTCGGCAACGGCCTGGGCCACCTCGCGGACGATGCGCTGCACCAGGGTCTGCCCGGCCAGGGGCAGGAGCGGCTTGGGCACGGTGTGGGTCTGTGGGCGCAGACGGCTTCCCCGCCCGGCCATGGGGACGATGATTCTCATGGTGTTCGCGACGCCGGCTTGTCGGCATCCCCCGCGAAGAAAGCACA
This sequence comes from Bacteroidota bacterium, assembly GCA_020048645.1. GTDB lineage: Bacteria > Bacteroidota > Bacteroidia > Bacteroidales > UBA6013 > UBA6013. Next base: position 12,240 of record JAIFMG010000003.1, on the reverse strand, counting down.
TTCGCCTGTAAAAAAAATGCCCCAGGGCCATTTGCCCCCCGCGGGCGGCGGCGGGCAGGGGCTCAATCCTCGAACTCCAGGTCGTAAACCAGGTTCTCGTACTCCACCAGGTCGGCCACGAACGAGCCGATGATCAGGTCCATCTGGATGCGGACCGGGATGCGGTTGCGGTCGTTCGAGATCCAGACCTTGAGGTCGTCCTCGCGGTCGAAGACCCGGCCAGGCTCGACCAGGGGCAGGAACTTCATGCACTCGATGTCGCCCAGCTCGGTCTCGATGGTCTCGATTCCCTTGTAGATGATTTCCATGTTCCAGAACTCGTCGGCGAAATAGGTCTGCAGCTTGATGACCTGGTTGGGCACCAGGTCATGGAACAGCTCGCGGCGGGCGTAGTAGAACCCGGAGACCACGTCGAAGATCTCTCCCTCGAAGGCCTGGACTCCCTTGGCCTGGCTGTTGAGGGTCTGGCCCTGGTGGTCGTAGGTGACCACGTTGTAGCGCTTGTACCTGCCCTCCTCCACGTCGCGGATGGCCCGGTAGGGCTTGAGGCTGACGGGGTCGAAGACGCTGGAATAGACGTCGTAGATGTTGTAGATGGCGTGGGTGACGCCGGTGGTGTAGCCGACGGCCCTGGCATAGAGCACGGGCTTGCCGTTGACCTGGGTCTCCATGAGCCTCATCTCGGCCGCTCCGCCGTCGATGAAGCCGTAGGACATGTTGTACTTGAGCCGCTCTCCTCCCCGGAAGGGATTCTGGCCCTGGGCCTTCGGGGCCAGGCCGGCCAGCGCCAGGGACAGGGCCAGGCCGATTGTCTTTAGGGTCGTTCGCATGTTGTCGATGGGTTCGTTTGGGTCGCGTAAGGAGGATCAGGCTCGCCGAACGAGGCCCGCCGCCCGTCGCTGGGCAAGAAATCCTCCGCGGAACGCTAACAAAAAGCAAATGTTTCCGAATCGGGCGCGAATCGCTTGGAAGTCAGAGTCGGATGCCGACGATGGTGATGTCGTCGCGCTGGAGGGCGTCGCGCTGGTGCTGGGCCAGCGCCTCCTCCATCAGGACGCGCTGCTGGTCGATGGGCTGGTCGGCCAGCTCCACCACCAGGTCGCGGAAGCGCTTGCTGCCGAACTTGGAGCGGTCGGGGGCGTTCTGGTCCACCAGGCCGTCGGTGGTCAGGTAGAGCATGTCGCCATCGCTGAGGATGACCTCCTGGTTGGAGTACATGGCCTTGGTCTTGCGCTTGCGCACCCCGCCGATGGTCTTGCGGTCGCCCTTGAGCGCGAAGAGCTCCTTTTCCTGCCGGGTGTAGTAGAGCAGCGGCCGCTTGGCCCCCGAGAAGGTTACCCTGTGCTTGCCGTCGGTGAGCTTCTCGAGCAGGACCAGGCAGACGTCCATGCCGTCCGAGTTGTCGGTCTGGGTCTGCTTGAGGGCCTTGATGATGCCCACGTTGAGGAACTTGAGGATGCGGTTGGGCTTGAAGATGCCCTTCTCGTTGACGATCTCGTTGAGCAGGCGGTTGCCGATGAGCGACATGAAGGCCCCCGGCACGCCGTGCCCGGTGCAATCGACCACGGCCACGAAGGTCTTCTGGTTGAACTTGTCGTCGATCTCGATGTGCGAGAACCAGTAGAAGTCGCCCGAGACGATGTCCTTGGGCTTGTAGATGATGAAGGATTCGAAGCACTTGTCCATCCTCTCCTTGATGGGCAGGATGGCCTCCTGGATGTTCAGGGCATACTGGATGCTGGCCTTCATGTGCTCGTTGTGGGCGGTCAGCTCCTGCTCGGCGTGCTTGAGGCGGGTGATGTCGGTGTCGATGGCCACCAGTTGGCTGACCTTGCCGCTGTCGTCGTAAACGGGCGTCAGGGTGGTGTGGAACCAGCGCCGCTCGCCGCTGACCTCGGTGGTGTAGGAATCGTAGGAGACGGAGGTGCCCGTGGTGATGGCCTTCTCGTAGAGGGCGTCGATGTTGGGCAAGGAGTTGACCTGCTTGAGGTTTTGCCCCTTTCGCTTGATGTACTCCTCCAAGGTGCACCCGTGCAGCTTCTGGAAACTGACGTTGGCCCACTCGAGGTTTCCTTGCGCGTCCAGGAGCATGACGGCGTTCTCGGTGGCCTGGGCCACGATGGAGAGCTTGCGCAGGTGGGTGTTCTCGAGCCGGAGGATCTTGAGCAGCTTCTCGGCCCGGTCGAGCTCCTTCTGGGCCAGCAGCAGGCGGTTGTTCTGCAGGGAAAGCTCGCCCCGGGCGACCTTGAGGGCCTTCCAGAGCAGGAAGGCGGCCAACCCGGCGCTGGCGGCCAGCACCGCCAGGCCGACCGAAAGCCCCCAGCCCCAAGCGGAATGGGCCGCGCCCTGGGCCGAGGCCTGGGGCACGACGGCCAGGTTCAGGCCCAGGAGCATGAACCACCGGCGCGGCCGCGCCCAAGGATGGGCCATAGCGCTATGAAGGATCGGGGTCGCAGGTCGCATTCACCGAGGAGGATTTGGAGGTGGTGGGCAAATGTAAATAAAAATGCTCTTTCTCAAATTCTGAACGCGATAATGGTGATGTCGTCGCGCTGCTTGGCCGAGGCTTGATGCGCAAGCAGTTCGGCCTCCAGGCGTTCGCGCTGGCTTTCCAGGGGCAGGGACCGCAGCTCCTCGACCAGCTCCAGGAGCCGCGCGCTGCCCAGCTTGCTGCGGTCGGGCGAGTTCTGGTCGGCGTAGCCGTCGGTGGCCAGGTAGAGCGTGTCGCCCTTGGCCACGGGGACCTCCTGCGTCGCGAACTCGACCTTGCGCTGCTTCTTCTGCACCCCGCCGATGGCCTTGCGGTCGCCCTTGACCACTTCGGCCGGCCCTTGGGCGCGGCCCACGACCAGGTTGCGCTTGGCCCCGCTGAAAAAGACCTTCGAGCCGCCGTCGTCCAGGCGGTCCACCCGGCAGAGGCAGACGTCCATGCCGTCCGAGTTCTCGGAAGTCTCCTGCTTGAGGGCCTTGACCACGCCCTGGTCGAGCAGGTCGAGCACCTCCGCCGGATCGGTGGTCTTCCGCTCGTTGACGATCTCGTTGAGCAGGCGGTTGCCGATCATGGACATGAAGGCCCCCGGCACCCCGTGGCCCGTGCAGTCGATGGCCGCGATGAAATGCTTCTCGCAGAAGCCCTCGCGGCGCTCCAGCCGGGCGTACCAGTAGAAGTCGCCCGATACGATGTCCTTGGGCTTGAACAGCACGAAGTTGTCCGCGAAGCGGTCCAGCGCCTGGCGCGTGGGCAGCATGGCCTGCTGGATGGTCAGCCCGTAGCGGATGCTGTCCTTGATGGCCTCGTTCTGCCGGCCCAGCTCGTCGCGCTGCTCCGAGATCTCCTGCTCGGCCTCCTTGAGCTTGGTGATCTCGGAGTCGATGGCCACCAGGGTCTCCACCTGCCCCAGCTCGCCGACCACCGGGCTGAGGGTCGTCTGCACCCAGACCACGCTGCCGTTCTTGTGCCGGATGGCCAGCTCGTAGCTCACGGGCTTGCGGGTCTGGATGCACCGGCGGATGCTCTGGGCCACCTCGGGCTGGGTGTCCGGCCCGATGATGTTGGGCGTCCGCGAGACCAGCTCCTCCAGCCGGAGGCCGAACATCCGCGTGTAGCCCTCGTTCACCCACTGGAAATTGCCCTTGCCGTCCATGATCAGCACCGCGTTGTCGGTCTTGCTGGCCACCAGCGAGAGCTTCCCCAGCTCGGAATTGGCCAGCGAGAGCTGCTCGGCCTGCGACTGTATCTCCTCCTTCTGCTGCTCCAGCTCCGTGTTCTTGTGGCGGATCTCGCTGGTGCGCTGCAAGACGATGGCCTCGAGCTCCTGGTTCTTCTGCTCGAGCCGGCGGAGGCTCAGCCGCACGACCCCATAGACCAGCCCCAGGAACAGGACCCCGTAGCCCAGGTAGGCCCAAGCCGTTCGGTACCAGGGCGGCAAGACCCGGAAGGCGAAGCGGTGCTCCAGGCTCTCCTGCCCGTAGAGGTTGCGGGCCTTCACCCGGAACACGTAAGGGCCTTCGGGCAGGTTGGTGTATTCCTTCTTGGCCTCCGAAGACCATTCCGACCAGTCCTCGTCGAAGCCTTCGAGCCAGTAGGAATATTCGGTCAGGTCCTCTTCCTGGAAGAAGGTGGACGAAAAGCGGAAGGCCACCGTGTTGGAAGCATAGTCCAGCTCCGGCAGGAAATCCGAGGGCTGGTCGGCCACGACCCTGCGCGTGCCGCCGCGCCCCGGCACGGGCTCCGAGAAGTTGCCCTCGAAGACCAGCGAGTCGCGGCCGACGCGCACCTGGCGGACCAAGGCCCGGAACGGCGACAGGGGATTCCCCATCCGGGAGGGGGCAAGGCGGTAGAGGCCGTTCGCGTTGCCATACCAGACCGCGCCCGGCTCGACGAAGTTCACGATGATGTTCTCCGCGAGCAGCCTCCTGTAGCTGGAGGTGTCAAGCCGGAAGCCCTCGCCCACGCGGTAGGCGGCGATGGGCGATATGGGGAAAAGGTTCCCGTCGGCGTCAAGCGAGATGGGGGCCGCCACCTTGGCCCTCTGGAAAATGGCGTTCAGCTCCTGGTGCTCCACGATGCTGTCCAGGCCCAGGTCGTAGCGGAAATAGCGGCTGCTGGAGCCGAAGACGACCTGGCCCTGGTAGCGGAAAACCTTGTTGCCGGAGACCGTCGGGAAGCCGCTGGCCGTGTCGTACCTGGCCACCTCCAGCTTCTCGAGGAAGGTGGCTTCGGCCACGGGGCGGTCGCTCCAGAGCAGTTCGGAGTGCCCGATCCGATAGACCCCGTCGTAGTTGGTGCCGACCCAGAGGTTGCCCTGCCCGTCCTCCTCGATGTAGCGGATGTCGTTGTTGAAGTTGGTGTAATGCCCCACGCGGGTCCAGCGGCCGCCGCCGTAATGCAGCACGCCAATCCCTCGCTTCTGCCCCACGTAAACCGTGCCGGGATGCAGGCGGCTCTGGAAGACGCAGAAGCCCGACTCCTCGGCATCGATCGGCTCTAGCCTGTCGGGGTGGACCTGGAAGATGCCCCCGCTGGAGGCCAGCACCAAGGGCGAGGCCGAATCGGGCGGGGCACCCGGCCTGCCGGGGTCCGAAAGCCGCAGCAGCCCCCAGGCCTGCCCGTCGAACTCCTCGAACTTCTTGAAGAAGCTGTATCCGCCCTGCGTGCCCAGGGCCTCCGCCGGGGAGATGTTGTCGCGGAGGTAGTAGAGGCCGGCGCTGGTGCCCACGTAGAGCCTCCCGCGCCAGCGCTCGATGGCATAGACGTTTCCGTCCAGGCCCAAGGTGTTGTCCCAGTGGGTCCAGGGGCCGCTCACCTCAAGCTTGGCGATGCCGTTGCCCAGGGTCACCCAAAGCTCGCCCCCGGCCGCGACGAGCGAGAAGGTCGCGAAATCGTTCGGCAGGCCGCCGTTCTGGTTGAAGGCCTGGAGGAAGCGGCCGTCGCGGCCCAGCAGCAGGGTGCCGCGGGCCGTGGTGTTGATGACCCAGACGCTGTCGTTCAGGGCCTTGATCTGGTAAGCGGGGTTGCTGGCCAGGAACTCGGCGGCCTGGCTGCGCACCCGGGCGAAAGGCCCGCCCGCGGCCTCCAGCCGCCCCTGCTCCTCCACCCGCGCCGAGTCGCCCTCGGGCATGAGCACCAGCAGGCCGTTGGCGCGGGTGCTCAGCAGCAGGCGCTCGCCCTGGTCTCGCAGCACGGCGTAGATCCGGTCGTTGGCCAGGGCCTCCGTGCCCGCGACGAGCTCCAGCCCGTTGGGGCCGTAGCGGCGCACGCCCACGCCCACCTCCGAGACGTAATAGCTCCCGCCCACGTTGAAGCCCAGGAAAAAGTAGCTGCCCTGCTTGGGCAGAAGCTCGTGCCGCTGGCCCTCGGGCGCGTCGGGCCGGTAGCGCAGCACGAAGTCGTCGCACAGGAAGAACATGTCCTGGCCTACGGCGTGGACCGACCAGAGGTCCGCGAAGGGCGGCAGCTCCGGGATCTCGGACGAGAGCGAGACGTAGCGCAGACTGCCCAGCGCGTCGGGCTCCATGTAGCCGAAGTCGCCCACGCTGCCCACGTAGAGCAGCCCATCCGGGCCGAAGGCCAGCGAGCGGACGATCTTGTAGTTGAGCAAGTCGTGCAGCTTCCAGTCGTGCCCGTCGTACTCCAGCAGGCCCGAGCCGTTGGCGAAGTACAGCACGCCCCGCTCGTCCTGCGCCGCGGCCCAGTTCTGCGTATGGCCCACGTACTGCGAGGGCATGTAAACCTTGCCCAGCGACATGCCGAACTCGATGGGGCGCTGGGCAAGGCTCGGCGGCACCGCGAGGAGCAGCAGCCCAAGCGCCAGCAGGAGGTGAATGGCTTTTTTCATGGGATTTTGGTCATGGGGTTGGCCCCTGAATTTATCCGTTTTCCACCAGCAGGCAAAACCAGCGGTTGCGGCCCCCGCTCTGCCCCCTGCCGAGCGGCAAGGCCCAGCCAGAGCTATTTTATATTTCAAACAACTGTTTTTCAATGCTTTCAATGATTCCATCGAAAGCATTTTCAAGCCCAGATCCTTTCAAACTGGCCCAACCCGCGCAAGTTTGGACTGCGCCGATTTGCCGATAAACTTTTCACAGCCCGAGAGGAAGCTCCGCTTCAAGAAGCCACCGCAGGATTTTATTTTCCAGGCTGATGGATGGAAATGAAACAATCGGAAAAATCGTATTTCTCACAAATATGCACGGAGCCAAATGCCGTTGGTGCCAGCCTTTTCCTATTTTTGCCAAGAAAGGGCTACCTTCCGAAGGAGGCTACATGGCCTTCCGACCGCGCATCCATCCTCCCCCCCCAAAAAAAACGAAAGTACATGGCAGTCCGCAAATGGCTATTCGCGATTGTTTTGCTCCTGGCCGGCAGCACCAGCGCCCTGGGCCAGCTCAAAGTCCTGCTCTTCGCGGGCGAAGGGCTGAACAGCCTGAGTTTCCAGGACGGGGCGAAGGCCGCACGGCTGGTCAAGGACCTGCGCCCCACCGGCGGCGGCTACCTGCTGGACGTCGAAGACCTCGGCGCGGCCAAGATCTCGGCCATGGGCAAGGCCTCCTTCCGGCTGCACAAGCTCGACGACGGGCAGCAGACCAACTGGGTACACCTGAACGCCGGCCAGAGCGTCAACCTCGACCGCTGCCTGCACGGCTACCCGGCCGAAGGGCAGCCCAACTGGCTGCTGGGCGTGGCCCAGGCCGTCGGCGCGTCCTTCTCAAGCATCCGCGAAAGCTCGGCCGACTTCTCGGCCTCGCCCGAGGGCTTCGAGTTCGCCCGCGACAACCCCAGGGCCTTCCGCACGCCCCAGGAGTTCGCCCTGCGCTGGAAAAGCCCCGGCAAGGTGGACCTGCTCCTTTTCGAGGAAGGGCAGAACGAGGCCTTCTGGCACGCCCCGGCCGTCGGGCGTGAGGCCCTCGACTACGAGGCCCTGCCCCCGCAAGCCCGCGAGCAGCTCCAGCCCGGCCGGTCGTACCTGCTGCGGGCCCGCCTGGGCGGCCAGGAGTTCGACACGCCCTTCCGCCTGGGCGACTTCGTCTTCCTGACCGAAGACCCGTCCTACTTCCTGACCCAGGACTCCATCCTCTTCCGCTGGGAAAGCCCAAGCGCCCCCCACTCCATCCGCGTCGAGCAGGTCAGCGACAACCAGGTCGTCTGGCAGAGCTTCACCTGGGACAAGACGCGACTGGCCTACGCCGACATCAAGCCCCAGCTCCTGCAGCCCATCGTGGACCGCAAGAGCTACCGCCTGGTGGTCGAGACCCGCACCGCCGAGGGCCTGGAGCGCAGCTACCCGCTGCTGTTCGAGGTCCTGCTCGACGAGCAGGAGTTCCTCGAGCTCAAGGATTTTGTCGGCTGGTGAATCCGCCCCAAAAACGAAAGCCCCCCCTTCGCATGAACGCCAGCGCCATACTTTGCGTAGATGATGAGGAAATCGTCATCAACAGCCTCAGGGCCAGCCTGATGAAATCCTATGGCCAGAGCCTCGAGTACGAGTTCTGCCAATCGGCGGACGAGGCCCTGGAGGTGCTGGAGTCCTTCGCGGCCCAGGGCATCCGGCTGGCGGCCGTGGTCTCGGACTGGCTGATGCCCGAGGTCAAGGGCGACGCGCTGCTGCTGAAGGTGCAGCGGCTGTTCCCCCAGGCGCGGCTGGTCATCCTCACGGGCCAGGCCGACCCGCAGGCGCTCGACGGGCTTCTGCGGGCCTTGCCGCAGACCCGCGTGCTGCACAAGCCTTGGGAAGAGCGGGATCTGGTCGAGGCCATCGGCATCACCCCAAAATAGCGCGCCATGGCCGACAAGTACATCCTTTGCGTGGACGACGAGCCCCTGGTGCTCAAGGGCTTGCAGGCGCAGCTCAGCAAGCTGGCCCAAGGCCGCTACCTCCTCGAAATGGCCGAGAGCGGCGAGGAGGCCCTGGAAATCGTCGAGGAGTTCGCCCAGGAAGGCCACCAGCTCGCCCTGGTCATCACGGACCAGATCATGCCCGGCATCCGGGGCGACGAGCTGCTGGCCCGCATCCACGAGCTGGCCCCCAAGGCGCTCAAGGTCATGCTCACGGGGCAGGCCGACGCCCTGGCCGTGGGGCAGGCCGTCAACCGGGCCAACCTCTACCGCTTCATCAGCAAGCCCTGGAACCGCGACGACCTCCTGCTCACGGTGCGCCAGGCCCTGCTGAGCTTCGAGCAAGACCGCAAGCTGGAGGAGCAGAACGAGCAGCTCAAGCGCTACAACGAGGAGCTGGAGCGCACCGTGGCCGAGCGCACCCGCGAGCTGGCCCTGAAAAACAGCATCCTGGAGCGGGTCAACGGCGACCTGACGGCCAGCATCCAGTACGCGCAGAAGATACAGAGCGTCATCCTGCCCTTCCCGGAGGTCTTCGCCCGCTTCTTCCGCCAGCATTTCCTCTTCTTCCGCCCCAAGGACATCGTCTCGGGCGACTTCTACTGGTGCCACGCCGGCCCGAAGGCCTTCTACCTGGCCGCCGCCGACGCCACCGGGCACGGCGTTCCGGGGGCGTTCATGAGCCTGCTGGCCTACACCTTCCTCAACGAGACCATGGCCGAGAGCGAGGACCCCGGCCCGGCCCAGGTGCTCGAGTCGCTCCGGGCCAAGATAAAGGCCTCGCTGCGCCAGGACGTGCTCGACTCGGGGCCCAAGGACGGCCTGGACATCTCGCTCTGCCGCATCTCGAACGACCGCGTCCGCCTGGACTACGCCGGGGCGCACAACCCGCTGCTGCTGGCGCGCCGGGCCGCCCTGCCCGCGCCCGAGGCCGGCCGGGAGCAGGGCCGCTCGGCCGAGTTCGCGCTCTACGAACTGCCCGCCGACCGCCAGCCCGTCAGCGTCTTCCTCTTCGAGAAGCCTTTCAGCCAGCAGAGCATCCGGCTTTTCCCCGACGACCGCCTCTACCTGCTCACCGACGGCTTCCAGGACCAGTTCGGCGGGCCCAGGGGCAAGAAATTCAAGGTCAAGGCCCTCAAGGAGCTGCTGCTGCGCGGCGCCCGGCTCGACATGGACGAGCAGCTCCAGACCCTCGCGCAGGCTTTCCAGAACTGGCAGACCAGCCACGGACAGCCCTACGAGCAGGTGGACGACACCCTGGTAGTCGGCGTACTACTTTGAACCTTAGGGCTTAGGCCCGCTGGGCTTGGAGGAAAAAGGCCTTGGCCCGGCATAAATTCCTATATTCGCGCCCGAAAAACCTACGAGTAACTGCTCGCCTGCGAATGGGCTTGGTTCCCTGATTTCCAGGCGAAAATCCAAAAATCCAATGACCAACAACAAGTTCGTATTGCGTTGCGACACCAGCGACGCGGAGTTCAACAGCTTCGCCGAGTGGTTCGAGGTGGGGCAGCACTGCCCGAAGACCGGCTCGCCGCAGGCCACCGTCCACTACAAGAAAGGCTACAAAGGCCTGATCGACCTGGTGCGCAAGCCCGACTTCAAGCCCAAGAACATCTGGGGCTACTTCGACTACCTGCCGCTGCACGACCCGGCCAACGTCGTGGCCTTCGGCAACGAGGGCGTCGTGCCCATCCAGCGCTGGGACTTCTTCGAGAAGTTCGCCAAGGAGCACTACAACATGAACATCAAGGTGTATGCCCACCGGCACGACCTCAACCAGGCCACCCAGACCTTCAAGGACCTGGCGGGCTCGGTGGTGGCCAGCGTACTGAAAGAGAACAAGGTACACGCCTACGTCACGGCCAGCACGGGCAACCTCGGCACGGCCTACTCGCGCTACCTGGCCGGGGCCGGCATCACCGCCACGGTCTTCATCCCGGACATCTCCCTGAAGATCCAGGAGGCGCAGATCGCATCCTTCGGCCAGAACGTCATCCGCGTGAAGGGCGACTACCAGGCCGCCAAGGTCATGGCCGCCGACTTCGCCAAGAAGCATGGCCAGATCCTGACCGCGGGCAACTTCGACCCCATGCGCATCGAGGCCAAGAAGACCATGGTCTATGAGTGGCTCCGCGTCCTGCCCGAGTTCCCCACGGTGTTCCTCCAGGCCGTCAGCGGCGGCACCGGGCCCATGGGCATCGGCAAGGCCTGCCAAGAGCTCAAGAACGAGGGCGTGTTCGAGAAGATGCCCCGCATGATCCTGCCCCAGCCCCACCGCTGCGACCCCATGGCCAAGGCCTGGGAGGAAGCCCACGCCAACGGCTTCCCCGAAGGCTGGGTAGAGGACTACCAGAAGCACATCATCGACAACCCCGAGACCACGATCAACACCCTGGCCACCGGCAACCCCAAGGCCTACATCGCCCTGGCGCCCATCGTCCGCGAAAGCCAAGGCCACATCACCTCGGTGCCCGAGGAGAAGACCCTCGACGTGACCCGCCTGCTGGCCTACAAGATCGGCGTGCGGATGGGACCGGCCTGCGCCACCACCATCGTCGGCTTCTTCAAGGCCCTGCGCCAAGGCCACATCGTCGATGGCGACGTGGTCATGATCAACGCCGGCGAAGGCGTCGGACGCTCGCCCGAGTACGTCGAGCAGATGTCGTACTCCTCGCAGTACGTCGGCCACCTCGACGAGACCCGCTTCATCCCCCGCGAGAACTTCGAGCAGCGGCTCTGGGACGCCGTGGCCGAAATCTGAGTGGGCCGCGCCCACAGCGCACGAAACCAAGCCACCCCGCCTGCCGGGGTGGCTTTTTCGCTCCCAAGGGCCCCTGCCTGGCGGGGCCACGCCGCTGGCTCACTCGCGCCAGCGGTAGGTGTCCTGCTCGAATCCGGCCAGGTCGAGAATGCGGTCCACGACGGTGGCGGCCAGCTCCTCGAAGGTCTTGGGCCGGCTGTAGAAGGATGGGCTTGCCGGGCAGATGATGCCGCCGGCCTGGGTCACGGTGCGCATGTTGTCGATGTGGATCAGGTTGAGCGGCGTGTCGCGCAAGACCAGGATCAGGCGGCGGCGCTCCTTGAGGATGACGTCGGCGGCGCGGGTGGTCAGGTCGTCGGAGATGCCGTGGGCGATGCGGCCCAGGGTGCCCATCGAGCAGGGGCAGACGACCATGGTCTCGTAGCGGGCCGAGCCGGACGCGAAGGGGGCGAAGTAGTTGTCGCGCTCGAAGATGGGGAAGGGAATCTGCTCGTAGCTCTTGTCCTGGAGCTCCTGGTGCCAGACGTCGCGGGCGTTCTTCGAGAACACGACGCCGACCTTGTCGATCTGCTCGGCCAGGGCGGGCAGGGCCAGCTTCTGGAAGAGCACCTTGGCATAGATGGACCCGCTGGCGCCCGTAACGGCCACCACGATTTTCTTTTTTCGGTTCATTGCTGGTCGGTTTAGGGATGGGGCCAAAAATAAGCAAGACTGCAAAGGAATTGTTTTTTGTCCACGGAAGAGATTGGTCCACGAAAGGCACGATTTTTTTTGTCCACGAAAGGCACGGAAGGCACGAAAGGCACGAAAGGTTTTTTTTTCCACGAAAGATATTTTTCCGCGAAAAATTTTGTCCACGAAAGGCACGGAAGGCACGAAAGTTTTTTTCCACGAAAAAATTTTGTCCACGAAAGGCACGCAAGGCACGAAAGGTTTTTTTCCACGAAAAAATTTTGTCCACGAAAGGCACGGAAGGCACGAAAGGTTTTTTTCCACGAAAGATATTTTCCACGAAAGAATTTTGTCCACGAAAGGCACGGAAGGCACGAATTTTTGTTTCGGTTTTTTTTGTCCACGAAAGGCACGGAAGGCACGAATTTTTGTTTCGGTTTTTTTTGTCCACGAAAGGCACGGAAGGCAC
>JAIFMG010000099.1 GCA_020048645.1 Bacteroidota bacterium | reverse complement strand
ACGGCCAGCAGGTGTTCGCCCGCGTGTTCAGCGCGGACGGCTGCCCGCTCGACGCGGCGCCGCAGGCGGTCAGCGTCACGGCGCTTCCCGTGGCCTCGCTGTCGGCCTCGGCCAACCCGGTCTGCTCCGGCGAGACGGTCACGTTCACGGCCACCGGCGGCACGGCCTACACCTTCCATGTCAATGGCGCCGAGGTCCAGTCGGGCCCGTCGGCGACCTACTCTTCCGACCTCTTCTCGAACGGCGACGCGGTGAGCGTGGCGGTCGGGCAGGGCGGCTGCGTGGCGAGCTCGCCGGCGGTGCTGGTGGGCGTGCGCGCCGTGCCGGTTGTGGATTTGACGGTTTCCGAATCTGAAATCTGCACGGGCGAGCCTGTTGTCTTTACGGCCACAGCGGGATACAGCAATTACGACTTCTTTGTGGATGGAAACTTGGAGCAAAGTGGAAGCCTACGGACTTTCAGCAGTGCCAACTTGAGCACGGGTCAAGTGATTCGCGCAGAAGTGAGCAACATTTGGGGCTGCAAGGTTTCGCCTGAAGTATTCGCTCCGGTTGTGCATCCTTTGCCGACAAGTGCGAGCATGATGGCCTCGGCCACGACGATCTGCGAAGGTCAGGAAGTGCTGTTCACGGCCACTGGCGGAAGTCGCTACGAGTTCTTGGTGGATGGGGTGTCTGTTCAAGGCCCATCCAACCAAAGCACCTACAGGACCGATGCTCTTGTGGACGGGCAGGCTGTTGCCGTTCGGGTGTTCAACCCCGCTGGCTGTTCTGTAACCACTGCCGAAAGCCTGATCACGGTTGGCAACACGCCAGTCGCGAGTCTGTCGTCTTCGGTGACGGCGGCCTGTGCTGGTGATCCGATTGTGTTTACAGCGACTGGCGGATTTGATAGCTACCGCTTCAGCATCAACGGAAGCTGGCTGCCCGCAACGACCTCTAACGTGATGACCTTTAGCACCTTGTCGAACAATGATGTCGTTGCCGTTGAAGTTGCCTCGGGTGCTTGCACCTCGATGACCAACTCGCAAAGGGTAACCATCCACCAAGCGCCCGCTGGCGTTATGCTGGCCGATCGCTTGGCTGTCTGTGAAGGAGGTGTTCTAAATTTCAGTTCGACCTTTGGCTTCTCGAACTACGACTACTTCGTGAACGGCGTGCTTCGCCAGACGGGCAGCAACCCGAATTACGCAGCCAGTTTGAACGCGGGTAGTTACACCGTTTCGGTAGAGATGCGGGATGTCAATGGCTGCTTCAATGTTCCGGCCAGCCAGGCCGTTACGGTCAACAGCTTGCCTGTTGCCAGCCTAAGTGCCAGCGATACGCGGATTTGCTTGGGCGAGAGCGTAACGTTCAGCGCGACGGGTGGAAGCGATTATGTGTTCAAGCTGAATGGCACTGTCGTTCAGACGGGAGCTACGGCCAGCTACACCTCGGCGGTTGTTCAGAACGGCGACCTTGTGTCAGTCGATGTGCGCAATGCAAGCGGTTGTGTATCTAGCCCCTTGCCCATCGTGATGCAGGTTGACGAGCTGTCTGCCCTTGATTTGGTCGCTTCAGCCAGCGAGGTCTGCCTGGGTGAAGAAGTCTTCTTCACGGCCAGCAGTGGGTTCACGAGCTACGAGTTCTACGTTGACGGCGGTTTGGCCCAATCGAGCGGTTCGAATCTGTTTGCGACCACTAGCTTGACGAACAACTCGGTTGTGAATGTCGTTGCCACCCACGCCTCCGGCTGTGTGGCCACGAGCGCGAGTGTCCCGACGATTGTGCGGGCTGTTCCTGTCGCGAGCTTGAACGGCCCAGCGGGTCCGGTCTGCGAAGGCAGCACGGTGGTGTTCAGCGCGAGCGGAGGCACGAGCTACCAGTTCTTCGTGGACGGTCTGAGCGTGCAAGGTCCATCGCCTGCCACCAGCTACAGCAGCAGCATCTTGCTTGATGGACAAGCGGTCAGTGTAGCCGTTGGCAATGGTTTCGGATGCGTTACGACCTCGGCGGAAGTCGCGGTTGTGGTGAATCCGTTGCCGGTAGCGAGCTTGGCGGTTTCGGATGCCGAGATTTGCGCAGGCGAGGCGACGGTGTTTACGGCTACGAGCGGCTATTCGAACTACGAGTTCGCGGTGAACGGTTCTTGGTTGGTTTCCGGATCATCCAACGTTTACAGCACGAGCAGCTTGTCGGACGGCGACCAGGTTACGGCCCGCGTTACGGAGAGCGGTTGCAGCGTTACGACTCTTCCGGTCGCTGTCGTTGTGAATGAACTTCCGACGAGCATCTTGATTGCGAACGCGGCGAGCGTATGCGACGGCCAGCCGGTTGTCTTGACGGCCACGGGCGGCTTCTCGAGCTACCGTTTCAGCCTGAATGGCACGCCCATCCAGATTGGCGCCCAGAACACCTACTCATCGGTTCTGCCGGTGGGCAGCCATGTGATAGGCGTTGAAGTTGGCAACTCGTTCAACTGCGTTTCCTCACCGGCGGATGTAACCGTAGCGGTCGAGGCACTTCCAAGCACGGGCCTGACGGCCAGCTCGACGAACATCTGCGCTGGCGAATCGGTTACGTTCACGGGCACGGGAGGCGTCTCGTACACCTTCTTCGTGAACGGGGCTGAGGCGCAAAGCGGGACGAACTCGAACTTCAGCACGACGACCTTGCAGAATGGCGATGTGGTGAGCGTGGTCGGAGTGAACGCGGCCGGATGCGCGAAGGCATCGCCTTCGATCACGATGGTCGTGGCGCCTGTTCCGACGGTATCGCTCGCGAGCAGCGATGGTGAGGTTTGCTCGGGTGACGAGGTGATTTTCACGGCCACTCCCGGTTTCAGCACCTACGAGTTCTTCGTGAACGGCACGGCTTCGCAGAACAGCTCATCGAACTTGTTCTCGGTTTCCAACTTGATCCACAACTCGGTGGTAACGGTCCGCGTCCAGAGTGTGGCAGGCTGCGAGGCCACGAGCGTTGGTGTTCCGACCATCGTCCGTCCGTTGCCAGTCGCGGCGTTGATTGAACCCGCCGGAGCCTTCTGCGAGGGTGAGACGGTGGTGTTCACGGCCAGCGGCGGCAGCGAGTACGAGTTCTTGGTGGATGGCATCAGCCAGCAAGGGCCTTCTTCGGCCACGGCTTACCAGACCAGCAGCCTGGCCAACGGCCAGACGGTTGACGTGGTGGTTTACAACGGCTTCGGCTGCGAAAGCCACCTGACGAGCGCCCCGGTTGTTGTGTTGGCGGTGCCAGTGGTTTCCATCAACGCCAGCGATTTGGAGGTTTGCGATGGAGAGCCCATCACCTTCACGGCCACGGGTGGCTACTCGAACTATTCGTTCGCCGTGAATGGCGGCTTTGTCTCGTCGGGCGCGTCCAACGTGTTTACGACCAGCAGCTTGTCCAACGGTGATGGGGTTTATGCGGTAGTCAGTGAGAATGGTTGTTCGGCCCAGACGCCGGAGCTGGTGGTAACGGTTCATGACTTGCCTTTCGCGAGCCTGACGAGCACCGCTTCGGAAGTTTGCGCGGGAACCCCGGTGAGCTTCATCGCTTCCGAAGGCTTCACGAGCTACCACTTCCGCCTGAATGGCAACTCTGTGCAGATTGGCTCTAACCCGGTCTTCGCCTCAAGCCTGCCGGTGGGCACGCATACGGTCAACGTCCAGATCACGAACGTTCATGGCTGCATGGCCAGTCCCGCGGACATCAGCGTCGATGTTCAGGCCTTGCCCATAACGACGCTCTCTGCATCGCAGAACGACATCTGCTTCGGTGAGCCCGTGGTTTTCACGGCCACGACGGGCTTCGCGAACTACCGCTTCTTGCTGAATGGCTTCGAGGTCCAGAATGGCGCGTCGAACGTTTACAACTCGCTGGAGATGCGGGATGGCGACGTGATGACGGTACAGGTTTCCAATACCTTGGGCTGCGCTTCCACCCCGCCGAGCGTGGTGATGAACGTGAACCCCTCTCCGAACCCGGCCTTGTTCATCGCCGACGATGAAATCTGCGCGGGCGAAGTGGCGAGCCTGGTTCTGCTGAACTCCGAGCCGAACGTGGCTTACCAGTTGACCCAAGGCGGCGTTCCTGTCGGCCTGGCGCAATATGGCACGGGCGGCAACCTGGTCTTCGCTGCGACTCCGAGCGCGACGACGATTTACACCATGGCGGCATCAACGGCCAATGGTTGCAGCGTCGATGTGCTGAACATGGGCGTCGTAACGGTGCATCCCACGCCAGTGGCCAATGCCGGAACCGACCAGACGGTCAACTACGGCCAGTTGGTTACTTTGGATGGCTCCGCCAGCAGTGGTTCTGGTCCGCTCTACTTCGAGTGGACGCCTAGCCAAGGCTTGGACGATGCCAACTTGGCCAGCCCGATCTTCGAGGCTGTCCAGACCACGGTCTTCAGCTTGCGCGTGGTGGACTTCTTCGGCTGCGAAAACCAGGACAACATCGTCATCACGGTTGACCAGTTGCCGATGGTGGCCGAGGACGACTTCGACGCGACCAGCATCAACATGCCGGTCAGCACCGCGGTCCTGGCCAACGACGACGACAGCGGCATGGGCTTCGACCTGACGAGCTTGCGCATCATCAGCTTCGCCAGCCATGGCGGCCTGAGCGTCAACAGCACCACGGGCGAGATCACCTACACTCCCGCGACGGGCTTCATCGGCACGGATACCTACGTGTATGAGATCTGCAACGGTGTGGGCCAGTGCGACCAGGCTACCGTGACCATCACGGTTGACGATGTCAACGGCCCGCCAATCGCCAGCGACGACGTGGCCACCACGGTCATGGGCAATCCGGTAACCATCGACATTCTTGGCAACGACATCGACGTGGATGGCACCATCGACCCGACTTGCGTGACCATCCTCTTCGGTCCGGCCAACGGCACGTTGAGCATCGACCCGACGACGGGCGCCGTTACCTACAATCCGAACCCCGGCTTCTTCGGCAACGACAGCTTCCTCTACTCGGTTTGCGATGACGATGGCGCCACGGACGAGGCGACGGTCAGCATCACCGTGCTCGAAACGCTCGAACCGCCTGTCGCCGTGAACGATGGAGCCAACACGCTGATGAACCAGTCCGTGGGCATACCGGTACTGGCCAACGATTCGGACGTGGATGGATTCCTGGTGGTGGGTAGCGTGAGCATCGCGGTCGCGCCGCTCAACGGCAGCATCCAGGGCATCGACCCGGTAACGGGCGTCATCACCTATCTGCCCAACGCGGGCTATGTCGGCACGGACGTCTTCACCTACGAAGTCTGCGACAATGACGGATTCTGCGACCAAGCCCAGGTAAAGGTGGTGGTGAGCACTCCGAACTACCCGCCCGTAGCGGTTGACGACGCCGACCAGGTGGACGAGAACAGCACCGTTACAACCAACGTGCTGGCCAACGACAGCGACGTGGATGGCGTGCTGGTTCCCTCCAGCGTTACCATCGTGGCGCAGCCCCTGAACGGCACGGTCAGCGTGAACTTGGTGACGGGTGCGATCAGCTACACTCCCGACGCGAACTACGTGGGCCTTGACAGCTACAGCTACAGCGTTTGCGACAACGACGGCCTTTGCGACGTGGCGGTTGTTACCATCACGGTCAACAACTTCAACCAGCCGCCTGTCGCCGAGGACGATTTCAACCAGACGACCCAGAACACGCCAGTCATGACGGACGTACTGGCCAACGACTTCGACCTGGACGGCAACCTGGTGATTTCCACCTTGCAGGTCCTCACGACGCTGAACGGCTCGGTGAACGTCAACTCGACCACGGGCCTGATAACCTTCAACCCCGATCCGGGCTTCATCGGCACGGGAGTGTTCACTTACGTCATCTGCGACAACGACGGCCTTTGCGACCAAGCCACCGTGCTCATCACGGTATTGCCCGCCAACCAGCCGCCTGTCGCTGTCAACGACGTGGCCCAGACGCCCGAATCGACTCCTGTAACGATCCCCGTGTTGGCCAACGACACGGACTTTGAGAACGGGCTGGTGGTATCGAGCCTGACCGTAACGGTGCAACCCGCGAACGGAACAGTGACGGTGAACACCGTTACGGGCCAGATCACCTACCTGCCCAACGATGGGTTCGAGGGCAACGACGTGTTCTTCTACCGTGTCTGCGACAACCACGGCTTGTGCGACGAGGCCCAGGTGACCGTTACGGTCATACCGGTCAACTTGCCGCCCGTGCTGGTCAACGACACCGAGCAGACGCTCTCAGGCGTTCCTGTTACCACGGTGGTGGTTTCCAACGACTCCGACCCCGACGGCTTCCTGGCCTTGGGCACGCTGACCCTCATCAGCGGACCCGCCAACGGCACGGCCACCGTCGTCGGAACCAACGGTTCCATCGAGTACACGCCCGCCGCCGGCTTCTTCGGCATCGACACCTACACCTACGAAGTCTGCGACAACGAAGGCGCTTGCGAGACGGCTACCGTTACCATCACGGTGCTGCGCGTCAACCAGCCGCCGATAGCGGTCAACGACTTCGCCACCACCGACGAGAACCAGGCGGTCAACATCGTGGTGCTGGTCAACGACCAAGACCCCGACGGCATCCTGAACTTCAACTCGGTCGTCGTGGTGCAGGCTCCGCTCAACGGCACGGCCCAGGTGAACATCGCCAACGGCCAGATCACCTACACGCCGAACCCTGACTTCTCTGGCATCGACGCCTTTGTCTATACGGTGGCAGACAACGACGGCGAAACGGCCACGGCCACGGTTTACATCACGGTGGTGCCGGTCAACGACCCGCCAGTTGCCAGCAACGACGCGGCCCAGACCGACCAAGGCCAGCCCGTGGGCATCATGGTTTGGCAGAACGACTCCGACCCCGATGGCGAGCTGGTGCTTTCGAGCATCCAGATCCTCTCGGCGCCGCTCAACGGCACGGCCAGCGTCAACCCGCTGACGGGCGAGGTTACTTATCTGCCGAACCCGAGCTTCGTGGGCACGGACTTCTTCACCTACCAGATTTGCGACGACGAGGGCGACTGCGCCACGGCTTCCGTAACGGTGGTGGTCAGCGGCATCAACCAACTGCCTGTCGCGGTGGATGATTTCGCCACGACGCCCCGCAACGAGCCTGTCGCTATCGTGGTGCTGCTGAACGACTTCGACCCCGATGGTTCGCTGGTGGCTTCGACGGTCAGCATTCCCGCAGGAGGCCAGCCGCTCAACGGCACGGTTGCCATCAACGCCCAGACGGGCGTGGCCACCTATACCCCGGGCCTGAACTTCGTGGGCCGCGACCAGTTCCGCTACACGGTGGCCGACCAGCAGGGCGCGCTCGCCGAGGCCTTGGTCACGGTGGATGTTACCTTCGTGAACAGCCCGCCCGTCGCGGTCAACGACACGGCCACGACCATCATCAACCAGCCTGTGCCGGTTTACGTGGTGGCCAACGACTACGACCTCGACGGCGACCTCGACCCCGCGACCATCACCATCTCGGCGGGTGGCTATCCGCTGAACGGCACGGTCACGGTCAACCCGACGGCCGGAACCATCACCTACAACCCCGGCTTCAACTTCGTGGGCAACGACGTGTTCACCTACACGGTCTGCGACTTCGACGGCGGATGCGACCAGGCCCAGGTGATCGTCACCATCGAGAACCGCAACAACCCGCCGGTGGCCATCATCGACTTTGCCGAAACCAGCCTTGGAGGCAGCGTTACGGTGGACGTGCTGGCCAACGACTACGACCCGGACAACAACATCGACCCCTCGTCGGTGGTGGTGTTGCAGGCTCCCGCCAGTGGCGCGGTTTACACCCTCGACGGCGAAGGCAATGTTACGGTTGACTACGTGAACCTGCCGAACTACATCGGGCGCGACTACCTGATCTACCAGGTGTGCGACTTCACCCAGAACTGCGACCGCGACAGCGTCATCATCGACGTGAAGGCAACCGGAGATGTGCTGGTCATCGTGCCGGACGGCTTCTCGCCCAACGGTGACGGCATCAACGACGTGTTCGTCATTCCGGGCATCCTGGCCTATCCCGAGAACATCTTCCGGGTGTTCAACCGTTGGGGCAACCTGGTTTACCAGGCCAACGGCTACCAGAACGACTGGGATGGAACCGCTTCCGACACGGGCGAGGAGCTATCGACCGGCACCTACTTCTACATCCTGGAGCTGGGCGATGATTCCGATCCGCTGACAGGTTACATCTACTTGAACCGCTGATGAACAGCCGCCGCCAGGGGATTTTCCTGGCGGCGGCATTATTGCCCTAACTACCAAAAAAAGAGCCCCATGAGCAAAGGCTTGCGACGTTTGATGAGCCTCTTTTTGGCTTTATCCCCCTTCTGGGCAACGGCCCAACAGGAATCCATGTACACGCAGTACATGTTCAACACGCTGAGTGTCAACCCCGCCTACGCGGGCACGCGCGACGTGCTCAGCCTGGCTTTCCTGACCCGCCACCAATGGGTAGGAATCGACGGGGCGCCCGATACGCAGACCCTCAACCTCCACGGGCCGTTGAAAAAGGAAAGCGTGGGCCTGGGCCTATCGCTCAACTACGACCGCATCGGCCCCATCAAGGAGACGGGCATCTTCGGCGACTTCTCATTCCGGCTGAAGCTCTCCGAGGGGTCATTCCTTTCGTTGGGCGCCAAGGGCGGCTTTTCGCGCTACGAGGCCAACCTCACGAGCCTGAACGTGCTCAACCCGGACCCGAGCTTCTCGCAGGACGTGGATGGGCGGCTCTTGCCCAACTTCGGGGCGGGTGCCTATTTCTTCACCCGGAAGTTCTACCTGGGCCTCTCGGTGCCGCGGCTGGTCAAGAACGTCGTGACCCAGTCGGGCGTGAACACCGGCTCGGTGGGTCGGCAGGAGCGGCACTTCTTCTTCATTGGCGGATATGCCCACGAGATCAACCGCGACTGGGTGTTCAAGCCTTCGTTCCTGGTAAAATATACGGCGGCCAGCCCCGTGTCGGTTGACCTGAGCGCCAGCATGTTGTTCAAGCAGCGGCTCTGGCTGGGCGTCAACCTTAGGGTCGGCGATTCTTTCTCGGGTATCGTGCAGTACCGCATTCTCGAGAACTTCTGGGCAGGCTATTCCTACGATTTTTCGACCAACGACCTGAGCCAGTTCAACAATGGGACGCACGAGATTTCGCTGATTTACGATTTCTACCTCAAGAACCAGTCTCGTGTCCGTTCACCTCGTTATTTTTAAGCCTGAAAAAACCTAAGCGCATGAAACGTATCCTATTTCTGAGCCTGCTCTTTTTGGGGATGATGCCCAGCTTGGCGCAAGCCCAGTCGCGCAAGCTCCAGCGGGCGGACCAGCTCTTCGAGAAGCTGGCCTACCTGGACGCCGTCGATCTTTACGCGGAGCTGGCACGCTCCGGTGAGGCCAAGGAGCATGTGTCCAAGCGCTTGGCCGAATGCTACCGCATGACCGATCAGACCGAGCAGGCGGAGTACTGGTATGGCATCGTCATCGAAAGCCAGAACTATTTGCCGGAGGACGCCTACTACTTCGCCCAGGCCCTGCGCAGCAACGGGCGTTTCGAGTCTTCTGCCTACTGGATGAACGAGTTCGCCAAGATGCAAGGGGGCGACTCGCGCGCCCAGCGCGAGGTCGAGCAGCAATCGAGGGCCAACGTGATGATTGCCGACTCCAACAGCGTGGTGCTTCAAAACCTGTCCATCAACACCAAGAACTCCGACTTCGGGGCCATGTACTACCGCAACAAAGTCGTCTTCGCCACCAGCCGCGACGAAGGCGGGGCCGTCAAGCAGGTCTATGTCTGGAACAACCAGCCCTTCCTGGACATGTACGTGGCCGAACGCAACGCCACGGGAGAACTGTCCAATGCTACGGCCTTTTCGCCCGAGCTCAACACCCGATACCACGAAGGCCCGGCGACCTTCAACGCCTCCGGCAACGTCATCTACTTCACGCGCAACAACTTGCAGCAGCAACGCCTGGTCCAGACCCAGGACGGCGAAAACCGGCTCAAGATCTATACGGCCAACCTGGTGGGCGACATTTGGGGCGG
The DNA here is from genome assembly GCA_020048645.1 of Bacteroidota bacterium. GTDB lineage: Bacteria > Bacteroidota > Bacteroidia > Bacteroidales > UBA6013 > UBA6013. The sequence continues at coordinate 5,372 of JAIFMG010000099.1, read as the reverse complement.
GGTCGAAGAGCTGCCTTTCAACGGCGACGACTTCTCGACCGGGCATCCTAGCCTTTCCTACGATGGCAAATGGCTTTATTTCGCTTCCGATCGCCCCGGAGGATATGGCGGAACCGACATTTACCGCGTGACCAAGAACACCGGCCTCTGGAGCCAGCCCGAAAACCTCGGCCCCGTCATCAACACCGAAGGCAACGAGATGTTCCCCTTCATCCACCCCGACGGCACGCTCTACTTCTCTTCGGACGGCCTGGTCGGATTTGGAGGATTGGACATTTTCATGGCCCTGGCCGATTCCAACTCCTTCAAAATCGTCGTCAACATGGGCTATCCCCTCAACAGCACCAAGGACGACTTTTCCTTCATCTCGGACGAATACGGCCAAACGGGCTACATTTCTTCCAACCGCGAGGACGGGAAAGGCGATGACGACATCTACCTCTTCAAGTTCAAAGACGCCAACTGGCTGGTCAGCACGACTGACTTCGCCCGCAACCCGAACAATCCGAACAACCCGAGGAATCCGAACAACCCTGGCAACCCCGGCGGCGGAACAACAGGCACCGGAGGCTCCGTTGGCACGGGCAACCCCGCCCAACCCGGCGACCCCGACGGCCCGAACGACTACTACACGGAGGTCATCACCACGCCGCTCGACGAACTGCCCGATGATTTCGTCTTCAAGCCCGGCCAGGTCATTCTGCTCAAAAACATCTACTACGACCTCGACAAGGACAACATCCGCCCCGACGCCGCCGCCGACCTCAACAAGGTCATACAGGTCATGCGCCAGTATCCGACCATGCGCATCGAGCTGAGTTCGCACACCGACTGCCGCGCGCCGAACGATTACAACGAAGACCTGTCGCAACGCCGTGCCTTCTCGGCCATGCAGTACATTGTTTTCAAAGGGGGCATCGACATTTCACGCATCACCGGAAAAGGCTATGGCGAGCGCCGCCTGACCAACGGCTGCGCCGATGGCATCGACTGCGACGAAGGCCAGCACCAGGCCAACCGCCGCACCGAAATCATGATCGTGGAGCTTTGAGCGCGTGAAGCCCAACAATGCCAAAAAGGCCCGAAGAAACAGCTTCTTCGGGCCTTTTTTGCCAATATCGAGGCCTACCGTTTGAGCAGCTTGAAGCCGATCTCGCGCCCCTGCCCCTTGAACATGGCCAGGTTGATCCAGAACCAGGCGAACTGCTCCATTAGGCCGAAGCGGTCGTTTCCGCCAATGTCGTAGCACTCGGCGAAGCCGGCGTCCTTGGCCAGGGTTTGCGCCGCTTTCTTGGCCCGCTCGCTGTCGCCAGCCACGAACAGGTCGAGCGCGTGGTCGCCGTAGTTCGGATTTGCCATGTTGTTGTAGCCCGTGGTGTTGAAGCATTTGGCCACATCGCGGGTCTGCGTGTTGGCCAAGATGGCTTCGGCGGTGTTGCTGAAGCCCTTGGGGCCGCGGCCCATGACGATGTTCATGGCGTCGATGATGATCTTTCCGGTGGTGTCGCCCAAGCTGCGGGCCACCTCGTCGGCGATGGGCGCCGGCGTGGCCACCAGCACCACTTCGGAGCGCCGCACGGCCTCTTGGACCTCAAAGGCTTGCACGTTCGGCAGTTGCAGCAGCGATTTGCCTTTGAAGTTCTGAAGGTCCTGCACCCCCAGGTTGATCTCGTGTCCGGCTTTCGCCCATTTGGCCGCCAAGGTGCCGCCTACGTTTCCTGTTCCGATGATGGCGATTTTCATTTCAATTCTTTTTTGTGTTTAAAAATGATGGATCAATCTTGTTTTATGGGAAGAAGATGCAAAAAAGGAACGATCAAAAAGCACAAATAGGAGAGGGGAAGCCAAACGAAAGCCCCGAAGGCACCTGCCAAGAATATTGCCATGGAAATGCGGTTGCGGTTGACCTTTCCGCGCAGGCTTTTTTGTGGCTCATGCTTGAGCAGTTGGGGCGAACGGATTTTGTGCAGCCGCAAGAAATTGAAGGCCAGTGCATTGAAAAAAAACACCAAGCCATAGGCCAGGCTGGCCAGCGGCTCGGTGGGGTAAGTGCCGATGAAGTGCGTCGCGAAGGGAACCAGGCTCATCCAGAACAGCAGGTGCATGTTCAGCCAAATCAGGCGCCCATCAGCCCGAGCGACCTGGTGGAGCAACTGGTGGTGGTTGACCCACATGATGGCCAGCATGACGAAGCTCAGCAGGTACGAGAGGAACTTCGGCCACATGGCCAGCCAAGTGGACAGAATGTTTTCCGGAGCTTCTGCGCTGGGCAGCTTCAGGTCGAAAACCATCACGGTGATGAGGATCGCAATGACCCCATCGCTGAAGGCCTCGATTCGGTTGGTAGGGATGGGATTGGGATTTTCCATCAAAAGAGGTATCCGTGTTGTGCTTCAGCTTTTGGCGGGAGGTTCGATTCGCGCAGCATTTCGCGCAGGTCCCTCTCGATGGTGTTGCAGAGCGCCGTCAGGGGGACGTCGGTGATGCGGTTCTCGAAGGGGTCTTCGTTGACCTCGCCTACCTTGCCCAAGATTGAGAAGACGAATGAAATGAGCACCGAGACCGCTGGCATCCAAGCGGCGATTTCCATTTTCACGAAGTCTCCAATCAGAGAGATGGGCAGCAACAGCATGAAAGTATAGATGAACAACCTGGTGAAAAAATCGTATTGTCGCAGCAGCGGCGTGTTCTTGATGCGTTCGCAGGCTCCTTGGTAGTTGGCCAAGGCCAGCATCTGCCCTTCCATCTGGAAGCTGTCGAATCCGCCCAGGGTCCCATCGGTCATGGCCACGTAGATGCGCCTTCCCATGAGCAGTTGGAGGTAGTTTGGCTTGTTGTTGGACTTCAAGAGCTCCTCGTAAACGGGCTTCTGGAGCAGCGGTTCCAGCTCGCTCCAGCTCTGCTGCCCCCGCAAGTGGAAGCGCAATGCGTTGACCCAGGCGATTATGGCATGGACCAGCTCGACCTTGAACTTCTCGCTCCTCTCGGCTTGGTAGTTGGCCTGGTGGGCGTGGCTGTCGGTGAAGGTGATGACGAGCCGGGCCAGCACGCGGCTGGAGTTGACGATGCCGCCCCAGAGCGTGCGGGCTTCCCACCATCGGCTGTAGGCCGAGTTGTTGCGGAAGGCGATGAAAATGGCCAGCGCACTGCCCAGGATGGCCGCGATGGAAAAGGGCAGGCCCAGGGCGATTTCAAGCCCTACATTGACACCGTAAATGATAACAGAGAACAAAATGGCAAAAGTCATTTCCCACTTCACGTAAGAAATGACTTTCAAAGGATTGAAATTTCTCTTTAGAATCATGTTTCGTTCAAAATTCGTGACGTAGGAAAAGGCCGTAATTTTGTGTGTTGGTGAACTCGTCTCGTCCCGATTGGCTCAGGTCGATTCCCCCGCCGAACTGCCAGCCCTGCCGCGAAAAGCCGAGCCGGAACCGCTGCGTGAAACCGTAGGATTGAGCCGAATCGGTGGGAATCTCCGTCAGGGCCTCCGCTTGCAGGAAGCCATTCCATTTTTCGCCCAGCGCGGGAGTCCAGCGCGCCAGCAAGAAGTGGTCGAGGCGCGGGTCGCTTTCCAGCTCGGCGACGGCCCAGGTGAAGAGGGTCGCATGTGCGGTGATTTTTGCGAACTGAATGCCCGCCTTCGGGAAAACTCCCCAGCTCAGCACCTGCCCTACCACGACGGGGGCGAATCCTTTGAGTTTGGGCGCGTTGTACGACACGGCCTCGGTGAAGCCGAAGAGCAGCGCCGGTTGGCCGTTGCTCATGTCGAGGTCGATGCTGGCGCGGTTGCGGTTGAAGAAGAGCCAAGGACTGCTTTGGCCTTCTGCGTTTTGGAAGAAACGAAAAAACATGATGTCAACCGTGGCCCTTTCGTGCCCGACGAACAGTTCGACGGGAATCTGGGCCATGGCCAAGCCGGGCAACATCAAGCAGAAAAGGAGCAGTGTTTTTCTCATCGTTCAAAATATAAGCGGGAAGCCGTTGGGCTTCCCGCCGAATTTTGTCAGCCCAGCATTTCGACCACCAATTCGGCGGCTGCGGCGCCGGAGTTTTGTTGTTGCCCGGTGATGAGGTTGCCGTCTTGGATGGCGTAGCTCGAGAAAGGCGCAGCTACCCGGAAGTCAGTTCCTGATAGCTTGCGGGCCTCGGCTTCGATGCGGTAGGGTTGGATTTTCATGCCCACGGCTTGGTCGGCAAATTCTTCCTCGGCGTCGGCGAATCCCGTCCAGGTCTTGCCAGCCACCAAGAGCTTGCCATTCGAGGCTTTGGCTTCGAGCAGCAAGGTGGTCGAGTGGCAAACGGCCGCAGATGGTTTTCCTGCTTCGTAGAAGTTGATGAAGATTTTTTCCAGTTCAGCGTTGCCCCGGAAGGTGTACATGGGGCCTTGTCCGCCCACCAGGAAGATGGCGACATAGTCGGCCGGGTTGATGTCGGAGATGGGGCGCGTGTTTTCGAGCATCTGCATGAACTCGGGCTTCTGCATGTAGCCCAGGGTGATGATGTCGTGGGCGGAGTATCCGCTGGGATCCAGCGGGTTGGAGTATCCGTCCATCTCCAGTTTGCCGCCTTGGGTCGAGGCCAGCTCCACCTCGTATCCGGCCTCTTGGAAGACGCGCAGGGGGTGGGTCAGTTCGGCGGCCCAGAAACCGATGGGCCACCCGGTTTGCTTCGATACGGAAGGAGAGCTGGCCACCATGAGGATCTTGCCTTTGCTGGGTGCGCCGTGGAAATGGACATACGCGTTTTTCTCTTTCATTTCTGTTGTTTTTTTGAGGTTCGATAAAAAAATTCTTTCTTTGTTGGCCGTTTGCCTCGACCGCCGCAATTATCCGAATATTTCTCACCCAAGACAATATACTTACGAAAAAGAGTGATACACACAAATTTGTAAGTATGTTGAAAATCAAAAGATTGACCATGCCAACCTTTCTTTTCAACAACAAGTTGTACTACAATCCGGTCGAGTTCGCCATGGATCGCATCGGCGGATCCTGGAAAATGCCCATCCTCTGGCGGCTGCGCAAACGGGTCATGCGCTATGGGGAGCTCAAAAGCGACATTCCCCATATCACGCACAAAATGCTGACTTCGAAACTGCGCGAACTGGAAGAAGATGGCTTCGTCCGGCGCGAGGTTTTTCCCGTGGTGCCTCCCAAAGTCGAGTATTCGATCACCGAAAGGGGGATGCGCTCGATTGCCGTCATTGATGCCATCCGCAACTATGGCCTCGAGCTGATGGAAGAATTCGGCGTTGACCTAGAGAAGCACGGAAGGCCCCATTATACCATTTGCATTTACATTGCAGTCCAAAAATGGTTTGCAAAGATATAGGAATATCTGCAAATCGAAGTGATTTCGGCAGCGGTGGT
>JAIFMG010000152.1 GCA_020048645.1 Bacteroidota bacterium | reverse complement strand
GCATATCCAAGGCACAGAAACACATTCGAAACCTACAAGAATTACAACACATTACAGCCAAATCACATCTTTAAGGAATAGAACATGAATTATTAAAAAATGATCCTTTCGTTAACAGATATTTCTGTGAATTTTGTACAGAAAACAATATTTCAGTAGAGATTGATGAAACTATTGATAAAAGTGATTTGATAATTATTCGTGTAGATAATTATTATAATCACTTAGTTAAAAACCCAGACTGTTCTCCTGATTGTCTAATAATTCAAAGATGTGATGTTATGGAATATAATATTTATATAGTTGAATTGCGCAATATAAATAGCCCGGATGGTTTTAAAATAAATGAAATCGTTGGAAAATTTATAACTTGCCTTGATGATTTTATGAGCATTAGATTTGCAAACTATTTTCATAACACAATGTTTAGTTTAAAAAATATAAATTTATTGTTTATAACCGACCCTTATGGTTTTAAGTCCAATCCAAACAAACAGAATAAAATGCATGGCCACAAATTAGATGCTTTAATGGCACAAAGGATTCCTAAATATTTTAATAAACATTTGTATATTCAGCCTAGATTACCTAATCCGACAATAAAAAAATGCCTATAACATGTCACTTAGCGCTATCTTTTTGAGATGTTTTATTGCATTGTACGGCTCAAAACACTTTAAAAGTACTGCTGAAGTGGCTCTTTGTTAAATCAAAACGGTTTTTCAACCTTTTTTGCTAAAAAGCATCCAACGGCAAACAGCAGCCAGAAAGTATGCTGGATTTCAATGCCTTGTCCGTGATTATCTACCCAATTTGTGCCATTTGCCTTCCCAATCCACAAAAAAGTTCCAAGAACCATAAAAACCCAGAAAGCAGACTGCTCGCTTGAGCCCTGCAATTGTTGAAACCCTACCAAGAGCCTGCTGAAATAGCCCCCAACCGATTGGCTTCCAACAAATTAAGTCCCTTTTCCATTGGCCAGGTGCGAGATTTTGAGCGACTCGGGCATGATGGGTTTGCGTTTGTGATGCCCGGAAGCAGCTTGACTTGGGCCGTTTCAGGACATCTTTCGCGACAAGGCGCAATCCGGGCAACCGATGGCGCAATAGGGCCCAGCTCATGGATTGGGGAGTACTTCACTTCATCGGCAACGCCATCTAGTTCACCGACAGCGAGGGCAGCGGCATCGCCAGCGAGAAGCTCGAAGGAGAACCTGGCCTCCATCCCGAGCATGGTGGCCAAGATCGACAGCACCTGGCTGGACGCCCAGATCGAGATCAAGCGGCTGGTGGGCTGATGCGCCAGCGGATTTGGTCGTTTCGCAGGCAAGCCGTAAATTGCGGGTTGAAGTCGGCCTTGCGCAAGCGCGGCGGTCTTCCCGCGGTAGAATCATCCCAAAAAAACGAACGAACTTGCTGTCCAAGAAGACGAAATACGCGATCAACGCGCTGGTTTACATCGCCAAGCACCGGAGCGAGCAGCCGATTCCGGTGAGCCGCATCGCGGAGGAGCAGCACATCCCCCTGAAGTTCCTCGAGTCCATCCTGACCGAGCTCAAGAACGCCCGCATTCTGAACAGCAAGAAGGGCAAGTACGGCGGCTATTCGCTGAACGGCGAGCCCGACGAGATCCACATGGCCCGGGTCATGCGGTTGTTCGATGGGGCCATTGCCCTGCTGCCCTGCGTTACCTACGAGTTCTACGAACGCTGCGAGGAGTGCATCGACGAGCAGACTTGCGGCATCCGCCAGATCGCGATGGAAATCCGCAACGAGACGGTCAAGCGGCTGAAGGAGGCCACTTTGGCCGAAATCATCAAGCGTGAGGAAGCCCTCCGGGGGTGATTTTTTTATTTTCATTTCCTTGTTGATTGGTAGGAGTAATAGATTTTATACCTTTGTCTTAAATCCTATTGATAAGGTCGGAATTGAAGGATTTAAAACCAACGATTACTCCCATGAAAAGAAGAATAGCGATGCTTGGCCTCATGGTGGCTCTGACCAGCCTAGAGGCCCTTGCCCAAGCCACCCTGACCGGGAAGGTGCTGGACGCGGAAACCGCTGAAGCCCTGGTCGGGGCCACGGTCCTCGCGACGGGGGGCGCCAATGGCACCATCACCGACTCGGAAGGCCGGTTCGTGCTCAGCCACGAGGGCCAGTATCCCCTGGTCCTGACGGTTCGTTTCCTCGGCTACGAGACCGCGGAGCTCGAGCTGGTGAGCGGTCGGGAGCTGGAGGTCCACCTGCACCCGTCGTCGGAGTCCCTCGAAGAGGTGACCGTGACGGCCAGGCGGCGGAATGAGCAGGTGCAGGAGATTCCGATCCCGATGGCCGTCATTGGCGCGCGCGAGCTGGACAACTCCACCTCCTTCAACGTCAACACCGTGAAGGAACTGGTCCCCTCCGTCCAGCTCTACTCGTCGAACCCCCGGAACACGACGCTCAACATCCGCGGCATAGGTTCCACGTTCGGGCTGACCAACGACGGCATCGACCCCGGCGTCGGGTTTTATGTGGATGGCGTCTATTATGCCCGCCCCGCCGCCGCCACGCTCGAATTCATCGACGTGCAGCAGATCGAGGTGCTCCGAGGCCCGCAGGGCACGCTCTTCGGCAAGAACACGATAGCGGGCACCTTCAACATCACCAGCCGCAAGCCAACTTTTGCCCCTTCGGGAATCTTTGAGCAGTCGTTCGGGAATTTCGGATTCATCCAGACCAAGGGCTCGGTCTCGGGGCCGCTGGCCAAGGACAAGCTGGCCGTCCGCCTTTCGTTCACGGGCACGCACCGCGACGGCACCCTCTTCAACGTGGCCACGCAGTCGCGCACCAACACGCTCAGCAACCAGGGAGCGCGGGGGCAGTTGCTCTTTCTGCCCACCGCGAGGACAAGCATCACGCTCGCGGCCGACTACACGCGCCAGCGCCCCGACGGCTACGCGCAGGTGTACGCGGGGACGGCGCCGACCCAGCGCGCCGACTTCCAGCAGTTCGAGCGCATCATCGCCGACCTGGGCTACGACCTGCCCAGCCGCGACCCCTTCGACAAGCTGATCGACCACGACACTCCCTGGCGTTCGAACCAGGACATGGGCGGCGTCTCGGCGAACGCCGACTTCGAGTTCGCCGAGGGCACGCTGACCTCCACGACGGCCTGGCGGGGCTGGAGCTGGGACCCCTCGAACGACCGCGACTTCACCGGGCTCTCGGCCATCGCCAAGTCGCAGGCGCCTTCGATCCACCACCAGCTTTCGCAAGAATTGCGCTACTCGGGCCAGTTCGGCGGCAAGCTGAGCGGCACGGTGGGGCTGTTCGCCTTCTACCAGAAGCTGGACCCCGACGGAGCCCACACCTTGGAGGCCGGGCCGCACCAGTGGCGGTTCGCGCAGAACAACCTGAATCCGCTCTGGCAGACGCCCGGCCTGCTCGACGGGCTGCGGCAGGACACGAGGCCCCGCTTCCGCAACTTCAGCGGCGCCCTGTTCGCCCAGGCCGACTGGGCAATCGCCGAAAAGCTGGTGGCCACCCTGGGCCTCCGGCTGAACTACGACCAGAAGGAAGTGGACTACCAGAGCACAGTCTCCGGCGGCCTCGCCACCGACGACCCCGCCCTGCTCGCGCTGCAACGCCAGGTCTTCGCGCCGCTCGCCTTCCAGGCCGACGTCGAAGATTGGAACCTCTCGGGCCAGCTCGGGCTGCGCTACGTCTTCAGCCCGACGATGATGGCCTACTCCAGCTACTCCAACGGGTTCAAGCCGGTCGGCCTGAACCTGGGGGGCATCCCCACCTCCGACGGCGAGCCGGAGCTAGAGCTGGCCGTGATCGAGCCCGAGCGGGTGAACCACTTCGAGGCAGGGCTGAAAACCCAGCCCCTCAGCGGCAGCGTGCTCAACCTCACCCTTTTCCAGACCGACATCTTCGACTACCAGACCACCGTCCGCTCCGCTGAAATCGGCGTGATCCGGGGATACCTGGCCAATGCCGAGCAGGTGCGCACAAGGGGGGCCGAACTGGAGGCCAGCCACAGCTCCGACCATCTCCGCTTCACCCTGTCGGTGAGCTACACGGAGGGCCATTACGTGAAGTTCACCAACGCCCCCGTGCCCCTGGAGGAGACCGGGAGCGGAGGCAACGAGCTCAAAGACATTTCCGGGGAGGTCTTGCCGGGCATCTCGAAGTGGTCGATGGCCACGGGCCTGGAAGGATTCGTGGAAGGAAGGCTGTTCGGGCAGGAGGGCGCGTTCTTCGCGGGAGCCGATGTCTTCCACCGCTCCGGCTTCTCGTCCAACCCCACGCCTTCCCAATACTTGAACATCGACGGCTATGTGCTTGTCAACGCCCGCCTGGGGTTCAGGACCCCGCGCGGAGTCAGCCTCTACGTCTGGAGCAGGAACCTGGGCGACAAGGACTACTTCGAGCAACTGCTTCCCGGGGGAGGCAACGCGGGCCATTACGCCGGGGTGCTGGGCGACCCGAGGACTTACGGAATGACTTTGAGGTACAGCTTTTATTGATACACCCCCTCTCGCGCCCCTTGGCCTAAGAGGACAAAACATCACAAAATGTCACAATTGCTTTCAGAATTGACCATACCTTTCTTGCTGGCGATGTTTCTTGCCGTCAACATGGGCGGCAGCGGCACGGCGCCATCTTTTTCGGCGGCCTATGGCGCCAACGTGATCAAACGCACGATGATTCCGGGCCTGTTCGGCGTCATGGTGCTCGCGGGCGCGCTGATCGCCGGCGAGGAGGTTTCGCTGACGCTCGGCGACGGATTGCTCGAGCATTCCTTTTTCACCCCATTGAACACCTCCATCGTCCTGCTTTCCATTGGCCTGTCGCTGCTGTTCGCCAACCTGACCGGAGTCCCGCAGTCCACCAGCCAATCGACGGTGCTCGCGTTGGCGGGCGCGGCCACGGCCCTGGACGGCCTGAACACCCACAAGCTGTTCTACGAGATCATCCCGGCCTGGGTCATTTTGCCGATCGTTTCCTTTGTGTTGATGTATGGATTCACGAAGTGGGTCTTCCCCTTGCTTCGCAAAAAGGTGTTCTCGGCGGAATACCCGAGCCTCGCGAACCACAGAGGATTGAACGCGCTGCTGATCCTGTCCTCGCTCTACGTGGCCTTCTCCATCGGGGCGAACAACGTGGCCAACGCCGCCGCGCCCATCGCCTCGCTGACGGCCAACGAGATAGGCCTGGACACGACCAGAAACTTCACGCCGATCATCATCCTCTCGGTCTTGATCGTCGCTCCCTGCTTCGCCATTGGCAGCTCGCTCCTGGGGCACAAGGTGACCGAGAACACCGGAAAGGAGATCGTGGAAGTAACACCGTTCCAGGCGACCGTCATCGCGCTCATCACGGCCAGTCTGCTTTTGCTGGCCTCCATCACCAAAGGCATCCCGACCTCGCTGGTGCAATTGAACGGAGCTGCCTTCATCGCGCTGAGCATCATCAAGAAAGGGTTCAAAGAGACCTTCAGCAACACGACCGTCAAACGGTTCTTCACGGTCTGGGCCATCGCTCCGGTTTTTTCTTTCGTGATGACTTACGTGTTGATCCTGATGCTAAATTGAAGAATGTTTTGGTTCTTGGAGCATTTTTGTGAAACAATGTCCTGCGTTTGCCGCTGGGGCCAAGTTTCCTCAAAAAGGGTTGAAGAGCCCATGATTTTCGATAGAGCCGAAAACTGGGAAACGCTTCCAAGCGAAAAGCCCCGTCCCGAGACCTCGGGACGGGGCTTGCGGTTGTTCGGTTGGCTTTCGACGAGCCCGGCCTGGGCCATGCGGATGAACTGCCCGCCCTCTTTGGGGTCTTCCTCGGTTCCCTGGGTTTCATCCGGGGCCATCCCTGTCCATTCGTGATGGCCGCGAACAGGCCCATGCTGCCCATGGCACAAGCCTTCCGCCAAGCGACCAAGCCCCTCCGCCCCAGCATCCCGCGCCCCCGAGGCGACCCAAAGCGAAGTCCATCCTCCTGGCAACCAAGCGTTTTGGGCTCTCCGTGCGAAATGCGCCCGTGGGGGCGAAAAAAATGCGAAGGCATTTGCTTTTCGAAAGCAAAGTTTGTATCTTTGGCTATCGTCAATTTCAAAACCCCGATGAACAAGCTACCCTTCAAAACTTCGGATGTTCAGGACCAACGCAGGTTGTTGCTGGCCTACGGTGTCCGTCGCTTCCCAAACGTACAAAACCTGCCGATTCGAAAGCTTGAAGACTCGGCGCAGCTTCTCGAGCTGTTCATTTAGTTCCTACTTGAACAATGGTGCTTTTGGGAAGGAATTGAACATGGTGGAAGCAATGACGTTGGAGGCAATTTTAATCAAAAGAAAAGTTTAAGAAGAGTTGCGTCATAGATGTTACTTATTAACCTACAAACGAATATGGAACCAGACAATTTACAAGAAAAAATTAGAGTTTCAAAAAAAGGAACTCAAACAACCATTAGTGGTAAGGTTATCGGCTTTGACTATATTGATAATGATACAGGCTCGGTTGTAATATACATTCCTTCATTAGATATTAGTGGATATGGTGAAAACCATGTCGAAGCTACTGAGATGATTGAATTTTGTTTGGAAAATTATTTGAAAGAGTTGGTTAAAAATTCAATAAAAGAGATACATAAAGAATTGTCATCTCTTGGTTGGAGAAGCCAAAAATATAAATCAAAAGACTTTAGTCCTATGCACAATCCTATGTCAAAACTTAATGAACTAGGGATTACAGATTATAGGCAGAAAGATTTTTCAATTGCGGCATAAATAGATGGGAGATTTTCGTCCAATAAAAACAAAATGTTGGATTAAATATCTTGAGCATCTAGGATATTCGTTTAACCGTGTAAAGGGTAGTCATTTTCAATACACTATGGAAGGAAAAAGAACGATTCCTGTTAGAGAAAATGATAAGGACGTACCTGCATTGCATCTAAGGACATCATGTAAATCTTTAGGTATCAATATAGATGACGTATATGACTGGATTGAAAAAAACTGCTAGCCAATACAAAACTGCCTACAACAGCAGCTATAAATCATTTATTTGTAACGATTTATAGCTTCAAGCGTTAGAATCCCTAGAAATCGAACTGTACGCTTGAGCCCAGCAACCCATGAAATCCTAGCGGAAGTCTGCTAAAGATTTCCCCAACCGCTTGGTTTTCAAGATGAACAAGTGTCGGCAAATCCTGCGTTGCCCTTGGGCCTAGGCCTTCCAAGCAAAAAGCCCCGTCCCGAGACTTCGGGACGGGGCTTGTGGTTGTGCGGGTGCGGCGCGGCTTAGCGCACGGTGTAGTTGGGCGTCTCTTTGAGGATGGTGATGTCGTGGGGGTGGCTTTCGACGAATCCGGCCTGGGTCATGCGGATGAACTGGCCGCGCTCCTTGAGGTCTTCGACGGAAGCGGTCCCGCAGTAGCCCATGCCGGAGCGGAGGCCGCCGACGAGCTGGTAAACGGTGTCGCACAAGGGGCCTTTGTAGGTGACGCGGCCTTCGACGCCTTCGGGCACGAACTTCTTGTTCTCTTCTTGGAAGTAGCGGTCTTTGCTGCCCTGCTGCATGGCGCCGATGGAGCCCATGCCGCGATAGACCTTGTAGCGGCGGCCTTGGTAGAGCTCGGTCTCGCCGGGGCTTTCCTCGGTTCCGGCCAGGAGGGAGCCGAGCATGACGGTGTCGGCACCGGCGGCCAGGGCCTTGACGATGTCGCCGGAGTACTTGATGCCTCCGTCGGCGATCAGGGGCACGCCGTGGAGGCGGGCGACGCGGGCGCATTCCATGATGGCCGTGATCTGGGGCACGCCGACTCCGGCCACGACGCGGGTGGTGCAGATGGAGCCGGGCCCGATGCCGACCTTGATGGCGTCGGCTCCGGCTTGGATGAGGTCCTCGGCGGCGGCGGCGGTGGCGATGTTGCCGGCCACGAGCTGGAGGTCGGGGTAGGTCTGCTTGATGTGGGCGACCATGTCGAGCACGCCGCGCGAGTGGCCGTGGGCGGTGTCCACGACGACGACGTCCACCTTGGCCTCGACCAGGGCGGCCACGCGGTCGAGGGTGCCGGCGCCGATGCCAATGGCGGCTCCGGCCAGCAGGCGGCCGTCGGCGTCCTTGGCCGAGTTGGGGTACTGGATGGACTTCTCGATGTCCTTGATGGTTATCAGGCCGATGAGGATGCCTTGGGCGTCCACCAGGGGCAGCTTCTCGATCTTGTTCTTTTTGAGCAGCGACTGGGCCTCGGACATGGAGATGCCGAACTTGGCCGTTACAAGCCTGTCTTTGGTCATGGCCTCCTCGATGGTGCGGGAGGTGTCCACCTCGAAGCGGACGTCGCGGTTGGTGATGATGCCGACGAGCTTGCGGTTGTGGTCGGTGATGGGGACTCCGGAGATGTGGTAGTGGTCCATGAGCTGCATGGCGTCTGCCACGGTGTGCTTGGGCGAGAGGAAGAAGGGGTCGGAGATGACGCCATGCTCGGAGCGCTTGACCTTGAGGACCTCTCCGGCCTGGTCTTCGATGGGCATGTTCTTGTGGATGATGCCGATGCCGCCCTCTCGGGCCATGGCGATGGCCATCTTGGCCTCCGTGACGGTGTCCATGCCCGCGCTCACGATGGGGATGTTCAGGCGGATGCCGCGTGTCAGGCGGGTGCTGATGTCGGTTTGCCTGGGCAGCACCTCCGACCTGGCGGGCAGGAGCAGCACGTCGTCGAAAGTCAGGCCATCAAAACTCAAAATCTTTTCCATGGTTGGTAAGGGTGGTGGGGTGGGTTTTCGGGGCGGCTCGGGTTTGCCGAAGGCCTGGCGCGAAGATAGGAAACTTTGTGGAGCCTCGTGGGCGGCGGGCCGGTTCAGGCGGGCTTGGCGGGCCGAGCGAGCAGGTCGGCGTGCTCGATCGTGTCCAGTTGCCGCGGCTCGATGGGGCGGAAGTCGAGGTCCAGGATGGCGTATCCGTGCCCTTGGAGCAGTTCGACCAGTTGCTGGGGCGAGCGGCCGAGGCTGCGCAGCGGACCGCGGGAAACCTCGAAGACGACCAGGCCTATCTTCTTCTGGGCGAGCAGGCCCGCGGCGCCCTTGAGCACCTCCCACTCGAAGCCTTCGACGTCGATCTTGAGCAGGTCCACGCGCTCGATGGCGTGGGCCTGGCAGTAGCTGTCGAGGCTGAGGGTGCGGACCTCGATGCTGCCCACCTGGGGCGAGGTGCGCACCGGGCCGAGCGAGTGGTGCCCGTATCCTTCGAGCAGGTTGAGGCGCGCCATCCCGTCCTTGTCGGAGAGGGCGGCCTCGACGACCTCGACGTTCGCGCAGCGGTTCAGCTCGAGGGTCTCGCGCAGGCGCCGGAGGTTGTCGGGCGCCGGCTCGAAGGCGTGGACCCGCTGGGCAAGCCGGGCCATCCAGGCAGTGGTGATGCCGATGTTGGCGCCCACGTCGAAGGCCGTCTCAATGTTGCCGAGGCGGTGCTCCAGCTTTTCCATCATGGGCACGGCGTCGCAGGAGTTGCCCGAGGTGATGATGTACCGGAAGTTGTCGTGGGCGGCGCGGCGGGTCAGGATTCCCAGTCGGTCGCGGTGGTAGAAGGGCACGGAGTACTTCTTGATCACGTGCGAGAAGATGCCGAACAGGATTTTCTCGCTGATTTTTGACCATGTTTTCATGCGGGGGGATTTGAGGTTGGGCAGTCGCCGCTGGCTGCTGTTTGGGCACGCGAAGGTAGGCTTTTTGGAGGCTGGCGCAAGGCCCTGTTGCTTGCCCTGGGCCAAAAGTGCGGCGTGTGGCCATGCTCGCGCGGCGCCGGGTATGGCTTCCAAAGGCCTAAAATGTTATATTCGCTGGACAGATCAAGCTTTTCCCAACCTTCAACAACCCTTTTTTCATGAGCATGAGCAAATTCCATCGTCGCACTACCCGTTGGGCTTGGACGCTGGCGCTGATCTTGTCGGCGATTCCGTCGGCTTTCGCGCAGCAGCGGCCCGAGTCCGCGGACCTTTCGGCCTTCCGCTTCCGCTCCATCGGCCCCGCCTACACGGGCGGCCGCGTGGCGGACATCGCCGTCAACCCCGAGAACCCCTACCAGTGGTTCCTGGCCGTCGCGGCCGGGAACGTCTGGAAGACCGACAACGCGGGCGTAACCTGGACGCCCATCTTCGACAAGTACGGCTCGTGGTCCATGGCCGACGTGGAGCTGGACCCCAACAACCCCAGGGAGGTCTGGGTCGCCACGGGCGAGTACAACAGCCAGCGGGCCATTGGCTACGGCGACGGCGTTTACCTCTCGCAGGACGGCGGCGCCAGCTTCACGAACATGGGCCTCAAGAACACCGAGCACATCGGCCGGCTGGCCATCGATCCCCGCAACTCGCATGTTTACGTGGCCGCGCAAGGCCCGCTCTGGGGGCCGGGCGGCGAAAGGGGCCTCTACAAGTCCACCGACAAGGGCCAGAGCTGGCAGCTCATCCTCCAGTTCGACGAGAACACCGGAGCCACCGACATCGTCATCGACCCCGAGAACCCCGACATCCTCTACTGCGCCGCCTACCAGCGCCGCAGGCACGTCTTCACCCTGGTCAACGGCGGGCCTGGCTCGGCCATCTACAAATCCACCGACGCTGGCAAGACCTGGAACAAGCTAACCAGCGGCCTTCCCTCGGTCGATATGGGCCGCATCGGGCTGGCCGTCTCTCCCGCCAACCCCAACTTTGTCTATGCCATCATCGAGGCGGCCCACGACGAGAGCGGGGTCTATCGATCCACAAATAAAGGTATCACCTGGGAAAAGCGCAGCGACTACGTCAGCACCTCGCCCCAGTACTACAACCGCCTCTATTGCGACCCCGAAGACCCCATGAAGGTCTTCTCCATGGACACTTACAGCGTTTTCAGCACCGACGGGGGCAAGAGCTGGACCAACCTGGGCAACAAGAACCGCCACGTGGACGACCACTGCCTTTGGATCGACCCCAGCAACACCTCCCGCTGGATCATCGGTGGCGACGGCGGCCTCTACGAAACCTTCGACCACGGGGCCAACTGGGATTTCAAGGCCAACCTGCCCATCACGCAGCTCTACCGCGTGGCCCTGGACAACGACGTGCCCTTCTTCAACATCTACGGCGGCACCCAGGACAACAACTCGTTCGGAGGCCCCTCGCGCACCCGCGACGCCGACGGCATCGTCAACGACGACTGGTTCGTGACCAACGGCGGCGACGGCTTCCAGAGCCAGGTGGACCCCGAGGATCCCAACGTGGTGTACGCGCAGGCCCAGTACGGCTGGCTCGTCCGCTACGACAAGGCCACCCAGGAGGCCACCAGCATCCAGCCCCAGCCCCCCGCGGGCGAGGCCTACCGCTGGAACTGGAACTCCCCGCTGATCGTCAGCCCCCACGAGCCGGCGCGCCTCTACTTCGCCGCCAACAAGCTGTTCCGCAGCGACGACCGCGGCAATTCGTGGACCGTCGTCAGCCCCGACCTCACCCGCCAGATCGACCGCAACACGCTTCCCGTCATGGGCCGCGTGCAGAGCGTGGACGCCGTGGCCAAGAACGCCTCGACCTCCTTCTACGGCAACATCGTGGCGCTCGACGAGTCGCCCCTCGAAGAGGGCCTGCTCTACGTGGGCACCGACGACGGCCTCGTGCAGGTCTCGACGGACGGCGGCCAGAACTGGACCCGCCACGAGCGCTTCGCCGACGTGCCCGCCAACACCTACGTCAGCGAGCTCCTGGCCTCGCGGCACGACGCCTCGACGGTCTTCGCCTGCTTCGACGGCCGCAAGGACAACGACCTGCGCCCGCACGTGCTGGTCAGCCGCGACAAGGGCCAGTCTTGGAGCAAGATCGAGACCGGCCTGCCCGAGCGTGGCACCGTCTATGCCCTGGCCGAGGACCACGACAACCCCAAGCTGCTCTTCGCGGGCACCGAGTTCGGCCTCTACGCCAGCTTCGACGCCGGCAAGAACTGGGTCAAGTTCTCCGGCGGCATCCCCACCACCCAGGTCCCCGACCTGGCCATCCACCGCCGCGACGACGCCCTGGTCTTGGCCACCTTCGGCCGCGGGTTCTACGTCCTGGACGACATCGGGCCCCTGCGCGAGCTGGAGCCGGCGCTGTTCGACAAGGATTTCCACTTCTTCGCCGTGCCCGACGCCCTCCAGTTCGTCACCGACCGAGGAATGTCGGCCCAAGGAAGCTCCTATTTCACGGGCAAGAACCCCGAGGTGCAGGCCACCTTCACCTTCTTCCTCAAGGAGGCTCCCAAGTCCTTGCGCGAGCAGCGCCGCGAGAAAGAGGCCGAGGCCATCGAGGCCGGCCGCGCCATCGCCTACCCGAGCTGGGACGAGCTCCGTGCCGAAGACCAGGAGGAGGAGCCCTTCGTCCTGCTGACGATCAAGGACGCCCAAGGCCAGGTCGTCAGGCGTATCCACGCGCCCGCCAGCCCCGGCATCCAGCAGTTGGGCTGGGACTTGCGCTACCCTTCCACCGACCCCGTCCGCTCGGCCGATGAGCCTTTCGACAACGATGCCCGCGGAACCTGGGCGCCTCCGGGCCAGTACACCGTCTCGGCCGCCCTGGTGGTCAACGGCCAGGCCCAGGCCCTCGGCCAGGAACGCTCCTTCGCGGTCCGATCCCTCGATGCCGGCCAGCCCGACGCCGACGCCCTGGCCACGGCCGAGTTCCGCCGCCAGGTGGACGAGCTCGGGCGCAGCGTCTTCGGCGCCGCCGCCCTGCTCGAGTCCATGGCCAAGAACATCGGCGCGGCACGCTCGGCCCTCTACCTGACCCCAGGGGCCACCGACGAGCTCATGCGCGAGGCCAAGGACATCGAGAAGCGGCTCGTGGAGCTCGAAATCAAGATGAGCGGCGACCCCACCATAAGCTCCCGCAACGAAAACCAGCCCCCCGCCATTGTCGAAAGGCTCGAAACCCTGCAATGGAGCTACTACCGCTCTTCCGGGGCTCCCACCCAGACCATGCGCGAGCAATTCCAGATCGTCTCCCAGGAGTTCGAACCCGTCTATGCCGAGCTCATCGCCCTCAAGGATGGACGCGTCGCCGAGCTGATGGGCCAGATGGAGAAGATCGAAGCTCCCTACACGCCCTCCCGCACCCCCCAGTGGGATCGCTGATGCCCCGCGCATCATTCCAAAAAGGCCCGCGCATGACCCGCGCGTGGCCTTTTTTTGTTTTTTTGGAATGCCCGCCCGCCGCTCGGCCGAGGGCTTGGGCACGAATCTTGGCATCCCGTCTCATCCTAAACCACCGACAAAACATGAACCTGTCCCCTGGAAATTCCAAGCAGCGCCTGCTCGACCAGCGCTACCTGCGCATGGCCACCATCTGGTCGGAGAACTCCTATTGCCAACGGCGAAAAGTCGGCGCCCTCATCGTCAAGGACAAGATGATCATCTCCGACGGATACAACGGAACCCCCGCCGGATTCGAGAACATCTGCGAAGACCAGGACGGGCTCACCAAGGACTACGTCCTCCATGCCGAGGCCAACGCCATCACCAAGGTCGCCAAGTCCAGCAACAGCAGCCTGGGCGCGACGCTCTACGTCACAACCTCCCCCTGCCTGGAGTGCGCCAAGCTCATCATCCAGGCCGGGATCCAGCGCGTGGTCTTCAACGACCGCTACCGAAAGACCGAAGGCCTGGACCTCCTGGGCAGGGCGGGCGTTTCCGTGCTGCACCTGCCACTGCCCTGAGACCCGCCTCAAACCAACAGCCCTGCTAATCAAACACATACGCCCAAACATGCAAAACCGAAGCCTGGCCACCCTCATGCCCACCGCGCTGGCCCTGATGTTCGTCCTAGGGATGCTGACCGCCAACTTGTTCCACGAAGACCCACTGACCAGCGACACCGAGCCTCCCAGCATCTTCAAGCCCGCCCGAAAGGACAAAATCAGCTACCTCGTGGACATGATCCTCCACCAGTACGTGGACACCGTGAGCCAAGACTTCCTCGAAGAGCTCGTCATACCCTTGATCCTCGACCAGCTCGACCCGCACTCCACCTACGTCCCCGCCCGCGAGTTCGCCCGCGTGAACGACCCCTTGCAGGGCAACTTCGACGGCATCGGAGTCCAGTTCAACCTCCAGGAGGACACCATCCTCATCGTCCGGGTCCTGCCAGGCGGGCCCTCCGAGAAGGCAGGGCTGCTCGCCGGCGACAGGATCATCCGCGTCAACGACACGCTTTACGCGGGCACGGGCATACAAGACGACGACGTCATCAACGCCCTCAAAGGGAAGAAAGGATCCTCGGTCATGCTGCAAGTCCTCCGTCCCGGCGTCGATTCCTTGCTCTCGTTCCAGATCACCCGCGACAAGATCCCGCTCCAGAGCATCGAGGCCGCCTTCATGCTCACCCCCGACGTCGGCTACATCCGCCTGAGCAGGTTCGCCCAGACCTCGCACCAGGAGTTTCTCGAGGCCGCCGAAAAGCTCATCGAACAAGGCATGACCCGCCTCGTCTTCGACCTGCGCTCCAACGGCGGGGGCTACCTGCACATCGCCACCCTGATCGCCGACGAGTTCCTCGAAAAGGACAAGATGATCCTCTACACCCAAGGACGCACCCGCGAGCGAGAGGAGACCTACGCGACCGACAACGGCATCTGCCACGACATGGAGCTCGCCGTCCTAGTGGATTCCTGGTCAGCCTCCGCCAGCGAGATCCTCGCCGGTGCCCTGCAAGACAACGACAGGGCCATCATCGTCGGGCAGCGAACCTTCGGCAAAGGCCTCGTCCAGGAGCCCATCCAGTTCCCAGACCAGTCCATGGTTCGACTCACCATCGCACGATACTACACGCCAACTGGCCGATCCATACAGAAACCCTACGACCAGGGAAATGAGGCCTACCACCAGGACATCTACCATCGCTTCATGTCCGGACAGATGGAGCAGCAGGACAGCATCCACTTCGCCGATTCCCTCCGCTTCACCACTCCAGGCGGAAAGGTCGTCTATGGCGGGGGAGGAATCATGCCCGACGTCTTCGTTCCCGTGGATTCTATTTCCGCCTCCCAATACTACAACCGCGTCAACGAGATTGGCTTGCCCTACAAGTTCGTCCTGAACTTCCTCTCCCAGCACCGCGACAACATTTCCAAGCTCGCAGAATTCTATGCCCTCGAAGGCTTTCTGGACAGCCAGCCCCTTCTCGAGCAGTTTCTCGCCTTCGCGAAAGCCAGCGGCTTCAGCCACCGCGACGACATGTCCAAGGATGACAGAGAACGACTGAGGGTTTACATCAAGGCATATATCGCCCGAAGCATCTTCGGGCAGGAGGCCTTCCACCGAGTCCTGTGGGTGCAGGACCAGCCCTTGCGTCGCGCCATTCAGTCTCTGGGGGAATGAATCCGGGGCCTTTCTTCCCGTTTTCGGCAATTCTTTCGGACCGTTTCGGCCTATTGGGATCACAGTTTGGGCCTTGCCAGGCCACTTTTCTGCCCCTTGTGGCCCCGTGCGGGGCGGAAAAGTCGTTTTTCTCCAAAATTTTTCCTTCTGGTTTCCAGGGCGTTGCGTCGAAAAGTTCGAGAAAAGGGAAAAAATGGGCGTCGGGGATTTGGCGGAATGGGAA
>JAIFMG010000051.1 GCA_020048645.1 Bacteroidota bacterium | reverse complement strand
GGAAGAAACATTTTCAGGGAGCTCAAAAACACTTTTGACGGCCACAACTTCCTTTCCGTCAAATGCGAGATGACCTAAATAGTTACGATTTGGTTTAAGAAACACCTTGAAGTCAGAAATCTTATTTACGTCAACTTCTTTTTCTAAGAAATTGACAATATCTTCAATTTTATTAAGTGCCAAAAGCATTTTCGTCTCCTTATTAATTGGTGATACAAATTCGAATGCCTGTATAAAGTTCTGATGAAAGTTTGAAAAAGTTCAAAATTTGCCTCTCTGTATAAAGCGAAAGTATATCATTTCTATAACGCACTTGTGCATCCCAATTGTTAAATAAATCTTGAACATCACGCCAATAACTTGGAAACACAAATCCACCAACAACAGGAACTGACGAAAATTTCGAATTGGCCAAAATGTTCAAAACCTGCATATTAGCTTGAAAGTTATGATAAGAAATCACATATTGGTAACTACTACCTTTCTTCCGTTTAAATCCTAAACCAAGACCTGGCTCATTTAGCTCATCAACACGTATGATTTTCTTGAGGAGCTTTTGTCTCATTTACACACTCGTAAATTGCGAAGTTTACAATACTTTCAATTGTATATCCTGATAAATAGTAAATATTTTTCAACAAATATAATTTATATGAATTAGTCAAAGGCTTGTGCAATGGGTTGTCAGGCAAAGTTAAGCAATCAACAAGATACTTACAAGTCATCAAATGACGTTGTGCCGCTGTTTTGTAGTCTTTGTATTCATTATATACTCTACTCATCAGCAAGTCCCTAGTAATTCAAAATAATAGCTGAATGGTTATTTTGCAATACAAGTCAAAAATTGATGTCCAATCTCAAATATCAACGATGAGTGAGTAAAGCAGTTCATGCAATATCCTCGTGCCATGCTGTTGAAACATGAGGGCAAGATAGTAACTCTGGGACTATCCACCAAATATTATGTCCTCCGATTTATTAAATCTCTTTAAATCAGTACACCAGTAAAGCCATGCTAGCAAACCAAATCACCGTTTGGATGTTTTAAATTCAATCCTCCTAGCTCTGTTTCAAGGAGAAACAGAGCTAGGAATTTTGCCGGCCCTGGCGATGCCTCAGAAGTAGCTGGCGTCGAGGTGCTTGCCTTGGGGCGAGAGGCGCATGATGTCTTCGAGGAGCTGGTTGGCCAGGCGGCTGGCGCCCAGGCGGAAGAACTCGGGGGTCAGCCAGGTGTTGCCGAGCAGTTCTTTGACGATGAGCAGGTAGAGCAGGGCGTCCTGGCTGGTGGACAGGCCTCCGGCGGGCTTGAAGCCGACGCGCTCGCCCGTGAGGCGGAAGTGCTCGGCGATGGCGGAGACCATGACCCAGGCGGCCTCGGGCGTGGCCGAGACAGGCGTCTTTCCGGTGGAAGTCTTGATGAAGTCGGCCCCTCCGGCGATGGCCAGGATGCTGGCTTTCTTGATGGCCTCGAGGTTGACGAGCACCCCGGTTTCGAGGATGACCTTGAGGCGGGCGGCCCCGGCGGCCTTCTTGACCTGGCGGATTTCTTCGAGCACGGTGGAATAGTCGCCCGAGAGGAAGGTCCCGACGGAAATGACCATGTCGATTTCGGTGGCCCCGGCCTTGACGGCGAGGTTGGTCTCGCCGACCTTGATTTCCCAGAAAGTCTGCGCGGCGGGGAAACCTCCGGCGACGCTGGCCAGCTCGACGCCGCGGGCTTGCAGGCTTTCGCGGACGTGGGGGACCATGGCGGGATAGACGCAGAGGGCCGCGACGTTGGGGATGCCGACATGGCGGGGGAAGCTGTGGAACTGATTGACCTTCAGGGCCATTTGCCGCACCCTGTCGGGGGTGTCGTCCACGGAGAGGGTGGTCAGGTCGATGCAGCCGAAGAGGCGCTTGAGGTTTTCGAGGGTGTTGGCCTTGGGCAGTTCGGCGCGCAGTCGGCTGATTTGCTGCTGGATGTGCTCGGCGCGGGTTTCGATGCGGTACTCGGAGTTGGAGATCTGTGCCATGGTGCTGTTCTAGGGAGTTGGGGTTTCGGCGGCCTGCAGGTTTCCTTCGAGGATCTTGTTGGCGAGCTGTCCGCAGGCGGCGTCGATGTCCTCGCCTTTGCTCTTGCGGAGGTTGACCACGAGGTTCTTGGATTCGAGGTAGTCGATGAAGTCCTGGGCGCGCTGGTCGGTGCTCTTGTCGTAGCGCCCGTCGCCGATGGGGTTGTACTCGATGAGGTTGATCTTGCAGGGGGCGACCTTGCAGAAGTTGGCCAGGGCGCGGGCGTCCTCGTAGCTGTCGTTGAAGTCGCGCAGGAGGAGGTACTCGTAGGTGATGCGGGTCTGGGTCTTTTCGTAGAAGTAGCGGATGGCCTCGGAAAGCTCCGCCAGGGGGGCCGAGCGGTTGATGGGCATGAGCTCGCTGCGCTTGGCGTCGGTGGCGGCGTGGAGCGATATGGCCAGGTTGAACTTGACTCCGTCGTCGGCGAGCTGGCGGATCTTGCGGGTGACTCCGGCGGTGGAAACGGTGATGCGCTTGGCCGAGATGCCGAGGCCCTCTTCGCTGGTTATCCAGTGGATGGCCTGGAGGACGTTGTTGTAGTTGAGCAGGGGCTCGCCCATGCCCATGAAGACGATGTTGTCGAGGGGCCTGCCGCGGCGCTCGATGGACTGCTGGTTGATCAGGGCGACCTGGTCATAGATCTCGTCGGCGTTGAGGTTGCGCTTCATCTTGAGCTTTCCGGTGGCGCAGAAGGTGCAGGCCAGGTTGCAGCCGACTTGGGAGGAGACGCAGGCGGTCAGGCGGCTTCCACCGGGGATGAGCACTCCCTCGGTGAAGTTGCCGTCGAAGAGCTGGAAGCCGGTCTTGATGGTGCCGTCGGTGCTGAGCTGGGTGGTGTGGGCCTTGGCCGGGCGGATCTCGAAGTGCTCGGCGAGCAGGGCGCGGAGGTCCTTGGAAAGGTCGGTCATCTGGTCGAAGGCGTGGGCTGTCTTCTTCCAGAGCCAGGTGAAAACTTGCCGGGCACGGAAGGGCTTGTGGCCGTGTTCGGCGAAAAACTGGGTAAGTTCGTCCAGTTCGAGCTGGCGAATGTCTTTTTTGGTGCTGTTGTCGCGCATGGGCAGGGTCGGATTCAGGCCGCGAAGATAATGCAATTCTGGCAGGGGCTTGGCCCGCCAGAGCCGTTTTTTGGACGAGCCGCGGGCGGGCCTGGGGCAAGGGCCGGGCAGGAATGACCCGAAAAAAGGACTATCTTCGCGGCGAACCAAAAAACAGGCGCCCCATGAAGATCACAGGTTTCGGACGCGTGCCACGGCATCGCACCTTCGACTACAAGCCCGTTTACCACGACCCGGCGATGGAAGACCTCCGCGAACGGGTGGAGCAGGCCCAGCGCGAGCAGAGTCTGGACCCCGAGCAGGCGTCCCGGCGGGCCCGGATGAGCGCCGGCTTCCGAGTGAACGCCTACGGCGAGCGCTTCGGCGGCCCCAAGGGCGAGGGCATCGCGCGCACGCTGGTCGTGCTGGGCACGGCGGGCCTGCTGCTGGCCATCCTCTGGCTGGTGGCCGAGGCCTACGGCTACCTGCTCTTCTGATCCGCCCCGCACAAACCCTAGACAGCGCATGGCCGACCTCATCCAACTCCTGCCCGATTCCGTAGCCAACCAGATCGCCGCCGGCGAGGTCATCCAGCGCCCGGCCTCCGCCCTGAAGGAGCTGGTGGAGAACGCCGTGGACGCCGGGGCCAGCCAGATAACCGTCAACCTCCGCGACGCCGGAAAGGCCCTGTTGCAGGTCATCGACAACGGCCGGGGCATGAGCGAGACCGACGCCCGCATGGCCTTCGAGCGGCACGCCACCTCCAAGATCAGCCAGGCCGACGACCTGTTCCGCCTGCGCACCCTGGGTTTCCGGGGCGAGGCCCTGGCCTCGGTGGCCGCCGTGGCCCAGGTCAGCCTCCAGACCCGCACGGCCGAGCAGGAGCTGGGAACCCTTGTCGAAATCAACGGCTCCACGCTGGTGCGGCAGGAGGCCGTGGCCTGCCCCGTGGGCAGCAACTTCCAGGTCAAGAACCTGTTCTTCAATGTCCCGGCCCGGCGCAAGTTCCTCAAGGCCAACCATGTGGAACTGCGCTACCTGATCGACGAGTTCGTCCGCGTGGCCCTGACCCAGTGCCAGGTGGGCTTCACGCTGCTGCACAACGACGTGCAGATCCACCACTTGCCGCCCAGCGGCCTGCGCGAGCGGGTCGCGAACCTCTTCGGGCGCAAGATCAACGCCCAGCTCCTGGCCGTGGAGCTGGACTCGTCGATCGTGCGGGTGCAGGGCTTCGTGGGCCGCCCCGAGGCCGCCAAGCGCAAGGCTGGCGAGCAG
Organism: Bacteroidota bacterium; assembly: GCA_020048645.1. GTDB lineage: Bacteria > Bacteroidota > Bacteroidia > Bacteroidales > UBA6013 > UBA6013. The sequence continues at coordinate 36,454 of JAIFMG010000051.1, read as the reverse complement.
TTCTTCTTCGTCAACAACCGCTACATGCGGAGCAGCTACTTCCAGGGAGCCGTGGTGGAGGCCTACCAGGGGCTTCTGCCTCCGGGCAGCACGCCTTCTTTCTTCCTTTACCTTGAGGTGGACCCGGGCACCATCGACGTGAACATCCACCCGACCAAGACCCACATCAACTTCGAGAACGCCGGGGCCATCCACCAGATCCTCCTGGCCTGCGTCAAGGAGGCCCTGGGCAAGTTCAACGTGGTGCCCTCGCTCGATTTCGAGATGGACGCCAGCTTCGAGTTCCCGAACTTCGCGCCGGGCACGCCCGTGAGCGCGCCCCGGGCCAGCGACAACCCCGGCTACAACCCCTTCGAGCAGGAAGGCCGCCGCTTCGAGGCCGGACGCGACCACCGCGGGGCCGCCAACCTGCGCGACTGGCAGAAGCTCTACGAGGGTTTCGAGAAGCTGCCGCCCGAGCCGGAGGAGGCAGAACTGCCCCGCACCCTGAGCTTCGCCTCGCAGATGGACCAGCCGCAGCAGGCCAGGCCCGCCGCGGGGCGCCTGTTCCTCCAGGCCCGCGGGCGCTACATCGTCTCGACGGTCAAGTCGGGGCTGATGCTGATCGACCAGCGGCGGGCGCACCTGCGCGTGCTGCACGACGAGTTCCTGGACAGCCTGCGCCGGCAGTCGGGCGTGGCCCAGCAGCTCCTCTACCCGGCCACAATCGAGCTCGACGCGGCCGCGGCGACCCTCTACGAGCAGATCGAGCCGCTGGCCCGGCAGATGGGCTTCGACCTGGAGCGCCTGAACGCCAACACCCTGGCCATCAACGGCATCCCCGCCACCGTGGCCGACCACGAGCCGAGCCAGCTCCTGGAGCAGCTCCTGGAAAGCTACCGCATGACGGCCAACGAGCCCCGGCTGGACGCCCTGGAGCGCATGGCCTACGCGCTGGCCCGCGTGGGCGCCATCGGGCACGGCCGCGGCCTCGAGCAGGCCGAAATGGCCCAGCTCGTGGACCAGCTCTTCGCCTGCCCCGTGCCCAACTACGACCCCACCGGAAAGAAGATCATCCACATGCTCGACCTGCCCGAGCTCGAGGCCTTCTTCAAGGCTTGATTCTCTAGAAAATGCCTCCGCCAGCCCAACAAAAAAGAACATCCCCCACCCCAAACCATGAACACCTTCAGTCCCGCCTCGCCCTCGCTGCTGCCCGTCGTGGTCAAGAACCTGCTCATCATCAACGGCTTGTTCTTCCTGGCCACCTTCTCGCTGCAAAGCCTGCGCATCGACCTGCTGGACCTGCTGGGGCTGCACTACTTCGGGGCCAGCAAGTTCCGGCCGATACAGTTCCTGACCTACATGTTCCTCCATGCCAACATGGCGCACATCTTCTTCAACATGTTCGCCCTGTGGATGTTCGGCAAGGAGCTGGAGAACCTCTGGGGCCCCAAGCGCTTCCTGGGCTACTACCTGGCCACGGGCATCGGGGCCTCGCTGATCCATTACGGGGTGCTGTACTTCGAGCTGGCGCCCACCCTGGCCCAGCTCGACCAGCTCGTGCGCGAGCCGGACCTGACGGCCTTCGCCGACTTCATGGCCGCGAACCCGCCGGCCTCGCAGGAGATGATCAACAACCACAACCAGTTCGTGAACACCTCGGGCTACAACGACCTGCTGGCCAGCCGGCCCGACCTGGCCCTGGAAAAGGCCGTGGACTACATGCTGGTCTATCGCGAGGGCCTGCTCAACGCCCCGATGGTCGTGGGCGCCTCGGGCGCGGTGTTCGGGCTGCTGCTGGCCTTCGGGATGAGCTTCCCGAACGCGATGATCTACGTGTTCTTCGCCATCCCCATGAAGGCCAAATGGTTCGTGGTCATCTACGGCGTTTTCGAGCTCTACAACGGCGTGGCGGGCACGGCCGACGGCGTGGCGCACTTCGCGCACCTGGGCGGGATGCTCTTCGGCCTGGGCCTGATCCTCTGGTGGCGTCGATTTCCATCCAAAAACCGCTAAATTTGGGCGGCGGCCGGGCTGCCGACTTCCGCAGAAAAACCCAACGAAAAAATAAACTTCGAGCCATGAGCTACCTACCCACCCTGAAAATCGAGAACTTCAAGTCCATCCAATCGGTCGAAATCGCCTGCCGGCGCGTCAACCTCTTCGTGGGCAAGACCAACAACGGCAAGAGCAGCCTGGTGGAATCGCTCTCGCTGCTGGGCGACTGCCGCCCGGAGCCGGGGCGGCGCTTCCTGTCGAAGCTGGTGGACGCCCCCTCGCTGGAGGCGATGTTCCACCACGGCGACCAGGCGCGGCCGATCGTGGTGGAGGCGGGGCCGCTGCGGGCCAGCCTGCGCGCCAGCGGCCAGGGCAACGACGCCTTCCTGTTCGAGAACACCGACGGGCAGGACAGGAGCTTCCAGGCCGAGGTCTTCGGCAATGGGCAGGTCAACCACATGGCGGGCCAGTCGCCCGACTTCGTGCGGCGTTACCAGTTCAGCGGGCAGACCGTGTTCGAGTCGAAGGCCAAGGGCGGGCTGGCCGTGCCCCTGGGCGAGAACCTGGCCGCGGTGGCCCTGGCGCACAAGGGCCTGCTCGAACGCCTCGACGAGCTGGCCCTCCAGGCGGGCATCGGGCTTTCGCTCGAAGGCGGCAAGTTCGCGGCCAAGGCGCTGGACGGCCATTTCGAGGACGAGATGGAGGCGGCCATCGCCGTGGCCAACTTCAAGCGCATCGCCTTCTGGCTGGCGGCCATCGAGTCCAACCCGGGCGCCTGCCTGGTGTTCGACGAGCCGGAGTTCCACCTGGAGCCGCACTACGTGGACTACCTCTGCGACATCATCCTCCAGAACACCGACAAGCAGTTCTTCCTGAGCTCGCACAACCCGATCTTCATCGAGGACATCATCAACAACGTCCCGGCCAGCGAGCTGGAGGTCTTCAGCGTCGAGCTCGAGGATTTCCGCACCGTGGTCAAGCCGCTGAGCCAGGAGCAGATCGGGCAGTTGCTCGACGAAGGCTCGGACATTTTCGCGCACCTGATCTGAACCTGCCTTTTTGGCACACGCCCTCCTTTCGGATTGGCTTTTGTGGAACCGGAAGAGCCGCGGGCCAAAACCCCAAGGCTTCAAACCCCAAAAAAGAAACGAGCAACAGACGATGAGAATCCTGGACGATTTGAAAAGTGGCTACAAGAACGGTTCGAGCATGATCAAGCTGCTCTACGTCAACGTCGCTGTGTTTTTGCTGGTCAATCTGCTGGGGCTCTTCCTGGGCGGCACAGACCCCATCGTGCAATGGCTGGCGGTGCCAGCCGCGCCCGGCAACCTGCTGATGCGCTTCTGGACGCCCTTCACCTACATGTTCCTGCACACGGGGCTCTGGCACGCGGCCTTCAACATGCTGTGGCTCTACTGGTTCGGGCAGGTGTTCCTGGTGTTCATGACGCAGCGGCAGTTCTGGGGCGTCTATGCCCTGGGCGGCTTCTCGGGGGCCTTGCTCTACATCCTGGTTTACAACCTGGTGCCCAGCCTCAACGCCGAGAACTCGCGGGCGCTGGGCGCCTCGGCGGCCGTGCTGGCCATCGTTGTGGCCGCGGCCACCTACCGGCCCGACTTCCGCCTGCACCTGATGTTCTTCGGCCAGGTGAAGATCAAGTACATCGGCATGGTCATCGTCGGCCTGGACGTGTTCAGCATCCTGGGCAACTCGAGCAACCTGGGCGGCCACCTGGCCCACCTGGGCGGGGCCATCTTCGGCTTCTTCTACGCCCGGCAGCTCAACAGCGGCAAGGACATCGCCAAGGGTTTCCTGCGCGGCTGGGACAGGCTGGTCGAGATGGTCACGCCCAACCGCGACGCACCCCTGCGCGTCACCCACCGCGCCGCCAAGCCCAGCACCCCGCCCGGAACCCCGCCCCCGACCCGCGACATGGACTACAACGCCCGCAAGAAGTCCGAGCAGGAACGCATGGACCAGATCCTCGACAAAATCTCCCGTTCGGGCTACGACAGCCTGACCAAAGAAGAGAAGGACCTGCTGTTCCGCATGAGCAAGAACGACTGAGCCTCCGGCCACTCTAACCTGGCTCGTTTTGAAAAAGGCCGTCCGAAACCTCCTGGTCCTGCTCAACGCCTTGGCCGCCTTGGCCTTGGCGCTCTCCTACCTTTCCGTGTGGGTAAGTCCCCTGCGGCTCAGCCTCTTCGCCTTCCTGGGCCTGGCCTTCCCCCTGCTCAGCCTGGCCAACATGGCCTTCGTCCTGCTCTGGCTCTGGTGGCGCGACGCGGTGGCCATCCTCTCCAGCGCCTGCCTGGCCATCGGCGCACCCTTCTGGCCCAGGTCCTTCCAGATCAACATCCGCGAGCCCCACCTCATGGCCGACGACGCCCAGATCAAGCTCATGAGCTTCAACGTCAGGCTCTTCGACCTCTACGACTGGCAGCCCGGCGAGGACACCCGCGGCCAGATCATGAGCCTGCTCGAAAACGAGCAGCCCGACATCCTCTGCCTGCAAGACTTCCACAACAAAGAAATGCCCGACAGGGAAAGCAACCACCAGAGCCTCAGCAGGATACTCGACGCCGCCACCGAGCATATGGCCTTCTCCCAGTCCGAAGGCAAGCGCATCAACTTCGGCATCGCCACCTTCAGCAAGTTTCCCGCCATCGGCCAGGGCACCATCACCTTCCAGGGCAGCGACAACCTCTGCATCTACACCGACCTGGCCACCCCGCTCGGCGTAACCCGCGTTTACAACTGCCACCTCCAGTCCATCAAGCTCAGCCAGAACGACTACAACCTCATCGACAGCCTCGAGTACAAGAGCCAAGAGCAGCTCCGCGGGCTCGTCGGCATCCTGCTCAAGCTCCAGCTCGCCTTCCAGCTCCGCGCCCAGCAGGCCGACGCCATCGCCAACCACCTCCGCCACAGCCCCTACCCCGCCCTGGTCTGCGGCGACTTCAACGACACGCCCGTCTCCTACACCTACCAGACCCTCACCGACCAGCTCATGGACGCCTTCGTCGAGGGCGGAAACGGGTTCGAGGGAACCTACAACGGCCTGCTCCCCGCCTTCCGCATCGACTACCTCCTGCACGACACCCTCTTCGAGCCCTACGGATTCCGCACCATCGAACAGGACCTCTCGGACCACTTCCCCCTGACCTGCCACTTCCGCCTACGGCAGGCCCCGCCAACGCCCTGAAAGTCGGCTATTGCGCTTCCCGCTGGAAATCAAACGCTTTCGGCGCCGTGGCCGGAGACGTCATCGGCTCTTTCCACGTGTGGAACAACACCAAGGCAACAGACTGCGGAAAACGCCTCGGCAACCAATCGCCAGCAAGGAACTGGACGCTTTTATGACCGCGTACAAATCGCCCAATTCCTTGCGCTTTTCTCAATCCTACGCATCCCTTGTTTCGCTCGAAACCAAGGATGGAATCCACTGGCTTGGCAGAGAACCACAACACGCTTGAATTTTTGAGTGTCTGGGGAAAATTGCCCAATCCGAATCCGCCCATCCCGAAGGGATGGAATGTGGATAGCCCCGGATGAAATCCGGGGAGCGGAGAACAACCGCGGACCAGAACCCCGTAGGGGTTCAATGTGAAAACCAAGACACTTCAAGGCAATCCACCACGTTGGAAAGCAACTTGGTAAAAGGTAATACCAAGTTGCTTTCGGTGATGCAATGTCGCAAGCACCCATTTCTGACAAATCCGGGGATGTTCTGGCAATGTCCATCGCCGGATTATTGCGCCCCTTCAGGGCTGGGCTGTTGGGTGGCTTGTTCTCGATGGGCTTCACCCATCGCTAGGGTATTTCGCCCCTTCAGGGCTTTCTAGGCGAAGCCCTGGCATCCGAAAGGGGCGTAGCCCTGGCATCTTCGTAGCATCGAGCCGCCACTGCACCCTGAAAAGGGGTGTAGCCCTGACATCTTATGCCAAGCTGGGTTCGGATATTTCACCTTTGAAGGCAACTTGGCACCAGCCTCAGCCCTTCGCGGGCCGCCACAGCGGGCCTACCGCGATGAGCAGGACGATGATGTTGAAAAAGGCGTTGCTGGGGTTGCCGGAGGCTATCGACCCCATGCTGTCCAAGACGAACCAGGACAAAACCCCGGCCAGCACTGCCTTCCGGGTCTCGTCGGGGGCTTTGTCATAGACCCATTGCCGCAAAAAGAAGATGCAGATCCCCCAGCCGAAGAGGAAACCTCCGGTCAGCGCGCTCAGGAAGCGGGTCGTGGGCGCTTCGTAGCTCTGCGCCGCATCGACGGACCAGCTCAGGAAATCCAGGGTCCAGCGGGCAGGTTCGGAGCTTGACGGCATCGTGCCGAAGAAAAAAACCGGGCCGAAGGAAGCCACCACGATGGCCGTTACCATCAACCATGATTTGTGAACATTGTGTGTCATGGGTCGCATTGTTTTGAATTGTTCCACAAATCTAGGCGGCCTTTGTCGGGGATTTTAGCCGCTGCCGTACAATGGCTTTTCAAAACTTCGTGCGATGAGCTTCAGGTTCTCGAAGTAGGCTTCGAGCCAGCTCCTGTTGAGGGTCTGGACGTTGATCTGCAGGAAGAAATTCTCCAAGGCCAAGTCGAAAAGGCCCTCGGCCTGCTGCCACGTGAGCCTGGACTTCGTATCGGCCAGCCACACGCCGATGAAGCTCTTGCCGATGATGGAAGACGATTGGAGCAGGTATTCCTTGAAGAGCGGATGGTCGGAACCGATGCGGAGCTGCCGGTTGAACAGCAGGTCGGCCTTGTGTTGCAGCAGGATGTCGATAAGCTCGGGATCGACCGACCGGGCTTGCTCCTCTTTCTTGGCCATTGCCGCGGCTTGTTCCAAATGGTAGCGGAGGAGGCGTTCCATGAAGACCTCCATGTCGGCGAAATGGTGGTAGAACGAGGACTTGCTGACCCCGACGGCTCGGGCGAGCGGCTCGATCTTCAAGCCGGGCAGGCCCTGCAACGCGAAGGCCTCGTACCCGCAGGCGATCCAGGGCTTTTCTTTTTCAGTCATGCGGCAGTCTTGGCTTGGGTTGTGGAAACGAACAGACCCGAGGGACTTTGCCCGGAGGCTCGCCTAGGGCTTTTCCCACCAGGGGCCTCGGCTGGGGGCGTCGTTGAGGGTGACGCGCTGGCCGGGCTGGGGGGCGCTCCAGTCGATGCCGCGGCGCTCGGCCTCGGCCACGAAGCGGCGGATGGGCTCGTCCCAGGGATGCAGGGCCAGGTTGAAGGTGCCCCAGTGCAGGGGGAAGACGCGGCGGGCGCCCAGGGCCTGGTGGGCGTCGAGCGCCTCCTCGGGGAAGAGGTGGATGTCGTGCCAGAGCTCGTCGTAGGCGCCCATCTGCATGAGGGTCCAGTCGAACGGCCCCAGGCGCTGGGCGATTTCGGCCCATTGGCCCATGCGGCCGGTGTCGCCGCTGTAGAAGACCCGGTGCCGCTTGCCGATGAAGCTCCAGGAGGCCCAGAGCGAGCGGTCGCGGTCGGCCAGGCCCCGGCCCGAGAAGTGCCGGGCAGGCCCCGCCACGACCCGCAGGCCGCCGAGCTCGAAGCCTTCCCACCAGTCGTGCTCATGGACCAGCTCGTCGGGCACGCCCCAGCGGCGCAGGTGCTTGCCCACGCCCAGGGGCATGTGGAAGGCCACGCCGCGGAGCAGCAGGGCCATGACGCTGGCCTCGTCGAGGTGGTCGTAGTGGTCGTGCGAGAGGAGGACGGCGTCGAGCGGGGGGAGCTGGTCGGGCGGCAGCGGGTTGGCGAAGAAGCGCCGGGGGCCGACCAGTTGGCTGAAGGAGACGCGCTGGCTGAAGACGGGGTCCACCAGGAAGCGGCGGCCTTCGAGCTCGAGCAGGAAGGACGAGTGGCCGAGCCAGTGGTAGGCCAGGGTGGCATCGGGCGCGCCGAAGTCGGCCCGGCGCAGGGGCCGCGTGGGCAGGGCGAAGGACGGGACGCGCTCCCACTGGCGGGCCTCCCAGCCGCGGCGCATGATGCGGCCGGTGTTGGAGGCGGGCATGATGGTCGTGGGCTCGATGTTGCGGAACTTGCCGCGCTTCCAGAGGGGCGAGTCGGACAGGCGGCGGGGGCTGGGGGTCTTCAGGAGCATGGGCAGGCGTTTTTGGCCCGTTGGGGCTGGGGGGATTGGACCGCGAAGTAAGGCTTTCCGCCGGAAACGGCAAGCCACTCGAGCCTTGTCGCGCGCCAAGTCGTTCTCGCTGATGAAACCCGGCCGCGTCCCCTCGCCAAAAGCCCTGAAAGGGCGCCATAACATAGCCATGGGTGAAGCCCATGGAGAGAAAACGCCGCGAGGCATCGCGCAGCGAAAAGCCCTGAAAGGGCGCCATAACATAGCCATGGGTGAAGCCCATGGAACCGCGCCCCCAAATGATCCCAGCCCTGAAAGGGCGAGATAATCCCACAGTGGCCAATCGGCGATTCAAGATTTCAGGGCTACGCCCCTCGAAAATCTGCGGCGGGGCCACGCATCTACGAAGATGCCAGGGCTACGCCCCTGAAAAAGCCGAAGGCATCGCGCAGCGAAAAGCCCTGAAAGGGCGTAACAACAAAGCCATGGGTGAAGCCCATGGAGAAAATGCGCCCCCTCGCCAATAGCCCTGAAAGGGCGCCATAACATAGCCATGGGTGAAGCCCATGGAACCGCGCCCCCAAATGATCCCAGCCCTGAAAGGGCGAAATAATACCACGGCGGCCAATCGGCGATTCAAGATTTCAGGGCTACGCCCCTCGAAAATCCGCGGCGGGGCCACGCATCTACGAAGATGCCAGGGCTACGCCCCTGAAAACGCCGAAGGCATCGCGCAGCGAAAAGCCCTGAAAGGGCGTAACAACAAAGCCATGGGTGAAGCCCATGGAGAAAATGCGCCCCATCGACAATAGCCCTGAAAGGGCAACATAACATAGCCATGGGTGAAGCCCATGGAGAGAAACTCAGAGCGGACGGGCCACCATGATGCCCGTCTGGATGCGGTATCCGGCCAGGAGCTCGTGCAGGGGCTTGGCCGATAGCTCGACGCAGCCGGAGGCGTCGCTGGCGTGGAGCAGGTGCAGGCGCGGGCCTTTCCAGAGGGCCAGCCCAACGTGCGAGGCGTCGAGGCCGGGGACGTTGGTGGTGATGATGACCAGGTCGCCATCGCGGATGCCGGCCTCGAGGGCGCGGACGCTGTCCTTGGGGATGTAGTGGTAGCTCCGGGCGGAAATGGCGCGCTCGACCTCCTGCACGCGGCGGAGGTTGGCGGTGTCGGCCAGGGCCTCGTAGCTGCCGGGATGCTGGCTCATGAAGTCCACGCGATTGGGGTAGGGCTGCCCGCCCAGCTCGGCGGTGATGTCGCGGAGGTGGCCCCTGCGGGCGTTGTCGTGCAGCCAGTCGGTGAAGTAGTGCAGGCGCGAGGGGTAGCCGTCGATCAGGCCGTCGCGGTAGCGGAGGGCGGCCAGGGCCTGGAGGTAGCCGTCGAAGTCGGGGCGGCGGCGGCTGGCCATCGAGAGGGCCAGGGCGCTTTCGAGGAAGGTTACGCAGTCGAGGCCATCGGCGCGGACGACCAGCCGCTCGGAGGGCTGGCCCTCGAGGGTATGGGGGATGTAGGGCGTGGCAAGCAGGGCCATGCCGAAGCTGGCCACGCGCCGGCCGGGGCTGGTGGTGTCGGGCCAGGCTTGGGCCGAATCGAGCAAAGACTCTATTTTCGCGCGGTCTTCGAGCGAGCAGAAGTGCTCGGGGCTTGGCGCGGGGGCCAGCGTGTCGGTGGATGCGGCGGCCAGCGTGTCGGCGGCGGGCGCGGAGGGCTGGCCCTGCCCGCAGGCGAAGGAGAGGCTGGCCAGGAGCCAGGCGGAAAAGAGAGTTTTCTTCATGGTCGTGCGTTGGGATCGTGTGGGCAAAGGTAAGCATTCGGCCCTGAAAAAGTCCTTGGGCAAGCCCACGCCCCAGCGCCTGGCCCAAGACCTCGGCCCAGCGCGGCGGCGCATGCCCGGGCAAAAAAATGCGCCTTGGGCAAAACTTTGTGGAAAAGCATCAGTTTAAGGAATGAAGTTTGAAACGCAAAGCGCGAGAAGCGTCCTTGCAAACCCAAGAAAAAAAAAGACAGCGACACCATGACCCCAAAGCCACGATGAAATACAAAATGTACTCTCTCTACAACTTCCGGAACATCCCCCAACTGCAAAACGCACCGGAAGAAAAACTGCGGGCGATCGAGGTGGTCGGCAACGTCCTGCCCTTCAAGACCAACGACTACGTGGTCAACCACTTGATAGACTGGGACAATTTCGAGCAGGACCCGATGTTCATCCTGAACTTCCCGCAGCGCGAGATGCTGGCCCCGAACCACTTCGAGCGCATCGCCAGCGCGCTGGTCCGCAACGAGAACCGCCGCGACCTGACCATGCTGGCCAACAGCATCCGCATGGAGCTGAACCCGCATCCGGCGGACCAGATGAAGCACAACGTGCCCCAGATCGACGGCCAGAAGCTCTCGGGCCTCCAGCACAAGTACGCCGAGACGGTGCTGTTCTTCCCCTCGCAGGGGCAGACCTGCCACGCCTACTGCACCTTCTGCTTCCGCTGGCCGCAGTTCACGGGCATCGACGAGCTGCGCTTCGCCATGCGGCAGGCCGACCTGCTGGTGGAGTACCTTCGGCGGCATCCGCAAGTAACGGACGTGCTGTTCACCGGAGGCGACCCCATGGTCATGGGCACCCAGCAGCTCGCCCACTACCTCGACGCCCTCCTCAAGGCCGACCTGCCCCAGGTCAAGAACATCCGCATCGGCTCGAAGTCGCTGACCTTCTGGCCCTACCGCTTCCTGACCGACCCGGACGCCGACTCTACCCTGCGGCTGTTCGAGCGGGTCAACCGCAGCGGCAAGAGCCTGGCCTTCATGGCCCACTTCAACCACCCCCGCGAGCTTTCCACGCCCCAGGCGCAGGAGGCCATCCGCCGCATCCGCGACACGGGGACCCTCATCCGGAGCCAGGCCCCGCTCATGCGCCACATCAACGACTCGCCCGACGTCTGGCGCGACCTCTGGCTCGAGCAGTCGCGGCAGGGCATCATCCCCTACTACATGTTCGTGGCCCGCGACACCGGGGCGCAGCAGTATTTCGCCGTGCCCCTGGTCCGCGCCTGGGAAATCTTCCGCGACGCCTACTCCCAGGTCAGCGGCATCTCCAAGACCGTCCGAGGGCCCAGCATGTCGGCCGGGCCCGGCAAGGTACACGTGCTCGGAGTGCAGGAAATCCAAGGCAAGCCCTACCTCCTGCTCAACTTCCTCCAGGCCCGCCGCGCCGATTGGGTGGGCCGCCCCTTCCTGGCCGAGTACGACCCCAAGGCCATCTGGCTCGACGAGCTCCGCCCGGCCTTCGGCCAAGCCTCTTTCTTCTACGAGGAAGAATACAAGCGCATCTGGAAAAACGAGCCCACCGACCCCGTCGAGAAGAACCTCATCGAGCGAATCTGCGCCTGAACCTGCTTTTTCCGGCCCCCGCGGCCCCGCGAGGCGGATCCCTTCCCTCGGAATCCTATCTTCGCGGCCCCCAACGCATCCCGCCCATGAAACTGCTGGTCCTGACGCCTGTTTTCAACGACTGGGAAAGCCTGGCCCGGCTTTCGGAGGAAATCTGCGCGCAAATCGCTGGGACGGACCTGGAAGTCAGCGCGTTGGTGGCCATCAACGATGCCTCGCCCCAGCCTCATGGTCCCGCTTTCGCCCTGGCCCTGCCCTGCCAAGTGGTCAACCTGGCCGTCAACGTCGGGCACCAGCGCGCCATCGCCATCGGCATGGCCCACCTGCTGGCCCACCACCGCGCCGACCTGGTCGTGGTCATGGACAGCGACGGCGAGGACCTGCCCCGCTACCTGCCCGAGCTCTGCCGGCTCTCGGCCCAGTCGGGCCAACTGGTCTTCGCCGAGCGCCGCAAGCGCAGCGAGTCGCTGGCCTTCCGCGCCGGCTACGCCCTCTACAAGCTGGCCTTCCGGCTGCTGACCAACCACTCGGTGAGCTTCGGCAACTTCAGTTGCCTGCCCTTCGCCCTGCTGGGGCGCATGGTTCGCAACCCGCACCTGTGGAACAACTACCCCGGCGCGGTGCTGCGCTCGAAGCTGCCTTTCCGCACGCTGCCCACCGAGCGGGGCAAGCGCTATTTCGGCCAGTCGAAGATGAACCTCCAATCCCTGATCATCCACGGGCTGAGCGCCATGGCCGTCCACATGGAAATCGTGGCCTTCAAGGTGTTCATGCTCTCGCTCATGGGCTTCGGCCTGCTCTTCGGCTACGCCCTGGTGGTCCTCTACATGAAGTACATCTCGCACGCGGCCATTCCCGGCTGGACCTCCAACGTGCTGCTGGCCCTGCTCAACACCGCCGGGGTGCTCTTCGTGGTAACGCTGCTGCTCTTCTTCATGCAACTCAGCCAGCGCAACCAGGCCCCGCCCTACCTCATGGCCTTCTACCAACAATACATCGAATCCATCGAAGACCATCCGGCCGCCCCGCGCTGACTGCGGCCCTTGCCTTCCCTAGCCCGGCCACCGCCTCCGCTTTTTCTTTTTTTGGGGTGAAATGCCCCTGCCGCCCAAGGCTTCCCCAAGCGGACCGAATGCCAGATCCCGGGAAGATTTGTCTGGCACATCATTCCACAAAAAACTCCCCCTGGGTGGATTCGAACCTATACAAAGCATCGGAATCCAAAAGAAATAAGGATATTAGCAGCGATTTCACGGGGGGAGATTGAGGGAATTGGCCAGAGAAAGCGTTTAGCGTTCGCCCATACCATCAAAAAAAGTGAGACAATTGGACAAGTTGAGCAAGTACCCACTCATCCTAGCGCTGGTGGGCTTCCTATTCGTCGCCGTTTACATCCTGCTGTTCAGCAAAGGCTTCACCTACGATGAGCCTTACTACCAGTCGAACCTCCGCATCCTTGCCCGCGAGGGTTTCACGGACGAGTTCCTGGTCAAGCTGAAAGGCCCCGCCGGGCCGCTCTACACGCACGTCCACTACTTCACGCAGTGGCTCACGGGCGGAACCGTGGTGGGCTCGCGGCTGCTGAACGTGCTCTTCGGCCTGCTGGTGGTGGGCCTGAGCTACCAGAGCCTGGCCCGGCTGCGCCCTGGCACGCAAAACGCGGCTTTCCTGCTGATGGCCGTGCCCATGAGCTACCCGACCATGGGCATGGCCCTGACGGAGCTGCCCGCGCTGCTGTTCTTCATGCTCGCCTTCTGGGCCATGGCCAACATCCTGACGGACGAAGGCCCGCTCCGCGCCCGCGACTGGCTGCTGGGCCTGCTGGCCGTGCTCGGCTTCAGCCTGGCCATTTCGGGGCGGCAGCCCTACCTGCTCCCGCTGCTGGCCCTGGTGATGGTCTTCTTCGGCAAAGTGCCCGCCCCGCGCCAGAACCTGACCTACGGCATCGTGGTGGCCTCGATGGCCTATCCGTTCTACCTGTTCTCGGTCTGGGGCAGTCTGGCCCCGGCCATGGGTGGCTCCGACGCCATGCGCGAGTTCCTCTCGCCCATCAACTTCATCCTCTCGGCAGGCTACGGCTTCCTGACCATGGGCCTGCTCAACCCGCGCTTCCTGCTGCGGCCCACGAGCGCCTTCCTGCTGTTCTACGGCGTGGTGCTGAGCTTCTTCCTGGGCATCTACTTCGCCCTCGATGTCCAGTACGCGCTCATGACCACGCTCTCGCGGATGCTCATGCCCGACGCGGTCTTCGGCTACTACGCCACCGTCTCGGCCGCGGCGCTTTCCACCCTGGGCGTCTATTTCCTGCACAGCCTGCTGGCCCGCGGCTTCGAGCACCGGCAAGACCTCTTCCACCTGCTGCTCTCGCTGATGCTCCTGGGCATCCTGGTCTCGTGCGCCAAGGTTACGCACCTGTTTTCCAGCCGGTATGTCTTCCAGGGACTGCCCTTCCTGCTGATGCTGGCGGCCTACCACCTCCGCGAAGACCGCTGGACGAGGCTGCTCTGGAGCCTGGGCTTGCTGCTGGGTTTCGCCTCGCTGGCCAGCTACTACTAGCCTGGCGTTTTGAAATCCGGCCAAATTGCCCCAAATTTGTCCCCCGACAACCCTCGCGCCCACCGCGCTAAATCCCCAAGCATGGACAAAAACGACGTTTTTCTTGACGAGCCGTCGAACTACATGATCGTGCTGCGCCGCTCCAACGAGATCACCGACGTCTGGAAGCTCAGCGGATGCCTGGTGCAATACCACGACAAATCCGGCGGCTGGCGAGTCGTAACCAACAAGAACGCCGCCTTTTTCATCAAAGGCGACGTGGAAATCTGGCACATCCCCGACGAGGCCTCCGAGCTTTGGAACCTCTACCAGAAGTACCACGCCCACACGGCCCTCAAGCCCTACCGCGAGATGTTCGTTACCAGCGAGCCGCCGCCGCCCCCACCGCCACCGAAGAAAGGTTTCCGCTGGCCCTACACCATCAAATGGAACTGGTGAAGCGGACAAGCTCAAACGGCCTCCAAGCCGAGCAACCCACCGGACTCCACCCCCCAGCGCCGCCTGACGCGGCAAAGGGGCGGAGTCCGTTTCTTTTTTCCTGCCCATTCCCCTGACAACAAAACCCGCCAACCCAAAGCCCTCCCAACCGATGCTCACCTTCTTCCTCGACCCCAAGGGCGAATGCTTCGCCCTGCAAAGCCTTTCGCCCATCGGCCCCGCCGAACTCGACAAGCTCCGCTGGCTGCTCTCGGGCGCCGAGCCTGTCCCGCGGATGCCCCTGCCCGGCCCTTTCGTGGGGCCTAGGCCCGAGATGGTTACGCCCTGGAGCACCAACGCCGTCGAAATCTGCCAGAACATGGGCATCGACGGCATACAGCGCCTCGAACGCTTCACGCCCCTCGCCCCAGGGCAGGCTTTCGACCCCATGCTCACGGCCCGCTACGACAGCCTCCACCCCGAAATCTTCGACCTCCACCGCGAGGCCCAGCCCATCCTGCCCGTGCTCGACATTGCCGAGTACAACCGCCGCGAGGGCCTGGCCCTGAGCCCCGACGAGGTCGATTACCTCCAGGAGGTCAGCCGGCAGATCAGCCGACCGCTCACCGACAGCGAGGTCTTCGGCTTCTCGCAGGTCAACTCCGAGCACTGCCGCCACAAGATCTTCAACGGCAGCTTCGTCCTCGACGGGCAGGAGATGCCCGAGTCGCTCTTCTCGCTCATCAAGCGCACCACCCGCGCCAACCCCAACCGCGTGGTCTCGGCCTACAAGGACAACGTGGCCTTCCTCGAAGGGCCCACCGTCTGGCAGTTCGCCCCGCGCACCCAGCACCAGCCCGACTTCTTCGAGGCCCGGCCCGTGGAGACCGTCATCTCGCTCAAGGCCGAGACCCACAACTTCCCCACCACTGTCGAGCCCTTCAACGGGGCCGCCACCGGGGCCGGAGGCGAGATCCGCGACCGCATGGCTGGCGGAAAAGGCAGCATCCCCCTCGCGGGGACGGCCGTTTACATGACCTCATACCCCCGCCTTTCGGACGGCAGGCCCTGGGAAGAGACCCTGCCCGCCCGCCCCTGGCTCTACCAAAGCCCGCTCGACATCCTGATCAAGGCCTCCGACGGCGCCAGCGACTTCGGCAACAAGTTCGGCCAGCCCCTGATCGCCGGGAGCCTGCTCACCTTCGAGCACCGCGAGCCGGGCCGCGACTGGGGCTACGACAAGGTCATCATGCTGGCCGGAGGCATCGGCTACGGCAAGCGCGCCGAAAGCCTCAAGGACGAGCCCCAGGCGGGCGACCTCGTCGTGGTCATGGGAGGCGACAACTACCGCATCGGCATGGGCGGAGGCGCCGTCTCGTCGGTGGCCACCGGGCAGTTCAGCAACTCCATCGAGCTCAACGCCGTGCAGCGTTCCAACCCCGAGATGCAGAAGCGCGTGGCCAACGTCGTCCGCGCCCTGGTCGAGATGCCGGAGAACCCGCTGGTCTCTATCCACGACCACGGCGCCGGAGGCCACCTCAACGCCCTCTCGGAGCTGGTCGAGGCCACCGGCGGCACCATCGACATGGGCAAGCTGCCCATCGGCGACCCGACGCTCTCCGACAAGGAAATCATCGGCAACGAGTCGCAGGAGCGCATGGGCCTGGTCGTCCGGCCCGAGCATTGGCCCCTGCTCAGCGCCCTGGCCGAGCGCGAGCGCGCGCCGCTCTACGCCGTCGGGCAGGCCACGGGCGACATGCACCTGCGCTTCGCCCGCGCCGAGGGCCAGCACCCGCTCGACCTCGACCTGGGCTTCCTCTTCGGCAAGCCGCCCCGCACCGTCCTCAACGACAAGCGCCAGGCCCGCCCGGGCGAGCCGCTGCGCTACCCCGCCGCGCCCGTCGAGCACCAGCTCGAGCAGGTGCTCCGCCTGGAGGCCGTGGCCTGCAAAGACTGGCTGACCAACAAGGTGGACCGCTCCGTAACGGGCCGCGTGGCCATGCAGCAATGCGCCGGACAGACCCAGATCCCGGTCAACAACCTCGGCATCATGGCCTTGGATTTCAGCGGAACCCACGGTGTGGCCACGGCCATCGGCCACGCCCCGGCCGTCGGGCTGGTCTCGCCCGCGATGGGCTCCCTCTTCTCGGTGCTTGAGGCCCTGTCCAACATCGTCTGGGCACCCTTGGAAGGAGGCCTGCGCGGAGTCTCGCTCAGCGCCAACTGGATGTGGCCCTGCCGCAACCCCGGCGAGGACGCCCGCCTCTACGAGGCCGTCGAGGCCATGAGCGACTTCTGCGTGGCCCTGGGCGTCAACATCCCCACCGGGAAGGACTCCCTTTCGATGAAGCAGAAATACGACGGGCAGGAGGTGCTTTCGCCCGGCACGGTCATCGTCTCGGCCGCCGGGCAGGTCGCGAACCTGCGCGCCGCCGTCTCGGTGGACCTCAAGCCCGTCGAGGGAAGCCGAATCTACTACCTGGCCTTCAGCGACGGCCTCTCGCTCGCGGGCAGCAGCTTCGCGCAGACGCTGGGCCAGTTGGGCCAGGACGACTTCGCCCCGGTGGATCCGGGGCGCGTGGCGGCGACCTTCGGCTTCGTGCAGGAGGCCCTGGCCCAGGGCTGGCTGCTGGCCGGCCACGATGTCGGCTCGGGCGGGCTGGTAACGAGCTTGCTGGAGATGCTCTTCACCCAGCGCGAAGGCGGCGCCCGGCTGGACCTGGGCGTCCTTGGCGCGGCCGACTGGCAGCAGGCCCTCTTCTGCGAGAAGCCCGCGCTGGTCATGCAGAGCCAGCACGGCGAAAGCCTGGAGCGCCTGGCCCGCGCCCACGGCCTGGAGCTGCACTTCCTGGGCGAGCCGACCCCGGCCAACGGAGGCCAGAGCCACCTGGAGCTGCGCATGGGCGAAGCTGAATTGCGGCTGGACGTGGCGCGCCTGCGGCGGGTCTGGTTCCGCACCTCGGCGCTGCTCGACGCCCGGCAATCGGGCGCCGAGCTGGCCCAGGCCCGCTTCGACGTGCTGGGCCAGCACGGGCTGGAGTTCCATTTCCCCGAGCGGTTCAGCGGAAAGCTGTCGCGCTGGGGGCTGGCGGAACTGCCCGCCGCCAAGCCGGGCAGTCCGGTGGCGGCCATCATCCGCGAGAAGGGCGTCAACGGCGACCGCGAAATGGCCTACGCCATGCACCTGGCGGGCTTCGCGGTGAAGGATGTCCACATGACCGACTTGATGGGCGGCCGCGAGGACCTTTCGGGCGT
This sequence comes from Bacteroidota bacterium, assembly GCA_020048645.1. Taxonomy (GTDB): domain Bacteria; phylum Bacteroidota; class Bacteroidia; order Bacteroidales; family UBA6013; genus UBA6013. Next base: position 18,775 of record JAIFMG010000051.1, on the reverse strand, counting down.
GCGCTTCCTGGTCTTCGTGGGCGGCTTCTCCAACTCGGACGTGCTGGGCTCGGCCAAGGGCTGGGCGGGGGCCTTCCGCTACAACGACAAGGCGCGGCAGGCCCTGGAGGCGTTCTACGCCCGACCCGACACGCTCAGCCTGGGCGTCTGCAACGGCTGCCAACTGATGATGGAGCTGGGCCTGGTCTTCCCCGAGCTGGGCGACGCGCATCCGCGGATGCGCCACAACGCCTCGGGCAAGTTCGAGTCGGGCTTCGTGAACCTGGACATCCTGCCCAACGACAGCGTGATGCTGGGCAGTCTCTCGGGCAGCAGGCTGGGCATCTGGGTGGCCCACGGCGAAGGCCGCTTCGCGCTCGACGGGACAGCGGCGGATTTCGGCGTGGTGGGCCAGTACAGCCACAAGGCCTACCCGTGGTCGCCCAACGGCTCGGACCACCACGCGGCCTGCCTGGTCTCGCGCGATGGGCGGCACCTGGCCATGATGCCCCACCTGGAGCGCTCGATCCTGCCCTGGCAGTGGCCGCACTACCCGCACGGGCGGCAAGACGAGGCCACGCCCTGGCTGGAGGCCTTCACCAACGCCCGCGACTGGCTGCTCGGCTAGGCCGCCGCTCTGGCATCCGAAGACCAATTCGCTATCAAAGGGGATAGATTGCCATGAAATGCCTTGGTTTTCGCATTGAACCCCTGCGGGGTTCTGGTTCGCGCAGGTTCTCACCCCCGGATTTCATCCGGGGCTATTCATGTTCCATCCCTTCGGGATGGGCGGAACAGCCGGACTTTGTCGAAAACTGATGCTTGGGATATTTCACGATAGAAAGCGACTTGGCATAAGCCCATCCTCCCACAAAAGCCCTCGCCCCGCGCGGGCCGGGTCTCCGCGAGGAGACCGGCCTTGCGCGGGGCGAGGTGTTGAAAGGCGAGTGCCGCCTTAGGGAATGGCCAGCGTGTCGGCTGGCGCGGGAGGCAAGGAATCCGCCACGGCGGCGGCGGCCGCGCGTGCGCCGAGCTCGAGGTTGTCGAAGCGGCTGATGTCGAGGGTCGTGCTCTGGGCCTGGAGCCAGAGGCGCACCGAGTCGCCGGCCTGGGTCAGCGGCAGCTCCTCCGAAACCTGGCTTGTGCCGATGAAGATCTTGCCCTCCTGGCCGCTGAGGACCAGGTAAAAGAGCGTGTTGCCGCCCCTGACGGCCGAGGCCATGCGGGCGACGCGGCCGGCGAGCGACTGGAGGTCGTCGGAGGCGGTGGGGCCGTTCTCGCGGCTGACGGCGTTGAGGTTGTTGCGGTAGTCGCGCAGGCACTCGTCGATGTTGTTGCCTACGCCCACCAGGGTGAAATCCTCGACGGAGACCATGGCCACCATCTTGTTCAGCCCGGCCTGGTCCTTCAGGGACATGACGTAGGTGGGCACTCCGCCGATGTTGTAGGGAATCGGGAAGGTGGCCCAGTATCCTTTTTCCTGGACCTTGCCTTGCGCGGACTGCTGGGCGGCGGCCTCGGTGGCCCCGGCCTGCTTGAACCAGATGGTCTCTTTGGTGCGGGTGTCCACCAGCACGAAGCCGACCGTCCCCTCGTCGGCCCCGACCGAGGTGAGGCCGGTGTACCAGTACGAGCGGCCGGACTTGCCGTAGATCAGGGACATTCCGGCCGTAGTGGTGAGCTTGTTCTCATTGGCGAAGTTGATGTATCCGTTGACGTACTCGCCCCAGTTGTCGAGCTGGCTCTGGATGAACTCGAGCGGCTGGATGCGATCGACCCAGGCGGGCGCGTCGGCGATGGAGTACTCGGTCATGCTGCCGTCCTGGGCGTTGACCACCAGCACGCCATTGGCGTCGTCGCCGCCGAAGCCGACCTTGGGCTCGTAGAGCGTCACGACCCAGTAGGGCGTGCCCTGGTCGTCGATCTCGAAGCTGAAGTCGGTGAACCCGCGGGTCATGTAGCCGCTGAAGTAGATGTGGCGGTGGAGCTGCTCGCTGGCGAAGGCCTCCATCTGGTACTTGACGAAGATGTCCTTGCCGCCGACCTGCTGCACCAGCTCAACGTCGCGCTCGTTGCTGGCCGAGACCTTGACGTAGCCGGGCGTGCCCTCGCGGTTGTTCCACCACTTGAACCAGCCCGAGTGGACGAGCGGGGCCACCCAGTAGAGCTTCCCGTTGACCTGCTGGATGGAAAAGTCGCCCAGGTGGACCTGGCTGCCCAGCGAGGGCTGCGCCCCCAGGACCTTGTCGCCCAGGCGGTAGGCCATCTCCTCGTCCACCAAGCGGACGTGGTCCATCTCGGCTGGCCCGATCAGCTCGGCGAAGTCCGCGCCCTCCTTGACCTCGCCAATCACGGCCCTGTACGCCTGGTGGTGGAAAAGCCCCCAAGTGGTGAACATGACCACCAAGATGAACAGGAGCATGAAGCCGGAGCTCCCGAAGACCAAGGTTCGGTACAAGGAGCTTTCGTTGCGCTTGCGGTTGCTGCTCTCCAGCGAGAACAAGAGGTAGAGCCATGTCAGGAGGGCGAATGGGAAACCGAAGTAGCCAAAGGCCACGACCGGGCGGGCCCAATAGAAGACGGCGAAGAAAAAAAGCAAGGAAAAAATGCCATAGACGATTGTTCTCATGATGCTGCTTTTTCGTTTGGTTTGGTGATCCCAAGGTAAGAAAAAGGAAACACCATCGGAGAGAAAAAATTGGAACGGTCCGAAAACGAAACCGAGCCGCTGTCGGGGCGGCTCGGTGCAAGGCGCGGGGGCGTGCGCATGAGGTGCTTACGGACGGTTGCCGCGGGCGGGCGCCTGCTGTCCGTCCCAGAGCAGGAAGTGGACCGGGTTGCGCAGGTCGCGCCCAGGGTCGCGTCCGTTCTGGCGCTCGGGGCCGGGGCCTTGTCCGGCGCGGGCAGGCTGCTCGGGGCGCTGCTCGGGGCGGGCCTGGCGGTGCAGCGAGTCCATCTCGACGGCGACTCCAACCAGCTCGTCGAGGTGGTTGGCGGCGATCCGGGCGACCTCGGCCTCCAGTTGCTCGGCCTTCATGCGGTTGGCCATGTGCTCGCGGATCTGGTCTTCGGTCAGGTTGGGCCGCTGGGCAGGTCCTTCGCCTGGGGCAGGGCGCTCGGGGCGCACGGGGCGGAGGGTCTCCAGCTCGGCGCGGATTTCGGCCAGGCGGGCCTTCTCGGCGGAGCTGAGTTTCTGGTCCAGCTCGGCGCGCTGGCGCTGGAGGGCGGGCAGGATGGTCTCTTGGAAATGCTGGCGGGCGGCCTCGTTGCGAGGGCCTTGCTGTCCGCCGCGCTGGGCGAAGGTAGGCGCCACGGCCACCAGGAAGGCGAACAAGAACAAATGGATGCGTTTCATGACGAAAAGGTTTTGAAAGGTTGAAAAGTTTCGCTGGAATGGATTTCGAGGGAAAAGAAGCCCGGCAGGGGTCGCTGGATGCCCTGCCAGGCGATGTTGCCCGAGGGCCTAGCGGGGAGCGTTCTGCTGTATGCCCGCCGGGGGTGCCTGGCGGTGGTTGGGGCCTTGCCGGCGCTGGTGCTGGCGGTATTCCTCGAACTGCGCGGGGCTGAGCACCTGCTGGAGCTCCTGGTCGCGCTTGTCGCGGATCTGCTGGACGTCGGCCCGGTTGTTGGCCACCGACGCGGCCTCGGGCTGCTCGACCTGGGCCATCATCTGGTCGTAGCGCTGGTTGATTTCCTGGACGCGGGCCTGTTGCTCGGGGCTGAGGTCGAGGTTCTCCATCATCCACTGGTTGTGGTTCTGGGCGCGTTGCGCGTTGGGGTTGTTGGTCTCGCGTTGCGTGCGTCCCTGCTGGGCGCTGGCTTGGAGTCCGGTGAGCAGCACCAGGGCTGCCAGGGGGAGGATTTTCAGGTAGTTCTTCATGGGGAATCGCGGTTTTGTTGACGTTTGACCAGCGACAAAACCTTTTCATTCCCGCAAGAACGCCATTTTATCCCCAAAAAAATCCAAAGCAAAAGTTAATGCCCAATTGCGAAGCAAGTTTCTAATTATGAGTCCAGTATAAATACCATTATTTGCATTTTTCTATTTGTAACCAATTGATAATCAAAGATAATTTTTGAAAGGGAATTTTGAAATGACCTTTTTGGACCGCACCCATTTTTGTCCTTGGAGGGGATTTGTCCACGAAAGGCACGAAGGGCACGAATTTTTTTTGAAATCAAAATTAGAGAGGATGAGTGGGACGGCGATTTGCAAGGAAAAACCATATGCGATAAGCAAGACTGAGTCCAGTATAAAAACCTTTATTTGCATTTTTATATTTGTAACCAATTGATAATCAAAGATAATTTTTGAAAGCGAGTTTTGAAATGACCTTTTTAGACCGCGCTCATTTTTGTCCTTGGAGGGGATTTGTCCACGAAAGGCACGAAGGGCACGAAATTTTTTTGAAATCAAAATTAGAGAGAATGAGTGGGACGGCGATTTGCAAGGAAAAACCATATGCGATAAGCAAGACTGAGTCCAGTATAAAAACCTTTATTTGCATTTTTCTATTTGTAACCAATTGATAGTCAAAGATAATTTTTGAAAGGGAATTTTGAAATGACCTTTTTAGACTGCGCTCTATTTTGATTATCATTTTGAAGCTGTAAACACATAGGCACATAGTTTTTTTCTATGTAACTATGTGATTTCAAACTATGTGCCTATGTGTTTTAATTCAATGTATTGAAAAACAAGCACATATTCACTTGAAAATTGATTTCAAACTTAACACAAGCAAATTTTGAAGTATTGCTTAGAGCGGATGAAAAGACCTTATTTTTGGGTAGAACCTTAGTAGAAAATCAGTTGGCGGAGTCAAAACAACCTTATTGCCTTATGCTACCAAGTTGCTATCCAAGGTGATAGCTTGCCTTGAAGCGTCATGTTTTTCGCATTGAACCCCTACGGGGTTCTGGTTCGCGTTGGCTCTCTGCTCCCCGGATTTCATCCGGGGCTATTCATGTTCCATCCCTTCGGGATGGGCGGAACAGCCCGATTTTGTCGGATGCTGGCATTTGGGATGTTCCATCCATCGAACGGAACTTGGTGTTAACGCGATTGGGCGTCAGGTGTCCATTTTCCATTGCCCATGGTCGCCGATTTCGACGCCGAGCACCAGGATGTCGTCCACCTGCTGGTGGGTGATGGCCGGGCCGGGGCGCATCCATCGGCGCAGCTCGGCTTCGAGCTGCCTTTTCTGGCGGTGCATCTCCAGGGGCTGCACGTCGAGCAGGCACTGCCGGAAGCGCGACTCTTTGAACTTCTTGCCTTGGGGTCCACCGAACTGGTCCTTGAAGCCGTCGGTGGCCAGGTAGAGCCTGTCGCCAGGGGCCACAGTGGTCTCGGTGAGGGCGAAGTCCTGCTCCTGGTAGTGGATGCCGATGGGCATGCGGTCGCCTTTGAGGATGACCAGCTCGGGCGGGACGCCGTGCCTTCGGCGCACGAGGTAGGCCCGGGCGTTTCCGGCGGCGAAGCGCAGGCCCATGTTTCGCCGGTCGAGCAGGCAGAGCGCGAGGTCCATGCCGTCCTTGTTCTCGCCCTCGCGCCCGGTCTGGTGCAGGGCGGCCTTGACCATGTCGCGGAGCAGGCCCAGGGCATGGGCGGGATCCTCGATGGGCGAGCGCAGGGCCAGCTCGTTGAGGAAGGCGTGGCCCAGCATGGACATGAAGGCCCCCGGCACGCCGTGCCCCGTGCAGTCGCCCAGGGCCAGGGCCAGCCAGTGGCCCTTCTGGGCCATCCAGTAGAAGTCGCCGCTGACGATGTCGCGGGGGAGCATCAGCAGAAAATGGCTGGCGAAGCACTGCGCGAGGCTGGCGGCGGGCGGATGCACGGCCATCTGGATCAGGCTGGCGTAGCGGAGGCTGTCCTTGATTTCCTTCTGCTGGGCCAGGACCTGCTCCGTCCGCTCGTTGACCTTGGCCTCGAGGTCGAGGTTGTAGGCCTTGAGCTGTCGGTTGGCCTCGACGAGCTGGATGTGCAGCTTGACCCGGGCCAGGAGCTCGTCCTTGGAGAAGGGCTTGGCCAGGTAGTCGTTGGCTCCGGCCTGGAAGCCGACCAGCAGGTCCTCGGGCTGGTTCTTGGCCGTGAGCAGGAGCACGGGCAGCTCCTGCGGGGCGTGCCGCTCGCGGATCTTGCGGCAGACCTCGTAGCCTGACATCTGGGGCATCATCACGTCGAGCACGACCAGGTCGAAGGCCTCCTGCTCGACCATGCGCAGGGCGTCGAAGCCGTTCTTGGCCAGGCTGACGCGGTAGTTGAACAGGCTGAGCTGCTTGTAGAGGGTCTGGCGGTTGACCGGCTCGTCGTCCACGACCAGGATGCTCTGCTCGGAGCCCTTGGGCACGGGGTCGCGGTAGAGCAGGGCCTGCTGCTGCTGGAGCTCCTGGGGGGCCTCGGAGGCCATGGCCTGGTCGCGCTCGGCGCCCAGCGGCAGGGTGAAGCTGAAGTTGGAGCCCTTGTCGAGCTCCGACTCCACCCAGATGCGCCCCGTGTGCAGCTCGACCAGGCTGCGGCTCACCGAGAGGCCCAGCCCGGTGCCGCCGTAGTTCCGGGCGATGGAGCCATCCTCCTGCTCGAACGACTCGAAGATGCGCGCCTGGCTCTCGGCGCGGATGCCGATGCCCGTGTCGATGACCTCTACCCTGGCCCACTCCCCGCCGCTATCTCGGAAGCGGCTGGCCCGCACTCGGACGCTGCCCGTGCGGGTGAACTTGATGGCGTTGCCGACCAGGTTGTGGAAGATCTGCTGGAGGCGGGCCTCGTCGGCCAGCACCAGCGGGAAGTCGGGCGGCACCTGGTTGAGCAGGTCCAGGCCCTTCATGCTCGAAAGCGGCTGGCTCAGGGCCAGGACCACGTCCACCACGGCCCGCAGGTCGGTATCGGCCAGGTTGAGCCGCAGGTCCTTGCTCTTGAGCTTCGAGAAGTCGAGGATGTCGTTGACCAGGTTGGAAAGGCGCAGGCCGCTGTACTTGATCATCGAGAGGGTCTCGACGACCTCCTCATCGAGCGGCCCGGAGACCCCGTCGATCAGGGCGTCGGCCAGGCCGATGATGCCGTTCAGGGGCGTCCGCAGCTCGTGCGAGGTGTTGGCCAGGAACTCGTCCTTGAGGCGGTCGGTCTGGACCAGGCGCTCGTTGAGGCGCCTCTCGCGCTCGATTTCGAGCTGCTGTCGCTTGTCGCGGCCCATGAGCCAGCGGACCAGCAAGGCCAGCGCCAGCAAGGCGGCCAACGAGTAGAAGACGTAGGCCCAAGGGCTGAGCCAGAAAGGCGGCAGGATGGTCAGGTGCAGCCTGCGGGGCGGCCCCCACTGCCCGCCTCGGGCGCGGGCGCGGGCCTCGAGGACGTAGCTTCCGTGGTGGATGTTGGTGAAGGTGGCGCGGCGGTCTCCGGGCTCGGCCAGGGTCCAGTCGTCGGTGAAGCCCAGCAGCCGGTACGAGAACTCGACCGAAGCCGGGTCCTCCTGGCCGGTGGCGCCGAAGTGGAAGGTGAAGATCTGGTGGGTATAGTCCAGGACCAGGCTGTCGGCATGGTGCAGGTCGAGGGGCAGGAGGGGCGACCGCCCGACGAGCTGCTTCTGGTTGAAGAGCGAGAACTCCGAGAAGAGCACCTCGATGGGGCTGTCGGCACCAGCCAGGCCCTCGGCCGTTGCCACGACCAGGCCCTGGCTGGTGCCGAACGCCATCCGGCGCCCGCCCTGGATCGAGGCGGCCGCGCCGAGGGCGAACTCGCCGGCCAGGCCCTGCTCCTTGCCCAGGAAGAAGACTCCGCCGCCGGGCGCGACGCCGCGGACGGTCAGGCCCTCAGCGGAGGCGAGCCAGAGCCTTCCCAAGTGGTCGAAGGCCAGCCCGCGGCAAACCTCCATGGCCTGCCCGCTGGCCGGCGCGAAATGCTCGAATCCACCCGCCGGGGCGAGCATCCTGTCGAGGCCGGCGCCGGTGCCGACCCAGAGGCTGCCGCTGGCGTCGCGGGCCAGCGCGTGGACGTAGTCCTGGCCCAGCGAGAGGCTGTCGTCGGGCGAGAAGGCATGGTGGCCGAAGCCGCGGGCCTGGGGATCCCAGAAGGCCAGCCCGCCGGAGGTGCCCGCCCAGACGCGGCCGTCGGCGTCGGGCAGGAGGCACCAGATGGTCGCGTTGGGCAGGCCGTCGGAGGGCATGAAGTTGTTGGCCGCCCATCGGCCTTGGCCGTCCTGGCGCAGGCGGCTCAGGCCGAGGTAGGTGGCCAGCCAGATGTCGCCCTGCGCGTCCTGGGCTATCTGGTGGACCATGTCGTTGCCCAGGGGGGCGGCCGGATGCTGTCGGCTGAAATGCTCGACGGGCCGCCAGAGGGAATCGAGCAGATAGACGCCCTCCTCGGGCACGGCGAGCCAGAAGCGGCCCTGGCGGTCGCGGTGGAGGGCGCTCAACTCGGTGGTGGACGGCTTGCGGTCCAGTTGGCGGGTCCAGGGCACGGGCCTGAAGCGGAACACGCCGGCGCTTTTGTCGTAGATGCCCATGTCCAGTCCCTTCTCGGTGCCCACGAGCAGGACCGTGTCGGAAAGGGGCAGCAGCGCCTGGGCGAACTGGCCGGAAAGCCCCCCGGGCCCGGGGTCGTAGCGCTGGAGGAAGGTGTTGGAGGGCAGGAACAGGTGCGCGCCGCCGTCCTCGGTGCCGACCCAGACGCGCCCCCTGGGGGTCTGCTCGACGCAGCGGACCTGGTCGTCGGCCAGGGCTCCGGGCTGGCCGAAGCGGCTGCGCTGGTTGCGGAACCGGAAGGTGCCGGCCTCGATCTCGGCACTTGGCACGAACCCCAGGCCGAGGCGTGTGCCGACCCAGAGGTTGCCCTCGCGGTCCGCGAGGACGGAACCGGCGTTGGGGTGCGGCAGCGAGGCGGGGTCCTTGGGGTCGTGGCGCAGGTGCCGGGCCTCGCAAAGTTCGTAGCTGTCGAAGTCGAAGCGCAGGAGGTCGAGGCTGGCGTCGGTGGCCAGGCAGAGCGTGCCGTCGGGCAACCAGTCGAAGGCCTTGCAGAAGTTGTCGGCAGGGCCGAGCGGCAGGGACTCGCTGGTCCATCCGAGGCATCCCCTGGGCCGTCCTTCGGGCCCGAGGAGCAGCACCTGAAGGCCGAAGTCGCTGGCCACCCAGAGGTTGCCGTCGGGGCCGATGCCGAGGTCCTTGAGGAAGACGGCCTCGGCGTCGCGGCTGGGGGTCAGGTAGAGGGGCTGCCTGCGGAAGGCGGGGCTTTCGCTGGCCAGCTCGTCGGCGGGCAGCCAGACCAGCCCGCCATCGGTGGCCACCCAGAGGTTGCCCCAGGGGTCTTGCAGGGCATCCTTGACGAAGTTGGAGGGCAGCCCGTGGGCCTTGCCGAAATTGCGCAGGGAACGGGTCGCTGGCTCCAGCCGGGTGATGCCGCCGTTGGTGCCCAGCCAGAGGAACCCGTCGCGGTCTTGGAAGATGGACTTGACGTTGAGGTGGCCGAGCGAGCGGGCGGGGTCGCGGGGGTCGGGCTGGAAGTTGAGGAAGGAGAACCCGTCGAAGCGGTCCAGGCCGTCGCGGGTGGCCAGCCAGAGGAACCCGTCGCGGTCCTCGAAAATGGCGTTGGCCGAGTTCTGGGCCAGGCCGGTGGACTTGTCGAGCACGCGGAAGACGAAGCCCGGGCCCTGGCCCCAAGCCTGGGAAAGACCAAGGACCAGCAAAAAGGTCAGGATCGGGGTGGGTTTCATCATGGCATTCGGGAAATCGCTTCCTGTTGCCAAAGTTCTTGTTTTTCAAGGATTTGACAAGGAACAATAAAGGAGTGGGCGCAAGAGCAGGCGGGCGAGTGTTCTCAAACATCTGCCGATACGGCAAAAAACGCGCCTGGGGTAGCCCATCAAAATTAAAACGTTTGCGAAAACAAGGAAATCGCTTCGGCCCGAATTCATGGGGCCGGGCGAAGGGGCAACCGGGCTTCCTTATCGTGCCCAACGAAAAAGCACGTGAAAACACCCGCCCCATTCCAAGGAAATGAGGAGGGACGGGTGAAATCACGTGTTCAAAAAAGCCCGCGAATTGCTAAGTTTGCGCGACAAGCGTAGAATCATTCTGAATAAGAAAGCCCAAGCAAAAATCATGGCAGACCTGAAAAAAGAAATCCTTGAGGCCCTCCACAAGGTGAAGCACCCCGGCGTCGGCAACGACGTGGTCAGCTTGAACATGGTCAAGAACCTGACGGTCGAACAACACAAGGTCAGCCTGGAGCTGGCCTTCCCCTCGGCCAACGACCCGCTGAAGAACTCCGTGAAGAAGGCCTGCGCGAAGGCCATCCAGGCCGTCGCGGGCCCCGAGCGGGAAGTCGAAGTCCTGGCCACGGCGCAGGTCTCGAGCGGGCGCAAGGACAACTCGGAGATGCTGCCGGGGGTCAAGAACATCATCGCCGTGGCCTCGGGCAAGGGCGGCGTGGGCAAATCGACCATCGCCACCAACCTGGCCGTGGGGCTTTCGATGCGGGGCGCCAAGGTCGGCCTGATCGACGCCGACGTTTACGGGCCTTCCATCCCGAAGATGTTCAAGGTGGAAGACCAGCGCCCCCTGCTGCGCAAGGTGAACAACAAGGAGCTGGTGGTGCCCGTGATGCAGTACGGCGTCAAGGTCCTGTCCATCGGATTCTTCGTCCACCCCGAAGACGCGCTGATCTGGCGCGGGGTGCTGGCCACCAACGCCCTGAACCAGCTCCTGAGCGAGGGCCTCTGGGGCGAGCTCGACTACCTGGTCATCGACCTGCCCCCGGGCACCAGCGACATCCACCTGTCGATGGTGCAGTCGGTCCCCGTCACCGGGGCCGTCATCGTGACGACCCCGCAGGACGTGGCCGTGGCCGACGCCATCAAGGGCATCGCCATGTTCCGGCAAGACAAGATCAACGTGCCCGTGCTGGGCCTGGTCGAGAACATGTCGTGGTTCACGCCCGAAAACCACCCCGAGGAGCGCTACTACATCTTCGGCAAGGACGGCGGCAAGAACCTGGCCTTCCGCTACGACATGCCGCTGCTCGGGCAGATCCCCATCGTGGAGAAGATCCGCGAGCAGAGCGACGCCGGCGAGCCTTCCGTCCTGGACGAGGACAGCCTCATCGGCAAGCAGTTCCTCGAGCTGGCGGACAACGTGGCCAACGCCGTGGCCGAGCGCAACGCCAAGCTGGCCCCGACCCAGATCGTGCAGATCACCGAAAAATAAGCAGCCGCCTCGCCCGGACCTAGGGCGGGGCTTTTCGTTTTCAATCGCCTCTTTTTGAACCTTAAAACTTTGAAACCATGGGAACTCAGGAAAAAAACATGCTTCTGGACAAAGTCCGCAACGCCATCGAGCCGATCCGCCCCTACTTGCAGGCCGACAGGGGAGACATCGAAGTGGTGGACATCTCCGACGACTACATCGTGAAGGTCCGCCTCACGGGCGCCTGCGAGCACTGCGACATCAGCTCCATGACCCTCAAGGCCGGCGTGGAGCAGACCATCAAGAAATCCATGCCCTTCATCGCGCGCGTCGAGGAAGTCCACGCCTGCTGAGCCGAAGCCGCGGAGGCATCGCCATAGAACCACCCAGAACCACCCTCCACGAAGGCCGGCCCCGCCAGGGTCGGCCTTTTTCGTGGGCGGGCCGTCCCGGCGAGGCCCCGGGTGGGCTGAAATCCGCGGAAAAGCGCTTATTTCGCGGCATAACAAGAACACCATGCGCATCCTGCCGGCCCTCCTGCTGACGCTGCTGCTCCTGGCCCTGCCGCGGCCCGCCGGGGCGCAGCCCGTGCTCGGCCCCGGGGCCGAAATCTCGCTGCTGACCTGCTCGGCCGGCCAGGACCTCTACACGGCCTTCGGCCACAGCGCCCTGCGGGTGCGCGACCCCGACCTGGGCCTCGACCTGGTGTTCAACTACGGCACCTTCGACTTCCACACGCCCGGCTTCTACACCAAGTTCCTCAAGGGGCAGCTCGACTACATGCTCTCGCTGGCCCGCTACGACCGCTTCGCCGAGGCCTATGCCGAGGAGGGCCGGCAGGTGCGCGCGCAGGTGCTGGCCCTCGACTCGGCGCAGCGCCAGGCCGTGTTCGGCTTCCTGGTCGAGAACGAGCGGCCCGAGAACCGGTTCTACCGCTACGACTTCTTCTTCGACAACTGCGCCACGCGCATCCGCGACCTGCTGCGCGAGGTGGCCGGGGCGAGCTTCGCCCAGGAGGACTCGCTGACGGACAAGGACTTCCGGGATTTGATGGATCCCTGCCTCGAAGAGCGGCCCTGGGGAGGGCTGGGCATCTACCTGGCCCTGGGCTCACCGGGCTACCGCGCCACGCGGCTCTCGGAGCACGCCTTCCTGCCCGACCACCTCGAGCTGGCCTTCGACCAGGCGAGCCTGCCCGGGCCCGGCGGGCGGCGTCCGCTGGTCGCGGCCCGGCACGAGCTTGTCGCGGCGGCCCCCTTGCCCGAGGCGCCGTTCTGGAGCGGCCCCGGGGCGCTGTTCTGGTTGCTGCTGGCCGCGGGGCTGCTGCTGAGCGCCTGGGGCTGGCGCCAAGGCAGGATGCTGCACGGCTTCGACCTGGCGCTGTTCGTCCCCCTGGCCCTGGCGGGCTACATCCTGCTCTTCCTCTGGTTCGGCACCGAGCACAAGGTGATGCGGGGCAACCTCAACGTGCTCTGGGCCCTGCCCCTGCACCTGCCGATGGTCTTTTTCGCGGGCCGACGGCTAAAGTCCTGGGCGGCACGCTTCTACGGCGCCAACGGCCTGCTGGCCCTGCTGCTGATCCCTGGCTTCGCCCTTCTGCCACAGGCCTTGCATCCAAGCGTTTACCCCCTGCTGCTTTTGATTTCGGCGCGTTCTTCGTACATTTACTTCTTTTGGAAGAAAAGCCTCCGCTAACCCCCCCTCACCCGAACCAGGCCATGCACACCCAGGAAAACATGTTCAACCCCATCATCCGCCTGTTCGTCTTCGGAACCCTGCGGGCCGGCCAGCGGCTCGACTACTACATGGAGGGGACCCACCCGCAAGGCCTTTTCTACACCCGCGGGCAGCTCATGGAATCGGAGCGGGGCAGCGCCTACATCGAGTTCGAGGACCAGGACCAGGCCACCATCGGCGAGGTCTATCTGGTGAACTTCTTCTGCCTGCAGCGCATCGACCACATGGAGAGCCACTGGGGGGAGTTCCCCAAGGGCTATTCGCTCGGGCTGGTGCCCACCTGGCCCTGCCCCAAGGACACCACGGGCTCCCCCTTCGCGGAAGACCAGAAGCAATGGGCCTTCTGCTACAAGCGCAAGGTGAAGGGGAAGATCCGCAGCGGCGACTGGACCCAGCGCATGGACCCCGTCACCCGAATCGAGAGGTACCTCCGCGGCGCGTCCAGCAGGCTGCTCGGGCCGCAGGACCTGCTCTCGGCCATGTCCGAGCACCTGGACCGCTGACCCTGGCCCCCGCCAGCCCGAGAAACGCTGAAAATCCCACCAAAGCATCAACATCATGCTGACGATCTACCACAACCCCCGCTGCGCGAAAAGCCGCGAAGCCCTCAAGTACCTCCAGGACAAAGGCATCGAGCACCAAGTGGTGCGCTACCTCGACCAGCCGTTCAACCGGGCCAAGCTCGCCAGCCTCTTCGAGAAGCTCGGGGCCAAGCCCGTCGAGATGGTCCGCACGCAGGAGACGCTCTTCAAGGAGCAGTACAAGGGCATACAACTGGCCCCCGCCCAGTGGATAGAGGCCCTTGTCGAGCATCCGCAACTGCTCAAGCGCCCCATCGTGGAGGGCGCCGCCAAGGCCGTGCTGGCCATTCCGCAGGAAAAAATCGACGAACTGCTCTGACCCCTTCGCACCATGCGCTACTTCTTCCTGACCGTCTTCCTGATCGCCCTTGTCATCCTGCTGGTCTCCAGGAAAAAGCAGAAGAAGCACGAGGCCGAGCTGGCCGCCCTGCTGGCCGAGCAGGAAAAGAACAAGCCCACCATCTTCGACAACCTGCTGGCCAACGCCCCGGCATTGCCAGGCCATGCCAAACTCGACGCCGCCACCGATGGCAACGAATTGGTGAACAAGTATATCGAGCGGTTTGGGAAAGACAAGGTCGAAGAGAAGAAAGACAAGGACCACGTCGAGTCGGTGAGCGACTTCAAGGACAAGTACGAGCGCGACAGCAAGACCTCGCGCAAGTCGCCCGAGGAACAGCCCAAGCCCCTGGACGTGCGCTCGGCCATGATCGGCCAAGTGGTGCTCGACCCTAAGTCGCGCAAGAGCAGTTGACCCCCCAACCCATCCCCCCAGCCTGATGAGTCCCTTGCTGATTGGCACTGTCGTGGCCGCCTACTTCTCGATGCTGCTGGTTGTGGCGCATTTCACCTCGAAGGGCGCCGACACCGAGGCCTTCTTCCGGGCCAACCGGCAGTCGCCCTGGTACCTGGTGGCCTTCGGCATGATCGGGGCCTCGCTCTCGGGCGTGACCTTCGTCTCGGTGCCGGGCTGGGTCGGCACCAGCTCGCTGTCGTACTTCCAGATGGTGCTGGGCTACCTGGTGGGCTACGCGGTGATCGCGCTGGTGCTGATGCCGCTGTACTACCGGCTCGACCTGACGACGATCTACAGCTACCTCAAGCAGCGGCTCGGGCCTTGGTCATACCGCTCGGGGGCCTTCTTCTTCCTGGTGTCGCGGGTGGTGGGCTCGTCGTTCCGGCTGTTCCTGGTGGCCAACGTCTTCCAGATCACGATCTTCGACCCGCTGGGCTGGGGGGTCCCGTTCTGGTTCACGGTGACGCTCTCCATCCTGCTGATCTGGCTCTACACCTTCCAGGGGGGCATCAAGACCATCGTCTGGACGGACACGCTGCAGACCTTCTTCATGCTGGTCTCGGTGGGCGTGGCCGTCTGGGGCCTGGCCGAGCAGATGGGCCTGGGCCTGGCCGGGCTGGTCGAGACGATCAGCCAGAGCCAGTTCTCGCAGGTGTTCTTCTTCGAGGACGCCCAGTCGCCGAGCTACTTCTGGAAGCAGTTCGCGGGCGGGGCCTTCATCGCGGTGGTGATGACGGGCCTGGACCAGGACATGATGCAGAAGAACCTGACCTGCCGCAACCTGGGCGAGGCGCAGAAGAACATGTTCTGGTTCAGCCTGGTGCTGGTGCTGGTGAACCTGTCCTTCCTGACCCTGGGGGTGCTGCTGTACGAGTACGCGCTCTCGGGCGGGCTGCTGGCCTTCGTGGAGAACCCGGAGGGCGGCAAGGTGCTCTCGATGCTGGGGCCCGACGGCCAGTGGGTGGCCCGGCGCACCGACGACCTCTTCCCGCTGCTGGCCACGCAGGGCTACCTGCTTCCGGTGGTGGGGCTGTTCTTCGTGCTGGGCCTGGTGGCCGCGGCCTACTCGAGCGCCGACTCGGCCCTGACGGCCCTGACCACTTCGTTCAGCGTCGATTTCCTGGACGTGGGGCGGTATCCCGAGCCCCAGCGCAGGCGGGTCGTGCGGTGGGTCCACGCCGGGGTCTCGCTGGTGCTGGTGCTGGCCATCCTGGGCTTCCACGCGCTGAACGACCAGAGCGTGGCCAGCGCCATCTTCACGGCCGCGGGCTACACCTACGGGCCGCTGCTGGGGCTCTTCGCCTTCGGCCTGGCCAGCCGCCGCCCCCTGCGCGACCGCTGGGTGCCCTGGGTATGCCTGGCCTCCCCGGTCCTGACCTACTGGATACAGGCCAACTCGGAGGCCTGGCTGGGCGGATACCGCTTCGGCTTCGAGCTTGTCGCACTGAACGGCGCAATCTGCTTCTTGGGCCTCTGGTTTTTGTCTTTGGGCATGAAAAGGCAAAACATCAAGCCTTGAAATAACGTATATTGGAGGTGAAACCAAAGCCAAGGACAGCCTTCGACAGGGAGACTGCCCATATCTCGCATCCACACAAAAGGCCGTGGGCGGGCGTCGAACGAAGAACGCGCCCCCCGCGCCATGACACAGAAACGATGGACCTCAAGGAGCAAAACCAGGCCGAACAGTTGTACGGCTTCTTTTCAGTGTTCGAGCACGACCCGACTCCCGCCTGCCTGCTGGTGGAGGAATCGCATGGGCTGAACCTGGTGTTCGCCAACCAGGCGTTCCAAGGCCTTTTCGAGCCGTGGCTGCAAAGCCGGATGGGCCAGGCCGTGGAGCAGGCCTTCGAGCGGGTGGAAGGCTTCGCGGCCAAGGCCCGCGAGTGCCAGCGGCAGTCGCTCCTGTCGCGGGCGGATTTCGAGCTGGCCTTCGGGCCAAGCCCCGCGGCCAAGGCCTCCGTCCGCTTCGTGCCGTGGCAGGCCAGCGTGGTGTGCTTTTTCGAGCTGCCCCCCCCCCGGCGGCAAAGCTGCTGCGGGCTCGACCCCGAGTCCGACCTTTGGCTGGAGCTGGACATCGAAGGACGGATCAGCAAGCTCAGCGCGCCCCTGGCCGACCGGCTGGGCCTCCCGGGGCCTTGGCAGGGCCGGCCGGCCGCGGAGATGGAGCCCCTGCGCCCCCTCCTGCGCCTGGCCCGCGAGACGAGCTGGAACGTCAGCGCGCACGCCGTGGCCGAGGCCGTGGCGCTGGTTGACCCCCAGGGCCAAGGCATCACGCTCTCGGCCTGCTGCTGGCCCCTGCGCGAGAACGGCGTCCACCGGGGATACCAGATCAGCCTGAGCCCGCCGCCCGGGCCGCCGCACGAGCGCCCCGACGAATGGCACCGCCACATCCTGAGCTCCACCTTCGACGGCATCGAGGAGGCCATCGCCGTGACGGACCGAGGCGAGGCCATCCGCGCCTGCAACCGGGCCTTCGAAGTGCTCATGGGCCACGACGCCAACTGGCTGCTGGGCAAGCCCATCGGCCAGATGCTCGGCCTGGAGGAGAGCCTGCCGCCCAAGTCGCTCGGCGCCGAGGTCTTCTTCCCCTTCCGAACCTACGCCGGCAGCGTCTTCTTCGGCGAGATGAAGGTCTCGGAGCTGCCCGACGAGAGGGGCGGGTTCGTCTTCGTGGTCCGCGACATCAGCGCCCGGCTGCAAGTGGTCGAGCAGATGGAGAAGGCCAAGGAGGAAGCCCAGCGCGGCGAGGCCCTCAAGGCGTCGTTCCTGCGCAACATGTCGCACGAGATACGCACCCCGCTCAACGGCATCCTCGGCTTTTCGAGCATGCTGCAACGCCAGTGCAAGGACCTGCCCCGGCAGCTCCGGCACGCCCAGATCATCAACGAGTGCGGGCACCAGCTCCTTTCCATCGTGGACGACGTGCTCGACATCTCCGAGATCGAGACCGAGACCGTGGAGCTCAACCCCACGAGCACCCGCGCCGGCGACGTCCTGCGCGACATCTTCGAGACCTACCACCCCATCGCCCTGGCCAAGAAGATCGACCTGGTGCTCGAAAACAACCTTCCGGCCGAGCACGAGTTCGTCTGCGACGCCAAGAAGCTCGGCAAGGTGCTGGGCAAGTTCTGCTCCAACGCCATCAAGTTCAGCGAGCAGGGCCGCATCAAGCTGGGCGTGGCCGAGCACGACGGCCGGATGGACTTCTGGGTCAGCGACCAGGGCCTGGGCATCGCCCCGGAAAACCACGAGCGCGTCTTCGAGCGGTTCTTCCAGGTCGAGACCGGCATCACCCGCAACTACGGCGGCAACGGCCTGGGCCTGGCCGTGGCCAAGTCCTTCGCCGCGATGATGGGCGGGCAAGTCTGGGTGGAGTCCTCGCTGGGCGTGGGAAGCCGCTTCGTGCTGAGCCTGCCCCTGCTGCTGGCCGGCAGCAGCCCCGCCAAGGAGACCCAGCCGCCCGCCCGGCTCCCGGCCCGGCCGACGGTGCTCGTGGCCGAGGACGAGCCGCTCAACTTCATCTTCATCGAGGAGCTGCTGCGCGACCTGGGCGTGGAGGTCCTGCACGCCAAGAACGGCTCGCAGGCCGTCAGCCTGGCCCGCGGAAGGCTGGCCCACCTGGTGCTCATGGACATCAAGATGCCCGTCATGGACGGCATCGAGGCCACGCGGATGATCAAGGGCGAGATGCCCTGGCTGCCCATCGTGGCGCAGACGGCCTTCACCAACCTGGGCTCAGAGCGCGACTTCGACGAGAGCATCTTCGACGACCTGCTGGTCAAGCCCATCTCCAAGACCAAGCTCATGCGGCTGCTCGAGAAGTTCCTGCCCGAATCGGCCAAGGCCAGCCTCTGAGACCCGGTTGCGTTCATGCGTGAAATATCCCAATCGCCAGCGTCCGGCAAAATCGGGCTGTTCCGCGCATCCCGAAGGGATGGAATGTGGATAGCCCCGGATGAGATCCGGGGGAGGGGCGAACCGCCGCGAACCAGAGCCCCGTAGGGGTTCAATGCCAAAACAAAGACATTTAAAGTCAGCCTGTCGCGTTTCCACGCAATTGGCATGATGTCAGGGCTACGCCCATTTTGAGGGTGCGGTGGCGGCGCGATGCTGCGAAGATGCCAGGGCTACGCCCCTTTCGGATGCCTGGGCCTCGCCGCGAAAGCCCTGAAGGGGCGAAATAATCAGGCGAAGGGGAAAGGTCATGGCGCAGGAATCTGTGAGTCCAGCATAAAAACCATTATTGGCATTTTCCTATTTGTAACCAATTGATAACCAAAGATAATTTTTGAAAGCGAATTTCAGATGTGGCCTTTTTAGACCGCTCTCATTTTTGTCCTTGGAGGGGATTTGTCCACGAAAGGCACGAAGGGCGCGAAATTTTTTTGAAATCAAAATTGAGTCCAGCATAAAAACCATTAAGTAAAAGGCTAGATTCAGTTTGCATTATCAATACGAAAAGATTTTTTCCACGAAATGCACGAAAAACACGAAAAATATTCTTGTC
>JAIFMG010000068.1 GCA_020048645.1 Bacteroidota bacterium | reverse complement strand
CAAAAAAAATTCGTGTTCTTCGTGTTTTTCGTGGAAAAAAATCGAACATTGATTTCAGATTTAACACAATCTAATTTCAAAGTCTTACTTAGGAAATATGGATTAACCTATGACCAAAAATTCGCCGACGCGCTCATCAATTTTCCCTGATTCAAAGATAAAGTAACCATAGCTGATCGTCCTGAAAAGCTACCCTACTACGAATGACACGAACCCAAGTCGCGTTCGGACAATTCTCCTTTGAAACGCGACTTGGCACGAAAAGTTGACAAAACATTCCCCAAGCGGGTTTGGCGACGAGCGGGCCACGCCGCAGTGTCAGCGGGTCGGGCAAGGGCGCCTGGCCCCGCGCCTCAGGACTTGAGCAGCTCGATGGCCATGCGCTCGGGGTTGGGCGCGGCGAAGGCCTGCCAGGGGTAGTCGTCGGGCAGGCGGGCGGGCAGGCTGGCCTGTATCTGGGCGTAGGCGGACTCGATGAAGTTGGCCAGGGCCTCGACGACCTGGTGGTGCTGCGCGGGCTGCGGGGCGGGCAAGGGCCAGTGGCCCAGGAAGACGCGCTTGAGCAGGTGTACCCGGTGGGGCGGGGCGTAGCAGACGTACTCGACGCGCAGGCCCACGCGCAGGACGGCCCCACGCTGCTCATGCCAGGCGCTCAACTGGCAGCGCAGGTTGCCGCGGTCGTAGGCCGGGCAAGGCTCGGCGGGCGCGGGGTCCTGCGCCAGCAGGAGCTCCAGGCGAGGGCCTTCAGTCGGGATCAGCTTCATCGGGGGCCGGGGTTTCGTTGTCGAAATCGAGCAGGAACTTGGGGGTCGGCTTCTTCTGCTCCAGGGCCGAGAACTTGACCTCCAGGGTGCGGGCGCGGGGCAGGCCGGTCTCGTCGGTGCTGGCGTCGCGCTGGTCCAGGGCCAGGACCTCCTCCAGGTCCAGGAAGCGCAGCACGGGCACCTTGCCGAGCTTGAGGGCCATTTCGCTGAGCTTCTTGAGCTGGGGGTTGTACTCGGCCCGCAGCACCTGGTCGAGCCGGTGGGGCTGCATGGCCAGCAGCTCGGCCATTTGCGGGGCGCTCCGCTCGTGGTCGCGCTGGTACTGGCTGACCATCTCGTACAGTTCGAGCTGCATTTTCAACAGCCAGTGCTCGGGCGAGCCCAACAGTTCCTCTCTTTTCATGGCTCAAGGTGTGAATTGCTCCTGGCCCAGGCCGCGGTAGCGCGGCTCGGCTTGGAAGATGATGATGGCGCCATCCTCCTCTTTGATGGCATAGATGCGGAATTTCTTCGAGCGGAACTCGTACTCCCTGATCTTCTCCTTGCCCAGGGTGATGTCCTCGAAGCAGGTCTCGGGGATGCTGCGGAAGTTGGCGAAGGCGTTGAGCAGGGTGAGCAGGCGGACCAGCTCATGCCGGTCTTGCGGGTGGCTGTCGAGCAGCAAGTCCATGCGCCCCACTCCGTCGCGCACCAACTGGTACACCGGCAGCAGGCCTTTTATCGTTTCGACTCTCTTGATGGAAAAGCGCATTGTCCCTAGGTTTGGTTCTCCGTGGCGGTTTGTCTCCCCCCCCCTGGCAAATATAACCCTTTTTGGGGCAATTCGGCAAGGCCGCCGCCAGCCGATCGCGAGGCCGCTCAGGACGCGGGCGGCGCCTGGGCCACCCGCAGGCAGAAATGGAAGCTCGTCCCCAGCCCCGGCTCGGACTCCACCTCCAGTTGGCCGCCATGCTTGCGCGCGAACTCGTGGCAGAGCACCAGGCCCAGGCCCGTGCCCTTCTTGCCCTCGAGGTCGGGCAGTGAGCGCTTCTGGCCGATGTCGAACAGGCGGGCGAGCTGCTCCCGGTCCATGCCCACGCCCGTGTCGCGGACGCTCAGGCAAACCTGGCCCTGCTCGGGCAGCGGCTCGGAGGACACCACCACTTCCCCGCCTTCGGGCGTGAAGCGCAGGGCGTTGCTGACCAGGTTGCGCACGATGGTGCGCAGCATGTCCACGTCGGCCTCCACCCAGCAGCCCGGCGCCAGGCGATCCTCCAGCCGGATGCCCCGCCGCTCGGCCGTCGGCCGCAGCCCGTAGAAGACGCTGAACAGGTTCGGCTTCAAGTCCAGGGCCTGCGGGACGAAATCCATCGCCCCCGACTGCACCCGCGACCAATTGAGCTGCTCCTCCAGCATCGCGTAGGCGCCCTTGGTCGCCTCGTCGAGGTAGCCGATCAGCCGCTCGCGGCGGTCGGGGTCGTAGTCGCGGTGCCTCTGCTGGAGCATCTCCACGAAGCCCATGATGGTGGTGAACGGGTTGCGCAGGTCGTGGGCCAGGATCTTCAGGAAGCGGTCCTTGGCCGCGTTCAGCTCCGCCAGCTCCTTCTCGCTGGCCTCGATCTTCGCCAGGTGCTCGTGCTTGAGCGTAACGTCGCGGATGAAGGCCGAGAAGAGCCGCTCGCCCTGGTGCTCGAAGTGCGTAACCGAGGCCTCGATGGGGAACTCCCGCCCGTCGGCCCGCAAGCCCAGCACCGCGTTGTGCCGCCCCATCGGCCAGCTTCCGCCGTCGGTCTGGCCGAAGGCCTCCATCTTGGCCCGGTGCGACTCGCCGAAGCGGCCCGGCATCAGCAGCGAAAGCGGACGCCCGCGCACGGCCCCGCGGTCGTAGCCGAACATCCGCTCGGCCGCCCGGTTGAACATCCGGATGTTGTGCCGCCCGTCCGCCACCACAATGGCGTCGTTGCTCGACTCGAAGATCACGTCCAAGGCGTTGCTCAGCGAGGCCTCCCGCTGCTTGAGCAGGCTGATGTCGCACAGGGCCATCTGGCACAAGGGCTGCGAAAGGTCATCATCCCAATAGACCGTCGCCTGGACCATCGCCTGCCAGCGCTCGCCCTGGGCATTGACCAGGACCAGCTCCGTGCTGGCCTTCGTGTTTTCCAACACAACAGATTCTTGGAACTTGTCCACCAAAAACTTGCGGAAGGTGTTTTTGCAATCCGGATCCAGGTAGGGAAAAATCGACGTGAAGTTGACCTGGTGCGGACTCAGGCCCAACTGCTGGGCCATGGCCCGGTTGACCTTCAGGATGTTGCCCATGTTGTTGACCGTCAGGTACGGAGCGGGCGATCCTTGGTACAGTTCCTCGTACTTGCGCTTCTCCAGCGTGAGCTTTTCGAGCTGCAATTGGAGCTCGTGCTGCTGCATCTGCAACTCGAGCTGGTGTATCCGAAGGTCCTCGATGATCTTGTCCTTTTCCATGTGCGGGAAACTGTTGTTAACCAATGTTAAATTTGGGCAAACGCGAATATAAGAAATGTCACAATCCAATCGGAATCTTCGGCCAACCAGGTTGGCCCAATGGAAAATCCTAGGGCCGAAATGGCCCTGAAAGTGGTCAAGACGCAAAAAAAATCAAGCCGAAACGTCCTGCGCGACCTTTTCGGCCAGGGGCAGGCAGAAGCGGAAGACGGACCCGCGGCCCGGCTCGGACTCGACCTCCAACTGGCTGCCGTGCTTGCGCGCGAACTGCCCGCAAAGCACCAGGCCCAGGCCCGAGCCCTGCTTGCCGTCGAGGTCGGGCAGCGCGCGCTTCTGGCCGATGTCGAACAGGCGGGCCACTTGCTCCGGGTTCATGCCCACGCCCGTGTCGCGGACGCTCAGGCACAGCTGGCCCCAGCCTTCAATCGCCTCGGAAGCCACGACGACCTCGCCGCCCTCGGGCGTGAAGCGCAGGGCGTTGCTCACCAGGTTGCGCACAATGGCCCGAAGCATGTCCGGGTCGGCCAGGACCTGCTGCCCCAGGGCCACGCGGTCAATCAGGGCCACGCCGCGGCGCTTGGCCGTCGGGCCCATCGAGTTGAAGACCAGCGCCAAGTGCGGCTTGAGCTCAATGGGCCTCGGGTGGAACGCGATGTTGCCCGATTCGGACCTGGACCATTGCAAGAGGTTTTCCAACAGCGAGAAAGCCCCGCGGGCGCTCTCTTCGAGATGGCCTATCAGCCTGTCGCGCCGCTCGAAGTCATACTGGCCGTGCTTTTCCTTGAGCATTTCCACGAAACCCAGGATGGTGGTGAAGGGGCTACGCAGGTCGTGCGAGAGGATGTTCAAGAACAGGTCCTTCGAGCTGTTCAGCTCGGCCAAACGCCGCTCGCTGGCCTCGATCTGCGCCAGATGCCGGTGCTTGAGGGTCGCGTCGCGGATGAAGGCCGAGAACATCGGCTCGCCGTCTTGGTGGAACATGCCCAGCGATGCCTCGATGGGGAACTCCTCCCCGCCCTTGCGCAGCCCGTTGACCTGGCTGAACTGCGATTGGCCCGGCTTGGAGCGGCTGCCGAAGGCGTGGACGTGCGCGGCATGGCCGCGGCGGTAGCCCTCGGGCATGAGCCGGGTGACCGACTGGCCGATGATTTCCTCGCGCTGGTAGCCGAACATCCGCTCGGCCGAGCGGTTGAACATCCTAATTTTTTGATGTTTGTCGATGACGATGATGGTGTCCGAACTGGTCTCAAACACCATTTCCACGGACTCGCGGAGGGAGGCCTCGGGGCTCCGCTGCCGCGTGAGGTCCGCCAGGGCCAACTGGCAGAGCGGGGCGGTCTGCTCCTTGTCCCAATAGACGGTCCCTTGCAAGAGCATGGGCCGCGCGCGCTCCTGCTCTTCGAGCAGGTCGCACTCGGCCGAGACGGGCTGATCGCCCGAGAACACCTCCAGCAGGAACTTCCGGAAGTCGTTCCGCGAGCCGCTGGACAGATACGGAAAGAAGGAGGTGAAGCGGACCTGGTGCCGAGGGAGCCCCAGAAGCCGCGCCGCGGCGGCATTCAGCTTCGTGATGTTGCCCGTTTGCGTCAAAGTCAGGTAAGGCGCGGGCGAGTGCTCGTACAGCGCCTCGAACTTCTGCTTCTCGTGTTCCAGGTCCGCGATGCTCGACTGCAACTGGATGTACTGCATCCGCAGCTCTTCTTGGTATATCCTAAGGTTCTCGATCAACCGGTCCTTGTCCATCAATGTAGTATGTTAAATTGTCAGATATACCTATCAGTACCAATTTAACACTTTTCAATGAAATGCCTTCCCTTATTTTGTTAATGAAAAAAAATGGAAAATGGAAAATGGAAAATGGAAAATGGAAAATGGAAAATGGAAAATGGAAAATGGAAAATGGAAAATGGAAAATTAAACGCATATTTTCTTAATTTCAATGATGTTAGAACAATTATTTTTTATGATGATTGCTTGAAATTGGGATTCGCCATCGCGGATTTGGCGATGGATGGGGCCGGACGGGGCCAGCCAGCGCGGGCCCTCGCCGGACGAGCAGGAGGGCGGCCTGTGGGTGGGTTGGCGGCAATGGCTCCGGGGCGCGAGACAAAGTAAACCAACAGGGCCGCGAAGGTCCCAAGCCCTTGGACATAAGGTTGTGATTTGAGGCATAGGGCGCTCGCCAAAGAAATCCCGGAAAAGAAAAAGCCGATTTGGGATGCCGAACACGGGAACTCTCCGCAAGTTTTGTAAATTCGTCCAGAATTACACGACCCGATGGCAGATTTGAACCCGCAGACGATCAAGGTTTTCCTCCCGCAGGAAGAGGTGCTGGCCGACGACCTGGGGCACCTTTCGGAGGTGCTCCGGCGGGCGGGCATGGAGGTGGTGCGCCTGCCGGGAGCCGAGGGGCAGGAGGGCGAGACCCTTGAGGCCATCGAGGAGGCCCTGGCCGCGGCCGACTGCACCGTCCACCTGCTGGGCAACCACTACGGCCGGCTGCTCGAAGGCACCAGCCGCTCGGTGGCCGAGCACGCGTTCGAGAAGGCCCGCGAGCTGGCCCAGGACCCCGAGCGCTTCTTCCGGGTGTTCATCTGGCACCCCGAGAGCTGGAGCCGCCGCGAGAGCGAGCCCAGGCAGCAGGACTTCCTGAACCGGGTGCGCAACAACATCGCCCGAAACATGGTCTTCTCGAACAACGAGATCACAATCCAGTTCGTCGAGGAGCTGCGCGGCATGATGGCCGACGAGAAAAAGGCCGTCTATGAAACGCAGACGGCCGACATCTTCTTCATCCACAACGAGATGGACGCCGAAGAGGCCAGCGTGATCCTGAACCTGATCTCGGACGTGGCGCGGGTCAGCCCGCTGAGCATCATCCTGGACTCGGACATGGACTACTCGGAGTACGTCTCGCAGCAAATGGCCCGCTCGCAGGTAACGGCCATCTATTTCCGCAAGGCAGCCTTCTGGGCCATTCCGTTCGCGCAGCAGGTCTGGAAGAGCAACGGCGGAGCCTCGGCCACGAGCAAGATGGTCTTGCTGGCCGATGCCCTGGTGGAAGGCAACGAGGGCCAGGAGCCGGAGATTCCGGGCGTGGACTGGGTCTGCGCTCCCAACGAGCTGCTGCCCATCGAACTGAAAGTCAAACTGGACGAACGCCTCAACCCCTGAAGACATGGCCGCGCCAATCGTTCCGTATCCGGGCCTACGCCCTTTCACCGAGGAGGAATCGATCTTCTTCAAGGGCCGCGACGGGCACATCAAGCAGATCATCGGGCAGTTGCAGGAAAAGAAGATCCTGATGCTGACCGGGGCCTCGGGCGATGGCAAGTCGTCGCTGGTCTATGCCGGGGTGATCCCCAACGCGCGGGCGGGCTTCTTCAAGTCCAAGCACAACAACTGGCGCATCTGCGCCTTCCGGCCCGAGAAGTCGCCCCTGCGCAACCTGGCCGACGCGCTGGCCGAGGCCCTGGAGCTGGAGCCGGAATCGACCCTGGCCGAACTGCGCTACGGCTTCTCGGCCCTGACGGACCTCTACACCGCGAGCGGCTTCCACCACGAGGAGCGCGAGGGCGACGGCCGCGACGCCCAGGCCCTGCGCGAGGCCAAGAACAAGGCCTGCAACCTGTTCATCCTGGCCGACCAGTTCGAGGAGTTCTTCACGAACGCCGAGAACCTGGCCAACGGCAAGCCCAGCCGCGACGCCTACACGGCCGTGAACCTGCTGCTGGAAACCGGGCGGCTGGCCCTGGAGCGCAACCTGCCGATCTACGTGGTCTGCACCATGCGCTCCGACTTCATCGGGCAGTGCCCGGCCTTCAAAGGCCTGCCCGAGATGCTGGGCTTCAGCCACTTCTTCGTGCCGCGCCTGGGCCGCAAGGAGCTGCGCCAGGTCATCGAGGAGCCCGCGCGGCTGGGCGGCGGAGCCATTGCCCCGAGGCTGGTGGAGCTGCTCACCAACGAGGTGCGCGAGGGCGTGGACCAGCTCCCGCTGCTCCAGCACGCCCTCAACCGCCTCTGGAAGGAGGCCGACAACGGCGGCCAGACCATCGACTTCGCCCACCTGGCCCGCCTGGGCGGACTGCCGCCGCATCTGCTCGCGGAACGCGAGCGCCAGGACTTCGAGCTTTGGCTCGAAAGGCAGCCCAAGCTCCGCCGGGCGCTGTTCGAGAACCCCAGCTTCCCGAACGTGCTCAACGCCCACGCCAACGAGCTGTTCCAGAACGCCCACCTGCACGCGCAGGAGAACGCCCCCTGGGCCCAGGCCAAGGTCAGCGCCGAGCAGGCCCAGCAGATCCTCAAGGTGGCCTTCCAGTGCCTGACCAAGATCGACGACGGCCGCGCCGTGCGCCACCGCATGACCCTGGACGAGATCACGCGGGTGGTGGACCTCGAAGGGGTCTCGGCCGCCGTGGTCTGCGGGGTGCTCAACATCTTCCGGGTGCAGGACAACACCTTCGTGCAGCCCTTCGCCCACGACGACATCGAGAGCCAGTACCTGCCCGGCCACACGGTGATGGACATCACCCACGAGGCCCTGATCCGCAACTGGGCGCTCTTGCAGCACTGGGGCAAGGAGGAATCGGACAAGGTCGAGAGCTACAAGGACTTCCGCACGCAGCTCGTCCGCTGGCAGGAGAACCAGGAGGCCAAGAGCTACCTCCTGCCGCTGGGCCCGCTGAGCTTCTTCGAGGAGTGGCACCGCCGCAGCTCGCCCAACGCGCAGTGGTACGCCAAGTACGACAGCCGCGAGCTGCCCGCGCGCGAAAAGCTGGTCCAGAACGAGGCCCTGCACCAGGACACCCTGCGCTACCTGGCCGCCAGCCGCCAGCGCATCGACGCCCTCGCGGCGGCCCAGCGCCGGAGGCGAATGGCGGCCGTCGCGGTGGCCCTGCTGGTCATCGCCACGCTCTCGGGCTTCACGTTCTGGGCCATGCAGGAAAAGAACGAGGCCGACAACCAGCGCGCCCAGGCCGGCAAGAACCTGGAGCTGGCCGAGCAGCAGCGCCTGCTGGCCGAGGCCAAGGCCCAGGAGCTGGAGCTCTCGCAGGCGGCCACCGAGGAGCAGAAGACCCTGGCCGAGGCCAACGCCCGCGACGCCATGCGCCTGAAGGGCCAATCGGACAGCCTGCTGCTGGTGGCCCAGGCTCTGCGCCGCCTGGCCGAGGCCAAGGGCTACCTGGCCGAGCGGAGCGCCAACGACGCCCTGACGGAGAAGGGCATCGCGGAAATCAAGCGGCAGGAGGCCGAGGCCGCCCAAATGGCCGCCCTCATGGCCTCCGAGGACGCCCGCAAGCAGGGCTACCTGGCCATGGCCCAGGCCCTGACCTACAAGAGCCGCGTCAACTTCGAGGACAAGCAGGTCAACCTGCTGCTGGCCCTGCACGCCTACAAGTTCCACACCCAGAACGGCGGCAACCCCAAGGACGCCTCGATTTACCAGGCCCTGCTCAACGCCTGGCAGATCAGCGGGCACCCCAACCTGATCGACCACCCGAACAACCTCTACATCGGCAACCGCTTCGCCCAGGACGAGATGGTCGGCATCGAGCGCGACGGCGAGGTCTGGCGCACCCGCGGCGAGCTGACCGAGCGGCTGGCCCAACTGGGCGAGAACACGCCCATCAACCAGGCCTTCGTGCTCAGCGACCGCGTGCTGCTGACCTGCCACGAGGACAAGAGCCTCAACCTCTGGACGGTGCAAGGCGGAAAGGCCGAGCGCCAGCGGCTCTCGGGGCACGAGGACTTCGTGCGCTGCGCCAGCGTCAGCCCCGACTCCGCGCTGCTGGCCACCGGCGGCCGCGACGGGCAGCTCAACCTCTGGTCGCTCGAAAACCCCGAGCGGCGCCCGGTTTACACCTGGTCCGTGGCCCCGGCCCGCGTCACCTCGGCCCACTTCCTGGCCGACGGGCGGCTGGTGCTGACCGACTCCAAGGGCACGCTCTGGCTCAAGGAGCCGGGCCAGGATCCCCGGCAGCTCGACAAGGCGCCCGTGGGCATCCACAACAGCTTCCTCTCGGAGGAGCTGGGCCTGCTGGCCGTCAACCTCGAGGATGGCAAGGTCTGGCTCTACGACGCGGCCAGCCTCCAGAAGCGCGAGAGCCTGGACGTGGGCACGGCCCGGGTCGAGGTCGCGGCCTTCGACGAGCGGCTGCGGCTGGTGGCCTTCGCCAGCGCCGACAAGAAGATCAAGGTCTTCGACGCCACGGACTTCAACCGCGTGCCCATCCTGATAACGGACCACGAGCAGAAGGTGAGCTTCCTCTACTTCGAGAGCAGCCAGCTCAAGGCCATTTGCTACGACAACAGCCTGCGCTTCTGGGACATGGACACCGAGCGGCTGGCCAAGGCCATGAAAGGCGACCTGCGCCGCGACCTGGACCTGGACGAATGGCAGCGCTACATCGGCGACGGAATACCCTTTGAAACCCTCTACCAACCATGAGCAAGAAGACCGCGAACCGAACGCTGGCGCTGGCCCTGCTGCTGGCCCTGCTGGCCTGGGCGCCCCGCCCCGCCCTGGCGCAGCGCGATGAGGCCGACAGCCTGGAGGCCCAGTGCGGGCAGCTCCTGCGCGACCTGAGCCTGCTCTACGAGCAGGGCCAGTACGTGCAGATGGCCGCCGCCGCCGAGTCGAGGCCCAACCAGTGCCGCTACTCGCGCGAGGAAAAGGCCCTCATCTTCAGGCTGCTGGCCAGCGCCTACTACGAGCTGGACGAGCAGGAGCTGGCCAACTTCGCCTTCTACTCGTACCTGCGCAAGAACCCGCACGCGCGGCCGTCGGGCCTCGACCCACTGCCCTTCACGAAGGCCTTCGAGAACTTCACGGTGCGGCCCCAGTTCGCCCTGACGTTCCGGGCCGGGCTTTCCGTGCCGCGCTTCCTGGTCCAGAAGACCTACCCCATCTGGGAAGCCGCCGACTACGGGCAGGCCTACCAGGGCTACCCGACCTTAACGACAGAAATCCTCCTGCGCTGGACCTTCAGCCGCTTCTCGTCGCTCTATCTCGGCCAGATGCCCCTGAGCACGATTTCCTACGGGCGGACCATCGAAAGCGCCAGCAGCGGGTTCCGCCTGGAGTACGAGGAGACCCGCGAGTATTTCACCTTCCCGCTGCTGTTCGAGCTCAGCCCCATGCGCTGGCGGCTCCGCCCGAGCGTGCAGTTCGGCTTCTTCGTGAGCTACCTGCTCAACGACCGGATAGACCTGGACAGCTACGCCCGCACGCAGGCCGAGGACGGCACGTCGAGCTGGGTCCTGGCCAGCACGGCCACCCAGCAGATGCAGCTCGACAACGCGGCGCGGCTGTACTTCGGCCTGGCCTACGGGGTGGAGCTGGCCTACCGGATTGGCAGCTACGAGCTGCTCCTAGGCGCCCGGAACCTCACGCAGCCCTACGACCTCCACGCCTACGAAAGCCGATTCCAAGACCAGGACTTCCTCTTCAGCCATGCCTACGTGCACGACACCGCCCCGGTGAGCACCTGGAACTACTACCTCGGCCTAAGCTTCACCTTCAAGCACAAGGTGAAGTATTCCTATGGCCGCATCCTCAACGCCCGCGTGCTCGAAAACCAATTGCAATACCTAAACTTCTGAAGCCATGCGAAAAGCCCTCGCCCTGCTCTGCCTGGCAGCGACAAGCCTGGCCGCTTGCGAGCCGCAGACGGAGGTGGCGACCATCGCCGAGATGGCCTACTTCGTCTATGACGAGACCCCGCTGGCCAAGCCCATCTGGGCCGACTCGTGCTTCTTCGTGATGAGCACGCGGCACGACTCGCTGGTGGCCTCGCGCATGGCCCCCGACGGCCATAAGGAATGGAGCCAATGGCTGGGGCCGCTGATCGCGAAGCCCGAGGGCCACGAGCTTTCGAGCACATTCTGCAAGGCCACGCTCGATGGCAACATCTCCTTCATGGTCAATTTCATGGACACCGTGTCGAGCACCGGCGGCGAGTTCATGAACCTGGTCAACCTCAGCCCCGAGGGCGCGCTCAACTGGAGCCTTTCCGCCGAGCTGCCCAACGACAGCGCGGGCAACTTCTTCCTGACCGACGTGGAGGTCGGCGGCGACTATGTCGTGGTGCTCGCGGCCAAGGAAGGCACCCCCAGCGCGCAGGGGGTGGCTGGGCAAATCAGCATTTTCACCCAGTCTGGCACATTGCTCCAGCACAACTTCTCGGAGACCTTCCTGGAGCGCGAGCTGCTGGATTTCATCTTCACGCAGGAGGGCTACCCGGTCTTGCAGACCCGCCAGCGGGGCAACCTGGTGGCCAGCTTCTACGCGGCCTACCTCGACCTGCAGGCCAACCTTGTGGAGGAGCTCAGCAGCCCCGAGTCGTTCGTGGAGCTGCACATCCAGTTGGAAACCGACGATGGGCTTTATTTGGTGGGCGCCTCGCAATCGGGGCTGAACATCTCCTACTTCCTGTTCGAGCTGGACGCCCAGGGCAACCTGGTGCGGAAGGTGGAGCTGGCCAGCACCCTGATGATCGCGACCTACGACCTGGAGGTGCTCGATGGCGAGCTGCTGCTGGTGGGCACAGAGTCGCTGCGGACGCCCTACCAGCGCGACTGGAGCGACGTGGCGCAATACGCGCCGGCCAATCTGGTGGCCATGAAGTTCGGCGCCACGGCCGAGGGCAGTTGGGCCGCCTATTTCCGGGACGGGCCCAAGATGATCGGCGGGGCCGTGGGCATCCGCCCCGACGGCGGCTACACCATCCTGGGCACGCAAATGACCCACGGCCTCTTCGAGAACCTCTTCGTGCTCAAGCTCGACCGGTCGGGCGAGCTGCTGGAAAACGCCGAGGACGGCGGCCTGTTCAACCAAGAACCCCTCTGAGCCATGAAGCTGCTGTTAGCCGACATCTTCGCGAACGAGGCCTGGCCGCTGCTGGCCGGGCTGGCGCTGCTGCTGGCCCTCGCGGCGCTGGCCCTCTGGGCGCACCGCCGGGGCGTCCGCGCCGCTCGTGCCGCCGCCGAGCGCGAGGCCGCCGCCCAAATCAAGGTCGGCGAGCGCCGCGCCCGCGAGCTGGAGCAGGAGGCCGAGCGGCTGCGCTTCCTGCTCGAAAAGCAGAAGCAGGAGCGCCCCGCCAGCCCCGAGACGGGCGGGACCGCCGGCCTGGGGCAGTTCAAGGAGCTGGAGCAGGAACGCATCCGCCTCCAGAACATCGGACAGGAGTTCCAGGAAAAGAACAAGAAGCTCTGGGAGCTGAGCACTTCCATCCACAAGGAGAAGCAGCGGGTCGAGACCCTGCGCCGGGCCATTGAGGAAAAGCACCGGGTCGTTACCGACAGCATCAACTACGCCCAGCGCATCCAGCGGGCCGTCCTGCCGCCCGACGAGCTCCTGCCGCGGGTCCTGCCCGAGCACTTCGTGCTGTTCCGGCCTCGCGACATCGTCTCGGGCGACTTCTACTGGGCCCGGCAGGTGGGGCGCAAGACGGTGGTGGTGGCGGCCGACTGCACGGGCCACGGCGTGCCGGGCGCCTTCATGTCGATGCTGGGCATCTCTTTCCTGAACGAGATCCTGCAAGGCCAGGACGACCCGCGGGCGGCCAGCATCCTGGAGGCCCTCCGGGCCAAGGTCAAGAGCGCGCTGCGGCAGCAGGGCCGCATGGGCGAGGCCCAGGACGGCATGGACCTGGCCCTGGCCATCCTCGACCCCGAGGCCCGCAAGGTCGAGTTCGCCGGGGCCAACAACCCGCTCTGGCTGCTCCGCCGCGACGGCCTGCCCGCGCCCTCGCCCGACAAGCGCGACGAGAGCGCCAACGGGCACACGCTCTACGCCCTCAAGCCGACCAAGAACCCCATCGGCATCTTCCTGCGCGAGAAGCCCTTCGCCCAGGAGACCCTGGAGCTGCTGCCCGGCGACCGGCTCTACCTCTTCTCGGACGGACTGCCCGACCAGGTGGGCGGCCCCAAGGGCGACAAGTTCAAGGCCAAGCGGTTCAAGCAGTTCCTGCTGGCCACGCTGGACCTGCCCATGGACCAGCAGAAGGCCGCCCTGGAGCGCGAACTCGACCAGTGGATCGGCAAGCACCACCAGGTTGACGACATCCTGGTGATCGGCCTGAAGCCCTGAAGACGCCAATTTTGGCCCCAGGCGAAGGCGCGTTCCGAAAAAATCCCCAAATTGCGCGTCCAAAACAAACCCTCCCGACCCAACAACCGCCCATGGATTTGAACGCCTTTTTCAAGATGAGCTACGGCCTGTACGTGGTCAGCTCGGCACACGAGGGCCAGATGAGCGCCTACATCGCCAACACGGCCTTCCAGGTCAGCTCGCAGCCCCCGCGCTTCGGGGTCAGCACCCACAAGGAGAACCACACCACCGGCCTGATCGAGGCCTCCGGCGTGTTCTGCGTCGGCATCCTCGAGCGGGAAATCGACCTCAAGTACATCGGCAAGTTCGGCTTCCGCAGCGGCAGCAAGTTCGACAAGTTCGCCGACACGCCCCACCGCCTGGGCCTGACCGGCGCGCCCATCGTGCTCGACAAGGTCGTGGCCTACATCGAGTGCCGGGTCAGCCACAAGCTCGACGTGGGAACCCACCTGCTCTACATCGGCGACGCCGTCGACGCGCAGGTGCTCCAGCCCGACAAGAGCCCGATCACCTACGCGCAGTACCGCTCGGAGGTGAAGGGCCTGACGCCAAAGAACGCCACGACTTTCGTGCCCGACGAGCGCAAAACCCTCAAGGGCTAGGCCCTCGGCGATCTTTTTTGTGGGCTCATGGATACTAGGAGCCTGAATCGACGTTTGAACATTCGCGTTTCCTTAACGTTTCGACCATCATGTCGCGGCGGCTGAAGGCGCGCAAGGACACAAAACCGCATCGCATGAAGCAGCTCTACCTTCTGGATTGATCTTTTTGGCGCCCCCTCTCCTTTTCCCCGGGGCCCCCGCCGGGCCTGTGGAATCGCCTGGGGCCAGACCACCCTCCGACGCGATGCCTTTGTGAATCACCTAAAACCTATCCCTCTGCTCTCATGAAAAATCGTTCAAAGCAAAAGGCCCTGGCGCTGCTGCTGGCTGGCGTCCTTGGCGCCGAAGGCCTGGTGGCGCAGATTTCGACCAACGACCTGGCCGGACAAGTCAACACCATCACCTCCTCGGTCCCCTTCCTGACCATCGCCCCCGACTCGCGCTCGGGCGCCATGGGCGACGCCGGCGCGGCCCTCAGCCCCGACGCGAACGCCCAGCACTGGAACCCCTCGCGCTACGGCTTCGTGGACCAGGACATGGGCGTCTCCCTTTCCTACGCCCCCTGGCTGCGGCACATCGTCCCCGACATCGACCTGGCCTACCTGGCCGGCTACAAGCGGCTCGACAAGGACCAGGTGCTGGGCGCCTCGCTGCGCTACTTCTCGCTGGGCAACATCACCTTCACGAACCTGCAAGGCCAGTACGTGCGCGACTTCAACCCCAACGAGTTCGCCATTGACCTCTCGTACACCCGCAAGCTCGACCAGCGGTTCGCGGCCGGCGTGGCCCTGCGCTACATCTACTCCAACCTCACGGGCGGCGCCTTCATCAACAGCGTGGAGTCCCGGCCCGGGCAGGCCGTGGCCGCCGACCTCTCGGCCTACTACTTCACCGACCAGTTCGACCTGTTCGAGAACTCTTCCAAGCTCTCCTTCGGGGCCAACTTCTCGAACATCGGCTCCAAGATCTCCTACACCGACGAGTCGCAGAAGAACTTCCTGCCCATCAACATGCGCCTGGGAACGGCCCTGGAGATGGAGCTCGACGACTACAACAGCCTGACCCTGGCCTTCGACGTCAACAAGCTGCTCATCCCCACCCCGCCGGTTTACCGCTTCGACTCCATCTCGGGCCGCGACACCCTCATCGGCCGCGACCCCTCGACCGTCGCCGTGGCCCAGGGCATCTTCGGCTCATTCTCCGACGCGCCCGGCGGCTTCCGCGAAGAGCTCAACGAGATCATGTACTCCATCGGCCTCGAATACTGGTACGACAAGCGCTTCGCCCTGCGCGCCGGATACTTCCACGAAAACGAGCTGAAAGGCAACCGCAAGTACTTCACCTTCGGCATGGGCCTGAAGCTCAACGTCTTCGCCCTCGACTTCTCGTACCTGGTGCCCGCGCAGGGCCTCAACAACCCCCTGGCCAACACCCTGCGCTTCAGCCTCAAGTTCGACTTCGAGGGATTCCGCGAGCAGGCCGAACCCGAGACGGGGCGCTGACGACCGAGCGCCAAACGCCGCCACCCCAACCACGCCAAGCGCCGGGGCCCCGTCGGGTTCCGGCGCTTGGCTTTTGTGCGGCGTTGCAAGCATCCCTTCTCCAGCCGAAATTCAAGACAGGCGGGTTCGCGAACAAAAACTTGCCCAGAGCCTTGCCATTTCAAAATCGATTTTGTACCTTCGTAAAATCCAACCCAATTCAAAAATTTTGTATCTTTCCAAT
>JAIFMG010000044.1 GCA_020048645.1 Bacteroidota bacterium | reverse complement strand
CAGAATCCGGAAAACCAGACTCGGAAGTATCTGTAAATCAGACTTTTAAATCAGGATAAATGCAAAATTCAATTTTTGTCGGATGGTAGTGTTTATTTATAGCATCCCAAACAAAACTTGAAACAGATTTTCCTTTGTCCAATTCAACTTTATCAGAGTGCATGACAACCAATGAAACCCAATCTGAAATACATTCCTTTCTACTCGTCTTTATCGCCCAGTTCTTTTCTAAATCTTCTATTGGAATTTCTGCCATTTCTCTTATTATCAATTCAATATCCTCTGCAAGATTAACTAGGACTCTAGGAACATAATTGTACGATTTGTTACCAATTAAAACCTCTGACTTTCCACCAGAAGTAAAAATATCTCTAACATTTGGACAAACAACACTTTTGTCCATTACTAGCCAAGTAGCCAGCTTCCCAAATTTATCACTCTTGCTCCCAAAAATTTCAGGAAACAACACCATTGCTTGAATTTTGAGCAATTTTCGCTCGTCATTAGAAATGTTATTCCATATTCTAAGAATAAACTTGGTTGCTCTTGACTCATCAGCATCCATCCACCATAAATTATCTCCAGGCTTCAAAAATTTTTGATAATAGTTTATGATTGGTTTTATTGGGTTTGGCGAGCTTCTCAACTCACTATATGACATATTCAACTTATCAAAAATAGTCTCTCCACTAGCCAAGTTCATGTCGATCAGGTACCTTGGAGAATGAGTAACAACAACATCGGAAAGACAGTCCTCGTACAATTTAAAACGAACCTCGCAAGGTTGGGCCAATTTTGCAAAAAGCATATAAATATGCTGAACGCCGTCAACCCTTGTCCCTTCGAAGATACTATTCCCAGTAGTTCTCCAATGATTCGTTTTGGTCGTCTTAATTTCAATTCCATACAATTGCTTTACAACAATATCAGGAAACTTTTGTCCAGAAATTAGCTCGACAGAACCTTCGAAGACAGTTCCGATAGATTGATTCCGTATTGTCTCATAAACAACAGGTTCAAGAGCTCTTCCTTCCCATTTGAAAGATTCTTCATTGGATTTCAAGAGTTTAGCTTGAATCTCGAGGGAAGACTCCGACAGCAATTTTTCGAATTGCCTCAGCTCGCTATCGACAGAATCAGCCATGTTACTTTTTTTCAAATAGAACATCCCAGAGCTCCTCAATCCGGTTGGCCAGGTGGAAGGCGAGCAGGGGCGGGACGGCGTTGCCGATGACTTTGTAGGCGCCGGAGGGGCTGAGGGCGAAGCCTCGGCCGCCGGGCTGGGAGTGCGGCAGCACGAAGTCGTAGTCGGGCGGGAAGGTCTGGATGAGGGCGCACTCGCGGGGGGTGAGACGGCGCTCGGCGTCGGCGTCGAGGGCGTGGCCGCCATGCTCGGGGGCCAGGCGGCGGAACTCGATGTTGCCGTGGTGCTCGGCGCGGATGGTGGGGCCGACGCCTTCGAGCTTGACCTCGGACTGGCCTTGGCAGTGTGCGCCCATGTACTTGGCCTTGGAGTAGTGGCGGTGCGTGAGGTCGTGGCTGTGCTCGGGCTCCTCGAGGCCGGCGAAGAGGCGGCGCAGGCTGACGAAGGGCAGCAGGTCGTCGCGCCGGGCCTTGTAGGCGTGGGTGGGCCGCGGGTAGGGGTCGAACTTGGGGTCCAGGGGGCTGGCCTCGAGGGCGCGGGCGGCTTCGGGGCGGAGGGCGGCCTTCTGTATGCCGATGAAGAAGACCCGCTCGCGCGACTGGGGCACACCGTAGTCGGCCGCGTGCAAGACCTTGGGGTCCAGCACGATGTAGCCGTTGCCAGCGGCCTTGGCGAAGTCGTGTTGGATGATTTCCTTGACGTTGGCCAGGTTGACCAGCCCTTTGACGTTCTCGGCGATGAAGATCTTGGGGCGGGTGATCTCGACGACTTCCTTCATCCACATGTAGAGCTGTCCGCGGGTCTCGGTGCTGGGGGCGTCGGCCTCGAGCAGGCGCCCGCGGTGGTCCTTGTGCGAGTCGAAGCCGCCGCGCTTGCCGGCCACGCTGAAGTCCTGGCAGGGGAAACCTCCGGTGACGATGTCCACCTGTTCGGGGAAGACGGTCTCTCCGGCCTTGTGGGCCTTGACCAGATCGACGATGCTCTCGGGGCGGAAGGTGTGGGGCGGATGCCCGCGCCGGCCGAAGTAGTGGCTCCAGGCGGTGCGGGCCTCGGGCAGGATGTCGTTGGCGAAGACGGTGTGGAAGCGGTTCTTCTTGAGCAGCACGTACTTCTGGTCGATTTCGCGCTCGACCCAGCCGGGGTTTCGCCGCGGGTCGATGGAGTCGCGCAAGACGGCGAAGCCGCCCTCGAAGCCGAGGTCCATGCCGCCGCATCCGGAAAAGAGGGAGAGCAGGTTGAGGGGGCGGGCTTGGGACAAGGCGTTGAGGTTCATGGCGGTAGGGGCTTTGGGGAAAGAGGTTCGCGTGCGGGCCGAGGGGCGGGCCAGCCGCGAAGTTAAGAAAGTATGCCGAAAGCTCCGAGGCGGGGCGGGGCCGCGGGACGGGGCGGGGCAGGCACCGAGGCAGGCGAATGGGCTTGTTTTTGCGTATCTTTGGGGCAGGGCCGCGGGGCCTTGGCCGGATCTACAATATAAGGTATCGACAAGATGAGGACGATTTTGGCATTTTGCGTGGCCTTGCTGCTCGCTGGGCAGTCTTGGGGCCAGAAGATGAAGTTCGACCACGACGTGCTGCACTTCCCCGAGCGCAACGCCGCCCGGCTGGAGCAGCAGTTCCAGATAGCCGAGCAGCCGAAGTTGGCCCCCAGCCCGGCGGCCGACCTGGCGGTGCTGGAGAACGGCTACGCGCAGTCGGCCATCCGCTCGCCCGAGCAGTGGGCGCGGCTCATGGACAGCCGCCAGGCCGTGGAGGTGACAGTGGTTTACACGAAGTATCCGCCCGACACGGAGGCCTGGGGCATCAACTACCACGCGCTGCTGGCCCAGCGGCTCAAGGCGTTGTTCGACATCGACCCGGCGCTGAACGACGACCGCGTGCGCTGGAAAATCGTCATGCAGACCGACTGCGCCAGCGAGGCGGCGGCGCGGACGCTCTTCCACGGCATCCTGGTCCGGCACGTGCCGCGCACCGAGCCGCGGCAGGTGATGCTGCGCGTCAACGGCGGATGGTCCACCTACGCGCAGGACCACGCCGACGGCCCGCCGCCACCCCGCGTGGACCCGCCCGTCGTTACCCGGCCCACCGAACCGGCGCGGCCCGCGGCCAACCCCACCGAGCAGGCCATCGTGGAGTTCATCGAGCAGAACGGCGGCCAGGCCGACAAGACGGTTTACAACGTGTTCGAGCGGAACACGCAGTGGCGCGACGTGCTAGTGGTCATGGACTGGACGGCCAGCATGTACCAGCACGGCTCGCAGGCGGTGCTCTGGCACCAGCGCAACCTCCAGCGCAGCGGCATCAAGTACCTGGCCTTCTTCAACGACGGAGACCGCACCAACGACGCCCGCAAGCAGGTGGGCAGCACGGGCGGCATCTATTTCGCCCAGGTGAGCGACATGGCGGGCGTGCTCAGCACCTTCCGCGCAGTGCAGCAGGCCGGCGGCGGCGGCGACACCCGCGAGAACGACATCGAGGCGCTGCTCAAGGCCACCGAGCACTTCAGCGGCTTCCGCGACGTGGTGCTGATCGCCGACAACCCGGCCTGCGTGCGCGACATCGAGCTGGTCTCGAAGCTGCGGCACCCGGTCCACGTCATCCTCTGCGGCTACACCCCTGCGCAGGGCGTCAACCCGCAGTACGCCAACCTGGCCTTCCAGACGGGCGGCTCGCTGCACACCCTCGAGCAGGACCTGGCCCGCGTGGCCGACGGCCTGAGCTCCAGCTTCGCCGAGCTGGGCAGTCCCGCGCCAGGCAAGCTCACCATGGGCCGCCACCCCTGCGGCAGTGTCACCGACGCGCTGGCCTCGATAGAGCGGGCCGAGGCCGACCGCGACCGCGCCGAGATCGCCCTGCTCAGCCACCTGCGCAAGTTCTCGGAGTTCTTCGGCTACGAGGACCTCACGCGGGTTCCCATCCTCAAGCTCGAGGACGCGGTCAACCGCCCGCACATGGCCTATGTGCTCCGCGCCCGCAAGCAGGGCCTCGACCACGTGCCGCCGGCCATTGAGCAGATGGAGAACCTCCAGGCCCTCTTCCTGGACCAGAACCGCATCGACGAGCTGCCCGAGTTCCTCGCGAAGCTCAAGTACCTCCAGTACATGAACCTCAGCGCCAACAACCTGGCCAGCCTGCCCGCCTGGGTGGGCGACTTCAAGGAGCTCGAGATCCTGCGCCTGGCCGACAACCAGCTCACCAGCCTGCCTCCCGAGGTGGCCAAGATGCGCAACCTGCTGCTGCTCGACCTCCGCGGCAACCCGCTGACCAGCTCGGCCAAGACCTACATCAGCCTCTGGCTGCCGAAAACGCGCGTGCTCTACGACTGACCGCGGCGACAAGGATTCCTCATCCTCCCCAAAAAAACCAAAACCGACAAGCAAAGCAAGATGTACATCGACACCCACGCGCACCTCTATTCGCGCAAGTACCAGGACGACCGCGACGCGATGGTCGGCAGGGCCGAGGCCGCCGGGCTGGAGCTGATCCTCCTGCCGAACGTCAGCTCCGAGACCATCGGGCCGATGCTGGCGCTCTGCCACGATTTCCCGAGCCTT
The DNA here is from genome assembly GCA_020048645.1 of Bacteroidota bacterium. Lineage (GTDB taxonomy): Bacteria > Bacteroidota > Bacteroidia > Bacteroidales > UBA6013 > UBA6013. The sequence continues at coordinate 11,031 of JAIFMG010000044.1, read as the reverse complement.
TTCAGGCCCATGATGGGCCTGCACCCCACCTCCGTCAAGCCCGAGAGCATCGAGCGCGAGCTGGAGGCCGTGCGCCAGGCCCTTTTCGCGCCGGGCGCCGGCTACGTGGCCGTGGGCGAGATCGGCATCGACCTCTACTGGGACAAGAGCACCCTGGCCCTGCAAGAGGAGGTCTTCGCGGAGCAGATGCGCTGGGCCGTGGGGCTGGGCCTGCCGGTGGCCATCCACGCGCGCGAATCGCTCGAAGAGATCTTCCGCGTGATGGAACGCTTCGACGGACCACTGCCCGCGGGTGTGTTCCACTGCTTCTCGGGCAGCCTGGCCCAGGCCGAGAAGGCGCTGGCGCTGGGCTTCCACCTGGGCATCGGGGGCACGTCCACCTACCCCAAGGGCGGCCTTGAGCTCGTCCTGCCGCAGGTGCCGCTGGAAAGGCTGCTGCTGGAGACCGACGCGCCCTACCTGGCGCCCGTGCCGCACCGGGGCAAGCGCAACGAGAGCGCCTACCTGCCAGTGGTGGCCCAGCGCGTGGCCGCGCTGCGCGGCATGGCCGTCGAGGAGCTGGCCCAGGCCACGACGCGCAACGCCCGGATACTCTTCAAACTCGAGGAAAATGGCTAAGGAGCAGAACGCGGTGCTGCTTATCTACACGGGCGGCACCATCGGCATGATGGAAGACCCGGCCACCGGCGCCCTGGCCCCGATCGACTTCGCCCACCTGCACGACATGCTGCCCGTGCTCGAGCAGTTCGACTACGGCATCCAGACGCTGGCCTTCGAGCCGCCGATCGACTCCTCGGACATGAACCCGGCCATCTGGGCCAAGCTGGGCAGCATCATCGAGCGCGAGTACGACCGCTTCCGGGGCTTCGTGGTGCTGCATGGCACCGACACGATGTCCTACACGGCCTCGGCCCTGAGCTTCATGCTGCAGAACCTGGGCAAGCCGGTCATCCTGACGGGCTCGCAACTGCCGATCGACAAGCTGCGGACCGACGGCAAGGAGAACCTGGTGACGGCCATCGAGATAGCCGGGGCGCACAAGAACGGGCAGCCGCTGGTGCCGGAGGTCTGCGTCTATTTCGAGAACGAGCTGTACCGGGGCAACCGCACCTACAAGCGCAGCGCCCTGCACTTCAACGCCTTCGAGTCTCCCAACTACCCGGTGCTGGCCCGCGCGGGCATCGAGATCAGCTACAACTACGCCTACATCCACTACCCGACCACGCGGAAGGCGCTGGTGGTCCACAAGCGCTTCTGCCCCGACGTGGTGGTGCTGAAGATCTACCCCGGCATCACGCGGGCCACGGTCGGCACGCTGCTGAACGTGCCCGGGGCCAAGGCCGTGCTGCTGGAGACCTTCGGCTCGGGCAACGCCCCCACGGAGCCCTGGTTCGTCGAGGAGGTGGCCGCGGCCGTGCGCCGGGGGCTGGTGGTGCTGAACGTGAGCCAGTGCAACGAGGGCGGGGTGGACATGGGCAAGTACCAGACGGGCATCCAGTTGCTGAAGGCCGGCGTGGTGAGCGCGGGCGACATGACCCTCTCGGCCGCGGTAACGAAACTGATGTTCCTCCTGGGCAAAGGGCTTGGCTACCAGGGCACGGTGGAGGCCCTTGCCGACTCGATGGCCGGGGAGATGACCCTTCCGCAGGCCCGGGAGATGCCCACTCGGCTGGGCGGGGCCTGAGGCCCCGCCAGAGGGGATTGAGCAAACATTAACAAAAATTTGCATCCCTTTTTTGCGGATTGGATTTTTTTTGTACTTTTCCACCTCGAAAGGAGGCGACTCCCTTCAGAACGGGGCTCGCCAAGAGGGCGGCACGACCAACATAAAGGAGAGATGGCCGAGTGGTTTAAGGCGCACGTCTGGAACGCGTGTATGCTAGAAATGGCATCGAGGGTTCGAATCCCTCTCTCTCCGCTCCTTTGCTTTGAGAACCTTGAAAGTTGAACTTATCTTAAACCGAAAAATTACAACCTTTGACCATGAAAAAGCTACTTGCAATTTTGGCGGTGTTCGGGATGCTCAGTTGGGGCAACACCCCCATGTTGATGGCCCAAGACTCCACCGAGACCCCCGAGGCCGTAGCCGAAGAGACGGCTGCTGAACCAATCGAGGAAGCGGTTACGACCACTGCCGCACCTGCCGAAGAGCCAGGAGACACAGCCCAAGAGGAGACCACGCACCAAGCCATCAAGAAGAAATTCATCGAAGGTGGTGCAGGCTTCATGGGCGTCATCATGCTTACCCTGATCATCGGCCTGGCACTTGCCATCGAGCGCATCATCTACCTGAACCTCGCGTCCACCAACACCACCAAGCTGTTGGCCAAGATCGAAGACGCGCTGCAATCGGGCGGAACCGAAGCGGCGAAAGAGGTTTGCCGCAACACCCGCGGCCCTGTGGCCAGCATCTTCTACCAAGGCCTCGACCGTAGCCATGAAGGCATCGACGTGGTCGAGAAGTCCGTCATCGCCTACGGTGGCGTGGTCATGGGACAGCTCGAGAAAGGGCTGACTTGGATTTCGCTGATGATCGCTATGGCGCCGATGCTCGGGTTCATGGGTACGGTCATCGGGATGATCGACGCCTTCGACTCCATCCAGGCGGCAGGCGACATCAACCCCGCCCTGGTTGCGAGCGGTATCAAGGTGGCCTTGATCACGACGGTGGGCGGTCTTATCGTGGCCATCATCCTCCAGATTTTCTACAACTACATCGTCTCGAAGATCGACTCGCTGGTAAACAGCATGGAAGATGCCTCCATCTCTTTGGTGGACCTGCTCGTGAAGTATAACCGCAAAAACTGATCCTCGCCATGACGAACACCTTGAGTAAGATTCTTTCGATTGTCCTGGTGGTTCTGCTGGTGATTTCTCTGGCCCTCACCCTTTGGTTCTTCAACGGCGTTTCCAGCCTGCCCGACGAGGCCGACCATACGGCGCAGATCGAGGCCCTCGCCCAACCTCTGGGTGCCCTCTACAACTGGGCGCTCGCGATGATGATCGTCTCCATTGGCTCTGCCATCCTCTTCTCCATCGCCAACGTCGTGCTGAACTTCAAGAACTCCATCCGTGGCCTCCTCACAGCGGTCACGATGGTTGCCATCCTTGTGATCACCTACAGCATGTCCGACGGGGCCATTTTCACGCCGGAACAGCTTCCTGGCTACAGCGGACCGGACAACGTGCCAGGGTGGATTCGTTTGGCAGACATGCTGCTCTACACCACCTACGCGCTTTTCGGCATCTCGATCCTGGCCACCGTTTACTCCGAGTTGTCTAAAGTTTTCAAGTGAGCATGTGAAAATCGGAAGGGTGGGACTGGCAAAAACAGTCCCCCTTTCGTCTCCAAAAAAAACGAATCATGGCCAAGAAAAAGAAAAGAGGAGTACCAGAGATCAACGCAGGCTCGATGGCGGACATCGCCTTCCTCCTGCTCATCTTCTTCCTGGTGACCACCACCATGGACACGGACACCGGCATCGTCCGCCAGTTGCCCCCTTGGCAAGAGCAGCAGAATGAGAACACCGACAAGATCAACGAGCGGAACATCTTCGTCGTGCTGATCAACCGGGACGACAGGCTGCTCGTGGAAGGTCGCCCGATGGACATCAGCCAGTTGCGCGAAAAGGCTTACGAGTTCGTGACCAACCCGCTCGCCAAGGAGAACCTGCCCGACAAGACCCTCGTCAGCCGCCGCATCGAGGTGGCCCAGACCACCTTGCTGGCCGTACAGGGTGATGAAAACGCCACCGCCGTGGCCCAAGCCGAACTCGACACCTGGACCAAGGCCAAGGAGATGATCGGGGGAGATGACTTCGCCATTTCAAAGGGAATCATCTCGCTGCAAAACGACCGCGGAACCACCTACGGACAGTACATCACCGTCCAGAACGAACTGGTGGCGGCCTTCTCGCGCTACCGCGACGAAACCTCGATGAAGTACTTCGGAAACCCGTTTGACAAGTGTACGGTAGAGCAGCAGGACGTGATCAAGCTGCTCATCCCGCAAGCCATCTCGGAAGCTGAACCCAAAAACATCGGAGGATAAACATGGCCAATTTCAAGAAGAATACCAAAGGCGACACCCCAGCCATTTCAACAGCTTCGCTTCCGGACATCGTCTTCATGCTCCTGTTCTTCTTCATGGTCTCAACGACCATGCGCGAAGTTGAACTGAAGGTGCAGGTTACCATGCCCGAGGCTTCGCAAGTCAAGAAGCTGGAGAAGAAGTCTCTGATCAGCTACATCTACGTCGGCCCCCCCTTGTCGGCCTACCAGGCCACCCTGGGCTCGGCCCCGCGCATCCAGCTCAACAACTCTTTCGCCTCCCTCCGCGACATCGACGCCTGGATCACCAGTGAGCGCGAGTCGCGCGACGAGGCGGACATCCCCATGATGATGACGGCGCTGAAGGTTGACCAGGATACAGAGATGGGCATCGTCACCGACATCAAGCAGGAATTGCGCAAGAGCAACGCCCTCAAGCTCACCTACTCCACCCGCCGTGTGTTTGAGAATTTGTGAAACTTTCAAGTCTTTTCTCGAAGCGCGAAGCCCTGGTCCCGTAAGGAACCAGGGCTTTCGTCTTTTCTGCCACCTGCTGCCAGCCACAAGGCTTTCGGCCGCCCTGCTAATGAAGCCGCTCGATCACGGGATTCTGCTTGGGATAGTCAACCGTGTGGTGGAGGCCTCGGCTCTCGCGCCTGCGGCGGGCCATCTTGATCACCAGGTAGGCGATGTTCACGGCGTTGCGCAGCTCGCCGATGTTCTGGGTCGGCACGGACTTCTCGTAGAGGTCCTCGGTCTCGCGGTAGATGATCTCCAGCCGGTCGAAGGCCCGCTTGAGGCGCAGGTTCGAGCGGACGATGCCGACGTAGTTGCTCATGATCTGCTGGAGCTCCTTGAACTCCTGGGTGATGAGGATCATCTCCTCGTTGTTGGAGGTTCCCTCGTCATTCCAGGCGGGTATGTCGGTCTGGAAGTCGAAGTTCTCGAAAATGGCCTTGGCCTGCACGGCGGAGCGATGGGCGAAGACCAGCGCCTCGAGCAGGGAGTTGGAAGCTAGCCGGTTGGCCCCATGCAGACCGGTGCTGGTGCATTCGCCCCCCGCGAACAGCCGGTTGATGGAGGTGCGCCCGTGCTCGTTGACCTTGATGCCGCCGCACAAGTAGTGAGCCGCGGGCACCACGGGGATGGGCACCCGGGTGAAGTCGATGCCGATGCTCAGGCACTTCTGGTTGATGTTCGGGAAATGCGCCCGCAGGTCCTCGGCCTCGAGGTGGGTGGCGTCGAGCAGCACGAAGTCGTGCCCGGTGTGCTTCAACTCGCTGTCGATGGCCCGCGCCACGATGTCGCGGGGGGCCAGCGAGCCGCGGCTGTCGTACTTGTGCATGAACTCCTTGCCGTCCTGGCCCCGCAAGACGGCCCCATGCCCGCGCAGGGCCTCGGTGATCAGGAAGGAGGGCCGCTCGCCGGGGTTGTAGAGCGAGGTGGGGTGGAACTGCACGAACTCCATGTTCTCGACCACGCCGTTGGCGCGATAGACCATGGCGATGCCGTCGCCCGTGGCGATGGTGGGGTTGGTGGTGGTCTGGTAAACGTTGCCCACGCCGCCCGTGGCCACGTAGGTGAGCCGGGCCAGCAGGGTCAGGATGAGGTTGGTGCGGGTGTCGAGCACGTAGGCGCCATAGCACTGTATGTCGTTCTGGTGGCGCATGGTGGGCACGCCCATGTGGTGCTGGGTGACCAGGTCCATGGCGAAGTGGTGCTCCAGCATGGTGATGTTCGGGTGGGCCCGGGCCTTCTCGGTCAGGGCGCGCTGGATCTCGTAGCCGGTGCTGTCCTTGTGGTGGAGGATGCGGTGCTCGGAGTGGCCGCCTTCCTTGGCCAGGTCGAACCCGCCCTGCGCGGTGCGGTCGAAGTGCGTGCCCCAGCGCAGCAGCTCCTGGATGCGCTCGGGCGCCTCGCGGACGACCATCTCGACCACGCTCCGGTCGCAGAGGCCGGCGCCGGCCACCAGGGTGTCGCTGACGTGCTTGTCGAAGGTGTCGGGCTTGTAGGTCACGGCCGCGATGCCGCCTTGGGCGTAGCGGGTGTTGGTCTCGTCGAGGCTGGTCTTGCTCACCACGAAGACCTTGCCGCTGTCGGCGACCTTGAGGGCGAAACTCAGACCGGCCAGGCCGGAACCAAGGACGAGGAAGTCAACGGTTTGGTTCATCTCCGGTGGGGGGCTTTGGGGTTTCTGGCTTTTCGGGCTTGAAGTGGTACTCGAAGCGGATGCCTTCATACTGGCTGGAACTGAAGGGCTTGGTCTTGGCGCGGGGGTTCACGCGCAAGCCGCAGTCGGGGCAGTCGCGGTCGTAGGGCGTCAGCGGGCAGCCGCAGGCTGGGCAAAGGCCGCGGCGGCTGGCGGCCTCCGGCTCGGGGGCCGCGAAGAGGCTCTTCGGCAGGCTCCGCTCGAACTGCTTGAGCTCGCGGCGCAGGTGCGAGTTGATGAAAAGCACGTTGGCCCCATAGAACACCACGGTGAGCAACGCGCTGAAAATCAGGAACCCGTCCACGTTGAAGCTCGAAAGGAAGGCCCCGACCAGCACCAGCAGCAGCGTGAGCTTGATGAGCTCCTGCATGTCGGCCTCGTACTCCATCCGCAACTGGCCCTCCACACGCAGCAGGCGCGTGCGCACGGGATACCAGAAGCCGACCATCGAATCCTTGGACTGGAACCGCAGGCTGTCGCCCTCGCGCTCGAAGGCCTCGCTCTTGAGCTCCTGCGCCCAGCGGGTCCAGAGCTCGAGCACCTGGTCGAGCCCTTCGGGCTTCAGGCGCTCGTCGAAGTCGTGCTGGCCTTCTAGTGTGAATGGAAATCCCATGCGGAGAGGGTTTTGGTAGGGCACAAAGGTAGCAAAAAGCCCAATCCGCCGCCTGGCCGGGCGCCTGGCCGCGAGGGGCTTGGCCTTGTTTTGGCCCATGCCTTGCGCTTGCTGTTTTTTTTTCCTATTTTTAGAACAAACCTACACGCGATGGACCTGGTGCGCAGCCTTTCAAAAGACAAGCCCTCGAAACTTTCCGGCACATTGGCGGACCTCTCGGAGGTGCGCTACCTTAGGCACCACCAGGTCGACAACCAGAAGTGGGACCATTGCGTGGCGGCCTCCTTCAACGGGCTCGCCTACGCCTTCTCATGGTACCTCGACGCCGTCAGCCCCGAGTGGGACGCCCTGGTCGAGGGCGACTACGAGTCGGTCATGCCCTTGCCCGTGGAGTTCAGCTACGGGCTGCACTTTTCGCGGCAGCCGCTGTTCTGCCAGCAGTTGGGCATCTTTTCGACCGAGGTGCTCAACGCCGAGCGCGTCCGGCACTTCCTCGAGGCCATTCCCAAGCGCTTCCGCATCGTCAAGCTGCACCTGAACAACCACGTCATCGTCCCTGGCGGCTGGCCCGAGCACGACTGGGGGCTGACCTACAAGCTCGACCTGATACGGCCCTACGGGCGGCTCAGCGCCGCCTACTCGTCGAACCTGCGGCGCAACCTGGCCCGGGCCGAGCGCGAGAAGGTCAGCGTCGTCAGGGCCATCCAGGTCAAAGACCTCATCGAGCTGAAGCGCCTGCACCCCAAGGTCGCCCTCAAGGAGGCCGACTACGCCACCCTCAGCCGGCTCGTGGCCACGGCCGTCAACGCCAAGCTCGGCTTCATCTACGGGGCCTTCGACGCCCACAACACCCTCTGCGCAGCCGTCTTCTTCCTGGTCACGCACCGGCACGCCATTTACCTCACCTCGGTTTCAACCCCGCACGGAAAGGAAATCGGGGCCATGGCCAAGCTCATCGACCAGTTCATCCGCGACAACGCGCAGACCAGCCTGACCCTCGACTTCGAAGGCTCGAAAATCGAGGGAGTCGCGCGGTTTTTCGCCAGCTTCGGAGCAAGCCCCTACCGCTTTCCCATCCTGGACATCAACCGCTTGCCTTGGCATGTGAAACTCTTGCTCAAACTGCGTTCCGCCTGGACCAGGGCTTGATTTCTTCGCCGAGGGCGGCGTTTCGAGCAGCCATGCCTCGGACCATCGAGCAGGCCCGATGTTTTGTCATAGGGTGTACGTTTTTTTGCGAATTTTGTTAACATTTGCAAAAAAACATTTCCATGAAAACCATTCGAAACCTCACTTTCGCCCTGGCTTTGCTGGGCCTTCCCCTGGCTTCCTGCCAGTCTTCGCAAGAACCGCAAAGCCCGCCCGCCGCCCAGGATTCCCCCGTGGAAAGCCCTGGGGCGGAACGAGAATCCGCGCTCGAATCCCAAATCGACACCCTGGAATCGGGAAGCGTGATCAACAAGTGACGCGCTCAATCAGCCGGCACCATCACCAGATCAAGGCTCGAAAGCTCGAGACGCAGGACGGTCTCGTTCAGGAAAGCCAGCCGGTAGGTGTTGGCGGCCATGCGCAGGTACTCGGCCTCGCCTGCCCAAGACCAGCTCGCCCACTCGGCGGGCAGGCCCTCGGGCAGGACCTCGAGGCGGCCATCGGCGTGGAACCTGTAAACGGTGGCCGTCGCCTCGTAACGGACCGTGTCCGCGTGGTCCACCATGCCGCGGGTCTGCCACGGATGCGCGCAGAGCAGCTCCGTGGCCTCCGGCACGTCCATCTCGAAGCGCTCGCAGCCCAGCAGCAGCCACAAGGCCAGCGCCCACCAGCGGAAGGCCCTCACCACGGCAGGGCCTCCAGCGCGTCGTCCGATTCGACTTCCCGCGGCGCGGCACCCGCGGCGAACAGCCTGGCGGACTTGCCGCCCACCAGGAAGCGCCTTTGGCCGAGCTGGCAGAAGCCGGTGCCTTCGCGCAGGCCCAGCACCGGGCGGGCCGGATTGGCGTGGGTGAACTCGGCCAGGCGCATCTCGCGGGTCTCGCCGCCGTGGCCGGGCAGGCTCGCCTGGGTGAAGTGCGCGTTGATCTGGAAGCCCACAAGGCCCAGCGTGTCAAAGCTCTCGGGCTGGACGATGGGCATGTCGTTGGTGGTCATCAGCGTCGGGCAGGCCAGGTTGGAGCCGGCGCTCCAGCCCAGGTAGCGGGCCCCTTCGCGGACACGGCGGCGGATGGGCCCGAGCAAGCCCAGCCGCTGGCAGTGGTGGGCCAGGTGGAAGGTGTTGCCTCCGCCGACCACGATGGCGCGGGCCGATTCGAGCGCTCCCAGCGGGTCGGTCAGGTCGTGCAGCGAATCGACCCGCTTGCCGATCCGCCCGAACGCCTCGGAGACCATGTCGCGGTACTCGTCGAGGCCGCGGGTCACGATGGCGTAAGGCACGAAGACGATCCCAGAGTCAATCCCGGCCAAAAAATCCTCGACCAAGGGAAGGGAATAGCCCAGGTAAGGTTCCCCGGGCATGGTCGAGTTGCTCAGCAGCAGCAGTTCCATGGTCATGCGTGTTTGACAAGCAATTCCTCGCGCAAGAAGTCGAGGGCGTCTTCGAGCTTGGCGAAGAGCTCGACCTTGAGCTTGCCGTCGCGCTGGACAACTTTCTGGTTGGAACGGTCTAGCATGAACTTCGCGAAGGTATCGTCCGGGGCCACCATGTAGCTCCTTTTGATCCCGACCTGGTACAGCGCCGGGATGAAGACCTCGTTGTTGAACTTCTGGCTCTCTGCGCTGAGCACTTTCATGCCCCGGATGTCCGTGACCATGCTGCGGATTTTCTTTTGTCGAAACAGTTCCAAGCGGCGCTCGGAAATCTCGACGTATTCCTTGTGCGGGATGAATCCCTTCAGGACCATCACGGCCGCGTCCAACTCGGGCATGTGGTGGACGACGCAGTGCTCACTCTCGAAAAGTTTATCCATGATCGCTTGGGTTTGTGGCAACAAAAATAATTTCTTATCTTCATAACCGGAAAATAAACCAGAAATTTCATAACCAGTTGGTTTTTTCTTTAAGTTTGCACCACTCACCACAAAAAAAACGAACATGAGACTATCCCGAGTAGTTGCCTTATTCGCCCTGGCTGCCTTTTTCGCCTCTTGCGGGGCCATGGAAGAGCGCATCAAACGCAACGGCGAAGACCAGAACGCAGAAGAAAACACCCAGAACAACCAAAACGGCGCCCAAGAGACGCAAACGCCCGACAGCTCGGCCACCAACGGCTCGCAGACCAACGGCGGCAACGCGACCAACGGCGGCAACGCGAACGGCGGAAGCATCGTCGGCAAGAAGTTCTACATCGTCGCCGGAAGCTTCAAAGACCTCGAGAACGCCAAGCGCCTGAACCAGTTCCTGGTCCAGAAGGGCGCCGGATCCGAGCTCCTGCCCGAGTACAACGAGTTCACCCGCGTGGTCATCGCCAGCTTCAACAGCGAGCAGGACGCCCGCGTGGCCCTCAACAAGTACCGCGCCGAGCGCAACGACAACAGCATCTGGCTACTGGTCAGCGAGTGATTTCCACAAGAAATCAGCAGAAAAAGCCCGCCACAAAAAAAGGCCTCCCTATCATAGGGCGGCCTTTTTTTGTGGATTTTTGTGGACGATTTGTCGCCGAATGTCGGCATGGACGCGTCTTGTTCCAAGTTGCTTTCGATGGCAAAACATCCGAAACATCAGTTTCCGACAAAAGCGGGCTGCCCTGCCCATCCCGAAGGGATGGAATGTTAATAGCCCCGGATGAAATCGGGGAGAACCGCCGCGAACCATAACCCCATAGGGTTTTCATTTCAGACAGGGTTACAAGACCTTATTATTTGGTTAAAACCTTAGTAGAAAATCAAATAGAGGTTTCAAATTAACCTTATTGCCTTATTTTGGCGCACGAATTTGTAAAGCAAAATGGATGGAAATTAGGATTTCTACGAGGGTTTTCATTTCAGACAGGGTTACAAGGCCTTATTTTTGGTTAAGTAAGCGATTGGATTTAATTTATAATATTATCTTTTCGGCACTAAGCAATTGATAATCAAAGATAATACCATTTGCATTTACATTGCAGTCCAAAAATGGTTTGCAAAGATATAGGAATATCTGCAAATCGAAGTGATTTCGGCAGCGGTGG
>JAIFMG010000128.1 GCA_020048645.1 Bacteroidota bacterium | reverse complement strand
CGTGGACAAATCCCCGGTTTTTCTACTGGACTCAATTTTGATTCCAAAAAAATTCGTGCCCTTCTTGCCTTTCGTGGACAAATCTCCTCCAAGGACAAAAATGGGCCCGGTCCCGATCCGTGTCCTAAGCCTGCCTTTTCATCCAAATTTCGCAGGAGGCTGACGATTTGCGTTTGTCGCCACCGAAAGCCATTGGGCCTCAGAAGGCGAAACCCGTGGAGACGCGGATGCCGAAGGGGACGAATCCGGGCGTGTCGCGGTAGCTGAGGCGATAGACCCAGTCCACGCGCAGGAACTTGAGGATGTTCTCGACGCCGAAGCCGGCCTCGAGGTAGGGCGTCCCGGCGCGCCAGGCGCTCATCTGGTCGGGGAAGTCGAGCAGGGCCTGGTGCTCGGGGCGGAGGTCCCCGACCAGGGCCTTGGCATGGACGACCTCGCGGAGCTCGAGCTTGCGCAGCAGGGGCAGGCGGTTCAGGAAGAAGCCCTCGAAGTGGTGCTCCATGTGGGCGCTGGCGAACCGGTCGCTGGCGAACTCGTAGTAGTTCATCAGGTTGAACCCGTTCTTGAAGAAGCCGAAGGTCTCGTTGCCCTCGTGGATGTGCAGGATGGGGAAGGGCAGGGTGCCCCAGGTCTTTCCGGCGGCCAGGGTGTAGCTGAATGTGCCCAGGGTTCCCAGGCGGATGTTGTCGCGCAACTGGGCCTTGGCCTTGTAGAAGGGCGCGCCGTCGCCCAGGTCGAGCAGTTGGCCCACGGTGGCCTCGAGCTGGAGCACGGGGTAGCGGGTGCCCAGGCTGGTGCGGAAGAACTGCCCATAGACGAACTTCTCGTCGTAGGAAAGCCGCGTGCTGAGGGTGGCCTGCCAGTAGTTGAGCCGGGCCAGTGCCGTGCCGTCGGGGGCCGTCAGGCGGACGGAGTCGGTGGGGGCGAGGCTGCGGTGCGTAACGGCCAGGGTGTTCATGAACCCGGCGAACCACTCGCGCTCGAAGGTGGCGGTGTACTGGTCCACCATCAGCAGGTTGTAGAGCGGCCCGCGGCGGAAGGCCGTGCCGAAGAGGTTGTCCACGGCCAAGGCGTTGTCGGCCTGGCCCAGCAGCTCCATGTCGTGCTTCCAGTAGAGGCTTGCCGTGACGCGGGGCTGCTTCGAGAAGACGTACATTGCGCCGACGTTGTGCTTGAAGCGCTTGTCCCAGGTGCCGTAGGCCAGGTACGAGTCGAGCATGAGGCGCTTGCTGAAGTCGTTGCTGCTGCGCAGGCCCAGTCGGAAGCGGTGGCCTTCGAGGTCGTTGAAGCTGTAAGCGTAGAAGTAGGGGCCGATTTCGACATTGCCCTGCACCCAGTAGCCGTAGCCGAGCAGGGTGGCCAGCCGCTCGGCGTTCTGGTAGTAGTCGGTGGCCTGCACCGAATCGACCATCTGGTAGATCTTCTCCTCTTCGCGGCTCAGGCCCAGGGGGCGGCTGTCCATCCAGAACGAGTCGGGCCGCTGGGTGGCGCCCTCGAGCAGCACCGATTCGAGCGAGGTGGCCCCGGAGAAGAAGCCTTCGGGGGGGCAATCGAGGCTGACGTTCTGGTAGTGGCTGGTCTTCTTGCCGAAGAAGCCCGTGGTGCCCTTGGCCAGGGCGAACTCCACGAACAGCTCCTCGTGGGTGGGGAACCAGACCGAGTCGCCCAGGAAGCTGAACTCCTGGCGGATGATGAGGTCTTGGGCGAAGTTGATGTTGGCGTCCTGGGCGATGCGGGCGTTGACGCTGGTGATGGCGAAGGTGCTGTCGTGTACCCACATCTCGCCCGTGAAGGTGGGCTCCTGCGCCCGCCGGGGCTTGAAGGTCATGCGGTAGCTCCAGTGGCTGTCGCGGAAGGCGCTGTCCACCAGGTAATACTCGTAGTAGGTCAGGCCCAGGGCTGAGATGGGGCTGACGAAGGACTTGCCGAAGACGGAGATGAATCCGTCATAGACGTTGGCCTCCAGGTACATCTTTCCGGTGAACTCGGCTATCTGCGGGTCGTCGATGCCCGAGAGGCGGCTGGCGTGGATCTCTTCCTTGACGCGCTTGGGGAAGCGCTGGAAGTGGTAGCGCGAGAGGGTCTCGGAGATGAAGATGGGCAGGTAGGCCTTGCCGTTGACGGCCGAGGTGTCGATGTTCTCGAACACGAAGTCGATGGGCCGGAGCAGCCTCGACTCGGTCATGGCGGGCCCGAGGTCGGCCAGGTCGAACTGGAGCTTGTTGTAGCTGTCGTAGCTGTAGCACGGCCAGCGGCTGGGGTCGTTGCGGGCGCGGTTGCGCTGGATGTTCTTGAGCATGGCGTGGGCGGGGTTCTCGCCGGCATAGACCACGACCTCCTCGAGGGCCACCTCGCTGACGCGCATGAGCACCTCCAGCTCCTGGTACTCGCCCTTGCGCACGGCGACCACGTGCGGGTCGTAGCCCATGAACATGAACAGGAGGCTGTCGCCGGGGGCGCTGGTCTCCAGGAAGAACTCGCCGTTGAGGTCGGTGATCTCGCCCTGGGCGCGGTCCGTGAAGCTGAGGTTGACGAAGGGCAGGGTCTCGCCGGTCTGGGCGTCCTTGACCACGCCCCGGATCTTGGTGGTCTGGGCGAAGGCGACTTGCGTGGCGAGCACGAAGAAAGCCGCCCAGAGGGCTCTGGCGAGCCGGGCGTTGGAAACGTATGTCTGGGTCATGGTGTTTTTCAGAGCGATCGGGTTGGTGGAGCGGCTCCGCCGAGGCACTTTTGGAGGAAGCCGTGGTAGAGCGCCCGGGCGTTTTCGTCGTAGTGCAGGCCGCGCTCGGGATGCCACTGAACGCCAAACAGGGGCAAGTCGGTATGTTCGATGGCCTCGACAAGCCCGTCGGGGGCCATGGCCGCGACGCGCAGGCCCTGTCCGAGCGCCTGGATGCCCTGGTTGTGGAAGGAGTTCACCAGGATGTTCTCCTGGCCGCCGAGCCATTCGTGCAGGAATCCGCCCGGGTCGAGGCTGACGGCGTGGCCGAAGTGGTCGTAGTCGCGGTGGTCCTGCATGTGGAGGATCTGGTCGCCGTGCTGGGCCGGCAGGTTCTGGAAGAGCGTGCCGCCAAAGAAGACGTTCAGCAGCTCGAAGCCGCGGCATATGCCCAGGAAAGGCTTGCGCTGGCGCACGCATTCGGCCAGCAGCAGCCATTCGTCTTGGTCGCGGTGGCGGTAGAGCTCGACGTTCTTGAAGCGGTAGGGCTGTCCGTAGCGGTTGGGGTCGATGTCCCATCCGCCCATGGCCACCACGGCGTCGCACTGCTCGACGTATCGCCGGGCGTCCTCGGGGCGCAGGGGCAGGGCGGGCAGGATCAGCGGCAGGTGCCCGGCCTCCAGGAAGGGCAGGGCGGCCACGGCCTCGCCCTCCACGCTCGGGAAGCGGTCCTTGGGCGACTTGTGGTGGTGGGTCAGCAGGATGCGGAGCATGGCTTGGAGGTTTTGCGGGTTCGGGACGCGGCGGTCAGAGCCGGAAATGCAGGTTGAGGCTGAACATCGGCAGGAAGGACGAAAAGCGGGGCAGGGGCGAGAGCAGAAAGCGGTAGGAGCCCTTGCTGCCGGGCACCGAGGAGGATGAGTAGAAGCCGAGCATCTGGCTCACGCGGACGTCGAAGATGGCCCTGTCGGTCCGCACGGCGTGGCCGATGTTCAGGGCGGGGCCGAACTGGTGGCTGTGCCCCGGCTCTGTCCGCTGCCAGAGGTCCCAGTAGCGGAGGTCGGCGCCGACGTAGAACCCGCCGACGTAGAGGCCCCCGGCGTAGGCGCCCCGGCGGTTGTCGGCGAAGTGGTTGAGCACGAAGAAGCTGTAGGCGGCCTGCACCTGAGGGACGAAGGCGCGCTGGCCCAGGATGCCGAAGGAGGCGCGCAGCTCGGCGCTGTGGTTCTCGTGGAGCAGGTAGCCGGCCACCAGGCTGGGCCCGTACTCGAGGTTCGAGAGCAGCGCGCTCAGGTTGGTCAGGGCCTGGGCCTTGTAGTTGGGCAGGGTGGCCAGCGAGAGCAGGTTGGTGCCCAGGAAGAAGCGGTCGGTGAGGCCCTGGCGCCTTTGCGCGCTCAGGGGCGAGGCCAGCAGCAGGGCCAGCAGCAGAAGCAGGATGGAGCGCATGGGCGAAGGGGCATTTTTCATTCCACGGGAATCTCGTAATAAAGGAAGCCCTCGCGGCCGACGCGGCTGGCCACGATGGTTCCGGTGGGGTCGGCCACGGTGAGCGCGCCGGGGTAGATGTTGCTGCCCTCGGTGCCCAGTCGGTTGACGCCCAGGCACCAGCGGGCCAGGCGCATGGCCGTGGGGTCGATGATTTCGCTGGGCTGTTCCTGCCGCGAGTTGCAGTGGACCAGCAGGTCGAGGTCCTGGCCCTGGAGGTCGTCCAGGACGGCCTGGCTCGTAACGTCCTCGCCGAGCACGAAGCCGACTTTGACGCCGCCCAGGTCGGCGGCGAAGGCCGTGTCGCCGGGCTCGAAGCTGTTGGTCTGGTCGATTTCGGCCATGACGCGCTTGCGGTAGGTCTGGAATCCGCCCTGGGCGTCCACCAGCAGCAGGGCGTTCGAGAGCCTGAAGCCGTCCTCGGTGAAGTCCACGTAGCCCAGGGCGATGGCCACGTCGAGCTCCTGGGCCAGGTCGGCCAGGAAGAAGGCCGTGCGTCCGGGCACGATGTCGGCCATTTTCTGCTGGTAGAACTCGCCCTCGCGCTCCTCGAAGCGCCAGCCCAAGGCCTGCTCCGTGAAGACGATGAGCTGGGTCTCGGGCCTGTCGAGCATCAGGGCGCGGATGGCCTCCTCCATGCGCTCGAGGGTGAGGTCCTTGTCGGCCTTGGAAGGGGTGAGCGCCACGGCGGCCACCTTCAGGCTCAGGAAGGCCTCGGAGGGCTCGAGGGTCTGGCCGGCCACCAGCAGCTCGATGGGGCTGTCGTTGAACCGGTCCTCATGGCACGCGGCGAAGGCCACGGGTAAAAAAAGCAAAAGGGCCACGAGTTTTTTCATGCGGTTATTTTTTAGGCATATTGCGGCGCCGAGCGGGCCTGTCCCCGCCAATAGGAGAGGACTTTCGCGAAAATAGGTGTTTTTCTGATAAATGTCTTGGCAGTTTGGCGGGCTTTGTGCTAGGAGATTACTTTCAGCATTTTGCGAATGGGGCCAGAATTTTCTAAATTTGGTACTGGCAAACCACTGGTGCCACCCCAGTCGCGCTTGTCGAGCGAATGTCCAACCGCGACTTTACCCATTGACCCACAAACCAACCGACGATGAAACGACTAATGGCCGCGATGATGTTGATCATCTTTTGCTTTCCGATGTCCTTGCCCGCCCAGAGCAACGACCAGATGAAGTTCCACGCCGTCTTCATCTACAACTTCTACAGAGAGATCGAATGGCCCGAGGCCTACCGCAACCAGAACTTCGTCATCACGGTCCTCGGACAGACGCCTCTTATCCAGCAGCTCAATACCGTCTTCGGCAACCGCGCTCCGGGGAACTACCGCTTCGAGGTGAAAGTCATCAACAGCGTTTCCGAGCTGGGGCCATGCCATATGCTCTTCGTGGCCAAGGAGAAGAGCGGGGATTTCAACGCCATCCGGCAGAAGCTCAGCGGCCGCTCCACCCTGCTCATGACCGACTCGCCCGGGCTGGGGGGCAACGGCAGTTGCATCAACTTCGTGCAAGTCAACGACATGATCAAGTTCGAGATGAACATGACCGCCATGCGGCAGGCCGGCCTGGTGGTTTCTTCGACCCTCAAAAGCCTGGCCATCATCATCGGACAGTGAACTAGGCCCGCGCTCGGTTTTTTTGTGTATTTTCACGATCGCACCCTTTCACCATACCCATGAAGAAAACACTGCCCTTGGCCCTGCTGCTGCCGCTGCTCCTGTTCGCCCGATGCCAGTCCATTTTCCCGGGAATGGGCATATCCGAAGGAATCATCGAGTACGAGATCACCTACCTCGACTACGCGGAAGGTGACGTCCTTACCTTGTTCATGCCCGACCTCATGCTCTACAAGTTCAAGGACGACAAGACCTACAGCAACATCGAGACCGTGTTCGGCCTCTTCAAGTTCAACTACATCTCCGACTCCAAGGCCCGGACGCACGCCACCCTGGCCGCCGTCAGCGGCGAGAAGTACTTCTACAAGGCCTCTTTCGACGAGCCCATCCTCAACGCCGACTCCTTCTCGGGCATGGTGTTCGAGGAAACAGGAAACTCCAAGGAAATCCTCGGCTTCGAATGCCAGGAGGCCCGCGTCTCATTCCCCGACTCGATAGGCGTGGAGCCTTTCCTGGTCTATTACACCAACGAGATCGACATCGAGCAGCCCAACGCCGCCAACCCCTACCACTCCATCGAGGGGGTGCTGCTCGAGTTCCAGCTCAAGGTCAACAACATGAACATGCGCCTGACCGCCAAGAAGGTCACCGAGGCCCAGGTGCCCGACGACATCTTCGAGATCCCCAGCCAGTACAAGCAGGTCTCCCGGACCGAGATGGAGCGCATCATCGCCGAAAACTAAGGCGGATTCCCCCTTTTTTCAAATTATTCGCATCTTCGCGTCGGGCGTCGCCTCGCCGCGTTGTTCTTGCTCCAAGCCGACCCGCGGGGACATGCCCTTGTGTTTTCAAAATACCTGATTACTTTTGTTTGGGTTTCCCCCAAAGCCACCGCATCCCTAACCTGAACAAGCATGTCCGAGCCACTCAAGACCGACAAGCAAAAAGTAGAGCCGCAGCCCAAGAAGCCACCCCTGCCCAAGAAGACCCTCAAAAAGCGCGGGCCCAAGCTCGCCATGCCCTCGCCGGACCAGCTTTGGAAGGCGGCCCTCGAGTGGTCGCGCGACGACAGGGTCAAGTTCGTCATGGCCTTGGTCGTCCTGGTCTTCTTCGTGCTGCTGACGGGGGCCTTCATCTCCTACCTGTTCACCTGGCGCGCCGACCAGAGCCTGCTCGACATGGCGCTCTGGGACTTTTACGTGGACCCCGGCGTGGTGGTCGAAAACTGGTTCGGCAAGCTCGGGGCCAAGCTGGCCAACCTGTTCATGCACTACTGGTTCGGCCTGCCCTCCTTCGCCTTCCTCTTCCCCCTGGCCCTGGTCTTCCTGCGCCTGTTCGAGGTCCGCTACCTGCCCTTCAAGCGCAGCGTCCTCTACACTTTGCTCGGCATCATCTGGTCTTCCGTTTTGCTGGGTTTTCTTTTCGGCGATGCCGCTTTCTACCTTGGCGGGGCGCATGGCCTCTACGTCAGCCTCTGGCTGGTGGCCTTCATGGGAAGGGTCGGGACGGCTTTCCTGCTGATGCTGGCGGCCGCGGCCTTCGTCATCTTCACGGTGCCCGATGCCAAGGAGCGTTTCCTGGCCCTGCTCGACAAGGCCGTGGCCCTGTTCATGGCCAAGCCCTTGCTGGCCGCCGCCTCGGCCAATGGCCAGACGGCACAGGCCCCCGAGCAGGACCCGCAGCCCGGCAGCCAGGAGCCCCAGCCGAAGGAAAAGGCTCCCCAGGCCAACGCGAAGGTCGTCAACACCCTGGAGTTCATCGTGACAAAGGGCAAGATGACGCCCGTAGAGACCCAGCCCGAGCTGAGCTTGGAGGTCCAGCAAAAGCAGAACCCCGAGTCCGAAGCCGCCCCGGAGCTGCCGCCAGTGCCCGAAGCGGACATCCCTGACAACGAGCAGAACTACCTCCTCCGCAGGTACATGGGCCTCGACGCCACCCAACGCACGCCCTCGGCGCAGCCGCAAGACAGCCTGGAGCTCCCCGAGACCCAGATGGAGGTCAGCCTCGCCCCCGAGGAGGAGCCCGCCGAACTGGAGGAGCCCGCCGAACTGGAGATGAAGGTAACCCGCAACCAGGACCTCCTGGTCGAGCGCCACGACAACCCCCTGGAGCCCTACGACCCCACCCTCGACTTGCCCGACTTCCAGAACCCGCTGCTCGAGCTGCTCGAAGACCACCGCTCGCACGACTCGGAGGTGACCCAGGAAGAGCTCGAGCGCAACAAGGACAAGATCGTCCAGACCCTCGAGAATTTCAAAATCAAGATAACCAAGATAAAGGCCCTCATCGGCCCCACCATCACCCTCTACGAGATCATCCCCGAGGCCGGCATCCGCATCTCCAAGATCAAGAACCTCGAGGACGACATCGCCCTGGGCCTCTCCGCCTTGGGCATCCGCATCATCGCCCCCATGCCCGGACGCGGCACCATCGGCATCGAGGTGCCCAACCAGAAGCCCGAGATCGTCTCCATGCGCTCGGTCATCGCTTCCAAGCGTTTCCAGGAGAGCAAGTACAGCCTGCCCGTGGCCCTGGGCAAGACCATCTCGAACGAGACCTTCGTCTTCGACCTGGCCAAGATGCCCCACCTGCTCGTGGCGGGCGCCACCGGACAGGGCAAGTCCGTCGGCCTGAACGCCATCCTCACCTCGCTCATCTACAAGAAGCACCCCTCGCAGCTCAAGTTCGTCCTGGTGGACCCCAAGAAGGTCGAGCTCAACATCTACGAGAAGATCGAGCGCCACTACCTGGCCAAGCTGCCCAACTCCGAGGAGGCCATCATCACCGACAACAGCAAGGTCATCCACACCCTCAGCTCCCTGAACGTAGAGATGGACACCCGCTACGAGCTGCTCAAGAACGCCAACTGCCGCAACATCAAGGAGTACAACGACAAGTTCATCCGCCGGCAGCTCAACCCCGAGAAAGGGCACCGCTACCTGCCCTACATCGTGCTGGTCGTTGACGAGTTCGCCGACCTGATCATGACCGCCGGCAAGGAAGTCGAGCTGCCCATCGCCCGCCTGGCGCAGTTGGCACGGGCCATCGGCATCCACCTCATCGTTGCCACCCAGCGGCCTTCCACCAACATCATCACCGGGGTCATCAAGGCCAACTTCCCCGCCCGCATCGCCTTCAAGGTCGCTTCCATGATCGACTCGCGCACCATCCTCGACAGCCCCGGCGCCAACCAGCTCATCGGCCGTGGCGATATGCTCATCACCCAAGGCAGTGAGCTGGTCCGCATCCAGTGCGCCTTCATCGACACGCCCGAGATTGAGCGCATCGTCGATTTCATCGGCCGCCAGCGCGGCTACCCCACCGCCCACATCCTGCCCGAGCCCGAGAACCTCGACCACGACGACAACCTCGACGTGGACCTTTCCAAGCGCGACCCCTTGTTCGACGACGCCGCCCGCATCGTGGTCATGAACCAGCAAGGATCGACCTCCCTGATCCAGCGGAAACTTTCCATCGGCTACAACCGCGCCGGACGAATCGTGGACCAGCTCGAGGCCGCCGGAGTGGTCGGTCCCTTCGAGGGAAGCAAGGCCCGGCAGGTCCTTTATCCCGACGAGTACTCCTTGGAGCAGTTTTTGAAATCCCTCGACAACTAGCCCGGGCTTCCCGCTTGAGGCTTCCCCCGATTTCTTCGACTGTTTCCAACCCTATCCCCCAACATGAAGACTCCCAAGAAACTCCTCAGCCTGGCCCTGGCGCTGGCGTTCTCATCTGCCGCTTGGGCGCAGCAGCCTGGCCCCGGCGAGCTCAAAGATCCCAAGGCCACGGCCATTCTCGACCAAATGTCGGCCACCCTGGCCAGCTTCCCGACCATCGTGGTCCAATTCACGCAGACCCTCGAGAACCTCCAGACCGACGAGCAGACCATCGAAGAGGGAGTCATGTACATCAAAGGCGAGCATTACAAGATGTTCTTCATGGGCAACGAGCTCTTCTTCGACGGCCAGACCCGCGCCGTCTTCAACATCGAGAGCTCCGAGGTTACCTACTACGACGGCCAGGAAAAGAGCCAGGACGCCATCGAGCCCACCGACCTGCTCAGCATCTACAAGGAGGGCTACAAGTACCAGTTCATCCAGACCGTCCAGGCCGATGGGCGGACCCTCGACGAAATCGAGCTTTATCCGGAGCAAATCGACGGCAAGAGCTACTCCAAGGTGGCCGTCTGGGTGGACCAGCAAAGCCATTTGCCCCATGTGATGAAGTACTTCGGCAAGGATGGGGTCAACTTCTACGTCAAGATAGATTACTGGCAGCACGATATGCACATCGACGACAGGCTGTTCCGCTTCAACGAGCAGACGCACCCCAATGTCGAGGTGATCGACCTGCGGTTCTGATTTCCAACCCTCAACGATCCAAGGCCATGTTCAACTGGGATATTGACCGCTTCCAAGACGCCTGGCTCTTCGCCACGCGGAAGCACCAGGAGCAGAGCTACGGCAGCTATGTCGAAGGGCAGCGCGTGTCGTACCTGAACCACCTGGCCGCCGTGGCCACCGAGGTGCAATGGGCCTTGCAGCGCCAGAGCGCCGGCCTCGACGCCGACCTGGCCCTGGCCTGCGCCTTGTTGCACGACTGCCTCGAAGATACGCCCACCCGCCTGGAGGAGCTGCGCGACGCCTTCGGCGAGCGGCTCGCCCGGGCTGTCCTGGCCTTGACCAAGAACACGGCCCTGCCCGACAAGCGCGCCCAGATGGAGGACAGCCTCCGCCGCATCCTCGAGTTCGGCCCCGAGGCCGCCTTGGTCAAAATGGCCGATCGCGTCTGCAACCTCTACGCCCCGGCCCACTACTGGGACCGGGCCAAGATCCTTGCCTACCAGGACGAGGCCCGTCTGATACACGCCCAACTGGCCCACGCCCACGGGCCCATGGCCGAGCGCCTGGCCTCGAAGATCGGCCTGTATTCCAGGTTCTTGTGATGGCCGAGCTGATCCATGTCAGCGGGCTTGTCCAGGGCGTGGGCTTCCGGCCTTTCGTCTTTCGCCTGGCCAACCGGCTGGGAGTCCGCGGCTGGGTCGAAAACTGTTCCGACGGCGTGTGGTGCCTGGCCGAGGCCGAGCCTGCCGTCCTCGACGCCTTCGCCCGAGCCTTGCGCGTCCAGGCGCCCGCGGCGGCCCTGGTCCGGGCGGTCGAGCGCCAGCCCAGCGGGCAGGAGGCCGGGCCGGGCTTCCGCATCGTCCCCAGCCAAAACGACGGCCCCTCCGACACCTGGGTCAGCCCCGACATCGCCGTCTGCGACGACTGCCTGCGCGACATGCGGGAGCAGCCCCGCCGCCTGGGGCATCCGCTGGTCAACTGCACCCACTGCGGGCCGCGCTACACCATCATCCGGGCCTTGCCCTACGACCGCCCGAACACGACCCTGGCCAGTTTTCCGCTCTGCCCCGACTGCCAGGCCGAGTACGCCGACCCTTCGGACCGCCGCTTCCATGCCCAGCCCATCGCCTGCAACCGCTGCGGGCCCCGCTACGCGCTGCACCGCCAGGGCCTGCCTCCGCTTGCGAATCTGGAGGAGCTCCTCGCGTTGGCGGGCGAGATGCTTGCCCAGGGCAAGGTCTTGGTTGTCAAAGGGATGGGCGGATACCATCTGGCCTGTGCCGCGCGCTCGGCCGAGGCCGTGGGGCGGCTGCGCGCGCTCAAGGGCCGCGAGGCCAAGCCCTTCGCCGTCATGTTCCGCGACAGGGAGGCCGTCGAGCGCCACGCCTGGGTCCGCGGGCCCGAGGAGGCCGAGCTGCTGCTTTCGTGGCGCCGCCCGATCGTGCTGCTCGCGGCCAAGGAGCCGCTGCCAGTCGAGCTTTCGGGGGGCTTTTCGCGGGTGGGGGCCTTCTTGCCCTACATGCCTTTCCACCACCAGCTTTTCGAGGCCAGCGGGCTGGATGCCTTGGTCATGACCAGCGCCAACGCCACCGACGAGCCGCTGGAGCACCGCGACGAGCGGGCGCTTTCGCTCTGGCTTGGCAAGGTGGATGCCGTGTTGGCGCACGACCGGCCGATCCAGAACCGGCTGGACGACTCGGTGGCGATGGTGGCCGCGGGCGGGCCGCGGGTCTTGCGCCGGGCGCGGGGCTACGTGCCGATGCCCATCGAGCTGCCCTTTTCGGCCGAGGGCCTTCTGGCCGTCGGGGCCGAGCTGGCCAACGCCTTCTGCCTGGGGCGCGGCCGCCAGGCCTTCCTGGGGCCGCACCTGGGCGACCTGAAGAACTGGGACACCCAGTTGTTTTTCGAGGAGGCTTTCGGGCGGTTTGCCGATCTGTTCGGCTTCCGTCCGCGGGCATTGGTCTGCGACGCGCACCCCGACTACCTTTCGTCGCGCTGGGCCCAGCGGATGGCCAAGGCCTGGGGCCTGCCCTTGCTCGAGGTCTGGCACCACCACGCGCATGTAGCGGCGTGCATGGCCGAGCACGGCCTCGACGAGCCGGTGCTGGGCCTGGCGCTGGATGGCCTCGGGCTGGGCCCCGATGGCAGCTTCTGGGGAGGCGAGCTGCTGGTGGGCGGCTTCGCGGGCTTCGAGCGGCTGGGGCACCTTTCGCCCCTGGCCCTGCCCGGGGGCGACATGGCCAGCCGCCAGCCTTGGCGCATGGCGCTTTCGGCCTTGCGCTCGGCGCTTGGCGATGGCCGGGCGGCGCGGGAGCTGCTGCTGTCCCTGGCGCCGGAGCTTTCGGCGCAGCCGCTGGAGGCCGTCGCCTTCGGTTTGGAAAGGGGCATCAACTCGCCCATGAGCTCGTCCTGCGGGCGGATTTTCGACGCGGCGGCCTCGCTGTTGGGGCTGGCGCAGGTTTCGGGCTTCCACGCGGAGGCGCCGATGCGGGTGGAGGAGGCCGCCCGGAGGGCAAGCCCGCACGGCTGGGCGCTGCCTTGGGATCGGGTGGGGCCTTCGCTGGACTTCCGTCCGGCCCTGCTCGAGCTGGCGCAGCGGCGTCGGGCAGGGGAGGAGGTCGGCTTCTTGGCGCGGGCCTTCCACAACAGCCTTTGCGAGGGTTTCGCCGATCTGGTTTCCCACCGCTCGGCCGATCTTGCGATACGGAAGATCGCTTTCGGCGGTGGGGTGTTTCAGAATGCGATGCTTTGTGATTTGTTGGTTCGCGAACTGGGTCTTCGTGGCTTTGAGGTTTTCTTGCCCAGCCAGGTTCCGGCCAACGATGGAGGCCTGGCCTTGGGGCAATTGGCGATCGGGGCCAAAAGGCTTGAATTTCCCGAAAAAAAAAGTTAATTTTGTGAGCCAAAACCTTTTGACCAACAAAATACCAAACCATGTGCCTGAGCGTGCCCGGAAAAGTCGTCGAAGTGGAGGGAGACTTGGCCCAAGTTTCCATCGGCGGGAATCTTGTCCGCGTCGGGCTGCACCTGGTGTCGGAAGTCCAGGTCGGCGATTACGTGTTGGTGCATACCGGCTTCGCCCTGGAGAAGATCAGCGAGCAGGAGGCATTGGAGAACCTGGCCCTCTACCAGGATTGGCAGGAGCAGCAAGGCTCCTCGAATGAGGAGGCCTGATTTTTGTTGCAACATTCTACCAATAGCCCCGGCATCGATCCTGAAACAACCTGACCAAGCTCGACACAATGCCTAGCCGCGACGAAGAAATAGCCCAGTTGAGGGCCCAGTTGGAAGGCGAGCGCTTGAAAAACCGCAAGCTGGAAGAGCGCATGATGCACCAGCAGGACGCCCTTTCGTCGAGCCCTGTGGCCGAGCTGCTCAACACCATCGAGCGGGTCACGTCCATCGGGGGCTGGGAGTACGACGTGGCCAGCCAAAGCATGTTCTGGACGCAGGGCCTGATCCGCCTGCACGACCTCGACCCGGAGGCGGGCTTCGAGCACATCGGCGACAGCATCAACTGCTACCAGCCCCAGGATCAGGAGGTGGTGATGGCGGCCTTCCAACGCTGCGTCCGCACGGGCGAGTCTTATGACCTGACGGTGCCTTTCACGACCTACAAGAGGCGCAAGCTCTGGGTGCGCACCATGACCCACGCGATTTGGGAAGGCGGCACGGTGGCCAAGGTCGTCGGCGCGGTGATCGATGTTACCCGCGAGATCGAGACCCGGACGCAGCTCGAACGCAGCGAGCGGTACTTCAAGCAGGTGATCAATTTCGCCCCGGTGGGCATCGCCGAGTCCGTCATCGGGCAGCTCAGCCTGGTGAACGAGGAGTTTCTGAACATCTTCGCGCTTTCGCAGGCGCAGGCGCAGGGCACCCGCGTCGATACGCTCTTCGTCGGGGCAAGCCACAACGACCTGGAGCTGGCCCTGGCCCGGCTGGGCCAAAGCCGCCAGGCGATGGTCGATTTCGAATGCCAGACCCGGCGCGCCGACCACCAGCCCCTGTGGCTGCGGGTGCATGTCTCGGCCCTGGGCCAGGCCAAGTCCGGCCACTTGCTCTGGGCCTTCATGGACATCACCACCAGCCGCGATTACCAAGAGCTGCTGCTGGAGAGCGAGAACGACCTCAAGCAGCAGAACGCCGAGTACGAGGCCCTCAACGAGGAGCTCCGGCAGACCAACGAGGAGCTCTACCAGGCCAAGGAGCGCTCCGAGGAGAGCGACAAGCTCAAGACGGCCTTCCTCTCGAACATCAGCCACGAGATCCGCACCCCGCTGAACGGCATCGTCGGCTTCGCCGAGATGCTGCGCAGCCGCGTGCTGCCCGAGGAGAAGCGCAGCCTCTACCTGCAGATCATCCTCGACAGCTCCAACCAACTGGCCCGCGTGGTCTCGGACGTGCTCGACATCTCCAAGATCGAGACCCGGCAGATCCGCCCCGTGGCCCGCCCCTTCGACCTCCACGCCCTGCTCGAAGACCTGACCGACACCTTCTCGGCCAAGGCCCAGCAGAAGCAGCTCCAGTTCGACTGGGCCTTCGGCTCCGACTCCCAAGAGCTGGAGGTCGTGGCCGACGAGGAGGTCATCGAGAAGGTGCTGACGCACTTGCTCGACAACGCCTTGAAGTTCACCAGCAGGGGGCGGGTATTCCTGCGCTACTGGCTCGGACCGGGCAAGCTGCATTTCGAGGTCTCCGACACGGGCATCGGCATCGCCCCCGAAAACCAGCGGCGCGTCTTTGACCGTTTCGTGCAGGTCGAGGCCTCGCATACGCGCAGCTATGGCGGCACGGGCCTGGGCCTTTCCATCTGCAAGGGGCTGCTTGAGGTGGCCGGAGGCTCCATCCGGCTCGAATCCGAGCTGGGCAAGGGGTCCATGTTCCGCGTCGAACTGCCTTTCCGACTGCCTGGAGAGCCTATCCGGCCAGAGCCGGTCTCCAGCGCCGAGAAGTCCCTCAAGATCATCGTGGCCGAAGACCAGCCCATGAACTTCGTGCTCATCGAGGAAATCTTCAGCGAGGAAATCCTTTGCCTGACCCAGCTTTTCCATGCCCAGGACGGCAACGAGGCCATCTCGTTCTGCGAGGCCGTTCCGCCGCCCGACCTGGTCATCATGGACCTGCAGATGCCCCGCATGGACGGCCTGGAGTCCACCCGCCGCATCAAGGCCCGCTGGCCCGATTTGCCCGTGATGGTGCTGACTTCCTACGCCACGCCCGACAACGAGCGCATGGCCCAGGAGGCAGGCTGCGACGCCTTCGTTACCAAGCCCATCAAAATCAGCGAGTTCAAGCGGGTCCTGGCCGAGCTGCTGCCTTTGCCCAACTGACCCCGGAAAGCCCCGCGGCCGGGCTTGATTCCGCTTTGGGCCTTGCCTTGGGTGAACATCTTGGCCGCGGAGGAGCGTTTCTCCTTCTTTCTTTTCCTGCTTTGAAAGATTTTGAACCGCGGGCGGCGGCCAGCCGTTTTGACTTTGAATCATTTTTGAGCGCGGTCTAAAAAGGTCATTTCTAAAAGTTGCTTTCAAAAATTATCTTTGATTATCAATGGGTTAGAAATAGAAAAATGCAAACAATGGTTTTTATGCTGGACCCAGTCTTGCTTATCGCATATGGTATTTCCTTGCAAATCGCCGTCCCACTCATCCCCTCTAATTTTGATTTCAAAAAATTTTCGTGCCCTTCGTGCCTTTCGTGGACAAATCCCCTCCAAGGACAAAAA
>JAIFMG010000232.1 GCA_020048645.1 Bacteroidota bacterium | reverse complement strand
CGTGCCCTTCGTGCCTTTCGTGGACAAATCCCCTCCAAGGACAAAAATGGGCGCGGTCCAAAAAGGTCATTTCTAAAATTCGATTTCAAAAATCATCTTTGATTATCAATGGGTTAGAAATAGAAAAATGCAATCTAATTTTGATTTCAAAAAAATTTCGTGCCCTTAGTGCCTTTCGTGGACAAATCCCCTCCAAGGACAAAAATGGGCGCGGTCTAAAAGGTCATTTCTAAAATTCGCTTTCAAAAATCATCTTTGATTATCAATTGGTTACAAGTAGAAAAATGCAAATAAAGGTTTTTATACTGGACTCATGGATTGTTTGTCGTTGTGAAATTGATTTCTGTCCCAAAATCGCACGTGTGCATCCGGAATCGGATCGCCGCTCCGCGGCTGTCGCCCGCCGCTCCGCGGCTGGCCCTCCGCGCCTCAGGGGCGGCGGTAGAGGCGGACGTGGACCCAGAGCTGGCGGAACTCGCGCTCGAGGACCCAGCTTTCGCGCAGGGCCAGCAGCGCGGAGTCGGGGAAGTCGTTGATGACGTTGCTCTCGATGACCCAGCGGTCGCGCCCGAGGTCGAAGTGGCGGATCTGCCAGCCGGAGGGGCGGAGCTCGAGCTGCTCGGGCTCGTAGTAGGGGAACTGGCTGCCCAGGCTGTCGATGGGGACGCCCTGCTCGACAAGGTACTGGTTCATGCGGGCGCGGGGCTCGAAGAAGGCCAGGTGGGCCAGGGAGCTGTCCCAGTTCTTGGCCACGCCGTCGGGATAGACCCAGAGGTGGCCGGAGGCCAGGGCGGCGCACCAGAGGGCGAGCATCCAGGCCTTGCGCAGGCGCGGCCAGCCCGAGTCGAGCAGGAGGCTCAGGGCGAGCCAGGCCAGGAAGAGGTAGCCTGCCATGTGGTAGCGGCTGCCGATGGGGTTGGAAAAGGGCAGGAAGGCCAGGCAGAGGACCAGGGTGTAGGCGGCCAGCAGGGCGGCCAGCACGCGGGTGGCGGGGCTCCACGAGCGCCTGCGGCCGCGCCAGAGGGCCGAGGCCAGCAGCAGGGCCATGCCCAGGCCGAGGAAGAGCCGCCCGAAGTCGGCGTGGTTGCGCAGGACGATGGCCAGGTTGCGGACGGCGCCCTGCCAGCCCAGGGCCTGCCGCCCGTCGGCCCATTGCGCGGACGGGGTGAAGAGCAGCCAGCCGGTGGCGTGCCAGTGGTAGGCCAGCCAGAGCGCCAGCGCGAGGCCGGGGCCGCCGTAGGCCAGCAGCCAGGGCAGAAGGCGTGGCGGGCGGTGGTCGGCGGGCGAGAGCCACCAGAGCAGGGCCTGCGTGGCGGCCAGAGCCCCGCCCATGACCATGCCGCGCTGGCTGACGGCGAGCAGCCCCAGCAGCCCGAGGGCGAACAGCGCGGGCCGCCCGGCGAGCAAGGCGTTGACGCCCAGGAGGTAGAAGAAGAGCAGGGCCAGGTCGGCGCTGGTCTGGACGTTCTGGGCCAGCAGGGTGGGCTCGAGCAGGAGCAGGGCCAGCGCCCAGGGCCAGTGCCGCGGGGCGAACAGCCGCCGGGCGAGCAGGCCGGCCTGCCAGGCGATGCCCAGGGCGAAGGGCAGGACGGCCAGGTGGGTGGCCCAGAGCGTGCGGCCGAGGAGCTTCCAGACGCCGGCCAGGTAGAGCGTGAAGAAGGGCGGGTGCCCAGAGTCGAGCTCGGCGGGCAGCAGGGGCGCGAAGCCGTTTTCGAGCTGCCAGGTGGCGCGCCGGGCCTTGATGATGTCGTCCCAGAAGAGGGGCATCTGCCAGGAGGCCAGGTTGATGGCGGCGTAGGCGGCCAGGAGCAGGCCCAGGGTGGCGGGCCACGTGGGGCCTTGCCAGGCGGTTGTGGCGGGATGCCGTTTCTGGCTCGTGCTCATGGGCTGTTGGGGGCTAGGGCGCTGCGGGTTGGGGCGAAAAAAGGTCGCCAGCCTTCGCCCCGAGGGGTTTCAGGCTGGCGAGCGTTCTTTGGGCTTTTGTCCTTGGGGAGGATTCGCCTGGGGAGGAGGGGGCTGGCGGACTCGGGCGCCGATTTCCTTCGGAATCCTAGGGCCAGGGCGCCTTGGGGGCCGGTTTCAGAAGTCGTCGAAGTCTTCGCCGTCGGCCAGGAGCTCCTCGTCGATGTCGTCGATGTCCTCGAAGTCGAACTCGTCGTCGCCTAGCTCATCGCCGTCGCCGAAGTCTTCGTCGTCGAGGTCCATGTCGTCCAAGTCTTCCGGATCGTAGTCGTCCGAGAAGTCCTCTTCTTCACCATCGAATTCGTCATCACCGAATTCATCCTCTTCAAAGTCGTCGAAACTGTCTTGGAATTTGCTCATAACCAAAGGTTTATGGAACGTTGATTTGGGTTTGTTAGAAAAAATGGTTTCACGGGTTGTCTGGACTTTGCCAAGGGTCGGCTAGCCGTCTGGCTGGCCAAGCCAAAGCAAATATAAATGCTTTTGGCCAAACTACCTTGGCATCTGCCCCACGAGTCGCGAAAGCTCGTCCGGTTGGGGTGGGGCGCGCCATCGGGCAGGGGCCGCGGCCGATTGGCAAAGAGTAGGCCAGTTGGGCGGATGGCTGGACGAATACCCATATGTAGGTATTTGCATACGGCCAGCTCTTGGGCATCTTTGCCGAATCCATCAGGAACTTGGGACCGTCTCGCGCGGAAGAGCTTGGGGGGCTGGCCCTGGGCGTGTCTTGGTCCGGAGTGGGCTTCGGCCCTAGCTCGCTGCCGTCCCCATTTCCAGGCCTCCGCGCCAAGTTTCGGGCGATGGGCATTTTCTTCAACCGTCCGGCTTCACAAAACGCATCGAGCTATGAACAGCAATCTTGATCATGAACTGGCCGAGCTGGCCAAATCTTTCGGACCGCAGTGGGCGGAGCTCAACAACCGGGTAACGGGCGATTTGCAGGAGCGAGAAATCTCCAAGCACGCGCTCAAGACGGGCGACAAGATTCCGGCTTTCAGCCTGCCCAACGCCGAGGGCAAGCTCCACCGCATCATGAACTTCAAGGGCAAGAAGTACCTGGTCATCAGCTTCTACCGGGGCCAGTGGTGCCCCTTCTGCAACCTGGAGCTCAAGGCCCTCCAGCGCGAGCTCTCCAGCCTGGAGTCCATCCCGTCGCTGCTGGTGGCCATCTCGCCCCAGACGCCCGACAAGACCCGCGAGACCCAGCAGAAGCACCAGTTGGGATTCGAGGTGCTCAGCGACGTGGGCAACAAGGTGGCCAAGCAGTTCAAGCTGGTTTACACGGTGCCCGACTTCTTGAGCAAGGTCATGCTGGAAGGCGGCTTGGACATCCTCGACTACAACGGCAAGGGCAATCTGGAGCTGCCCATGCCCGCCACCTACGTGGTCGGCTCGGATGGCATCATCCTCAAGCACTTCGTCCACGAGGACGCCACCAAGCGCCTCGACCCCAAGGCGGTGACGGCCTTCCTCAAGTCGCTCTGAACCACGGCCAGGACTTGGAATACACATTTGTAGGTATTGGCCAGGGGCCAAGCCTGGGGCATCTTCGCGGGAGCCTGGCCGCGCCAGGCTTCCGCATCGCCGATTCCCCTAGGCCATTGGGTTTCTGGCAACCATCGCGAAACAAGCAGGAGGCAAGAACGTGAGGCTATCCGAACTGACAGACAACCAGAAAGGTGTGATAACCAAGGTCAAGGGCCAAGGCTCGTTCCGCAAGCGCATCGCCGAGATGGGCTTCGTGCGGGGCAAGGAGGTCTTCGTGGTCAAGAACGCGCCCCTGAAGGACCCGGTCGAATACCGCCTCATGGGCTACGACGTCTCCTTGCGCCGCAGCGAGAGCGAGCTGATCGAAGTGGTAACGCCCGAGGAGGCCCTGGCCCTGGCCGAGGCCCCCGACAACGGCACGCTCGACCCCGAGGTGCTGGTCGAGACGGCCCGCCGCCAGCAGAAGCACATCCACGTGGCCCTGGTGGGCAACCCCAACTGCGGGAAGACCACCTTCTTCAACCTGGCCTCGGGCGCCCGCGAGCACGTGGGCAACTACAGCGGCGTCACGGTCGACGCGCACGTGGCGCGCCTGCGGCATGGCGAATACACCATCAGCCTGGCCGACTTGCCCGGCACCTACTCGCTCTCGGCCTACTCGCCCGAGGAGATCTACGTCCGCGACTACCTCGGCCGCCAGATGCCCGACCTGGTGCTCAACGTGCTCGACAGCACCAACCTCGAGCGCAACCTCTACCTGACCACCCAGCTCCTCGACATGAACCTCCGCGTGGTCTGCGCCCTGAACCTGTACGACGAGTTCGAGACCAAGGGCCACAGCTTCGACCACGGCACCATGGGCAGGATGCTTGGCGCGCCCTTCATGCCCCTGTCGGCCAAGAAGGGCACCGGGGTCAAGGCCCTGCTCGACAAGATCGTCGAGGTCTTCGAGGGCAAGGCGCCCCACGTCCGGCCCGTCAACGTCAGCTTCGGCCCCGAGATCGAGCAGAGCCTGGACCGGCTCATGCCCCTGGTGCAGAGCAACATCCACCTGACCGACCGTTTCCCGGCCCGTTTCCTGGCCCTGAAGATGCTCGAGCGCGACGAGCAGGTCGAGGCCATGATGCTCAAGGCCCAAAACGCCATCGAGCTGGCGCAGGCCACCCGCGAGGAGGCCGCCCGGCTCGAAGAGGCCTTCGGCGAGGAAGTCCAGAACCTTGTAACCGATGCCCGCTACGGCTTCATCTCCGGGGCCATGAAGCGCACCTTCCGCGCCAGCCCCCGCAAGCGCCGCGAGCAGACCGAGCAGGTGGACAAGCTCCTGACCCACCGCTTCTGGGGCATCCCCATCTTCATCGCCTTCATGTGGGTCATGTTCCAGACCACCTTCACCGTCGGCGCCTACCCGATGGACTGGATCGACGCCGGGGTGGCCGGGCTTGGCCAGTGGGTCGCGCAGACCCTGCCCGACGGCAGCTTCAAGGACCTGCTGGTCGATGGCATCATCAGCGGCGTGGGCGGCGTCATCGTCTTCCTGCCCAACATCGTCATCCTGTTCTTCTTCATCTCGCTGATGGAGGACACCGGCTACATGGCCCGGGCCGCCTTCATCACCGACAAGCTCCTCCAGAAGATAGGCCTGCACGGCAAGGCCTTCATCCCGCTGGTCATGGGCTTCGGCTGCAACGTGCCCGCCGTCATGGCCACCCGCACCCTCGAAGACCGCCAGCAGCGGCTGCTGACCATCATGATCAACCCCTTCATGTCGTGCAGCGCCCGGCTGCCGGTCTATGTGCTCATCATCGGGGCCTTCTTCCCCGACCGCCCGGGGCTGATGCTCTTCGCGATGTACTTCCTGGGCATCTTCCTGGCCGTGGTGCTGGCCCTCATCTTCAAGAAGACCCTCTTCCGCACCGAGAACGCCAACTTCGTCATGGAACTGCCCCAGTACCGCCTGCCCACCCTCAAGGCCACCGCCCGGCACATGTGGCACAAGGCCGCGCAATACCTCCAGAAGATGGGCGGAGTCATCCTGGTGGCCTCCATCCTCATCTGGGCCCTGGGCTACTTCCCCCGCGAAAACGACCAGACCCTGGCCCTCGACGCCCAGGCCAGCCAGCTCGAGCTCGACTACGCCCAGCGCCTGGCCCAGGCCGGGCAGGCCCAGGCGGAGGCGCTGGCCCAGGAGCGCGACAGCCTGCTGCGCGCCCTGCGGCTCAACCGCCAGGCCCACCAGCAGGCCAGCTCCTACATCGGCCTGCTCGGCAAGGCCATCGAGCCCGCCATCGCGCCCCTGGGCTTCGACTGGAAGATGGGCATCAGCCTGCTGGCCGGGGTCGCCGCCAAGGAAGTGGTCGTCAGCACCATGGGCGTGGTCTATCAGGCCAACTCCGGCGACGACGAGCCCAGCGCCACCCTCATGCAGAAGCTCCGCGACGAGACCTACCTCAGCGGGCCCAAGCAGGGCCAGCGGGTCTTCACGCCCCTGGTCGCCCTTTCCTTCATGGTCTTCATCCTCATCTACTTCCCCTGCGTGGCCGTCATCGCCGCCGTCAACAAGGAGGCCGGAAGCTGGAAATGGGCCCTGTTCATGATCGTTTACACCACCGCCCTGGCCTGGCTCATGTCCTTCCTGACCTTCCAGCTCGGCAGCCTCTTCCTCTGAAACCTTCCCAAAAACGCTCGCCATGATACAAGACCTGCTCACCTACGCCGCCATTCTCTGGGCCCTCTACCAAGTCGGCAAGGCCACCTACAACATGCTGGTTCCCAAGGTTTCCGACGGGGCGGGCTGCGCCACCGGGGGCTGCGCCTCCTGCGCCACCCGACCCAGCGAGCCCCCGCGCTTCCGCCTCGACCTCGAGCGGGTCGCCCAGCGGCGCCAGGGGCAGGGCCAAGGCTGATCGCGCCGCGACCCGCCGCGAAGCCGCGGAAATGATCTATTTTTGGAGGGCACGGAACCCCTTCGTGCCCTCTTGTCTTTTCCTGAACGACAACCTAACGAATCAACCTAAACCGAGAAAAAAATGGGGATGATCCAAGAATTCAAAACCTTCGCCATGAAGGGCAACCTGGTGGACATGGCCGTGGCCTTCGTCATGGGCGCCGCCTTCGGCAAAGTCGTAACCGGCTTCATCAACGGCATCGTCATGCCCGTGGTGGGCCAGGTGACCGCCGGCGTGGACTTCACGCAGCTCAAGTACGTGCTCACCGAGGCGCAGCTCGACGAGCAAGGCGTCGAAGTGGCCGCCGAGGTGGCCATCCTCTACGGCGATTTCATCACCACCGTCATCGACTTCGTCCTGGTGGCCCTGTTCATGTTCCTGCTGGTCAAAGGCATCAACAAGATGAAGAAGACCGAAGAGGAGGCTCCCGCTGCCCCGGCCCCCGCGCCCGAGCCCAGCGCCGAGGAGAAGCTCCTGGGCGAAATCCGCGACCTGCTCAAGAAGAAATAAGCCTGGCCAACTTGCCATACGCTTACCCGAAGGCCCGCGCCCACCGCGGGCCTTCGCCTTTTTTGGCGCGGGGGCTTCGTGCCCCAGCCTGGGCCAAGGGCCTTGCCAGCCGCGCCGCGAACCTTGGCGGATGGCGGGCAAGGGCGAGCAGACGGAAATCGGCATCCAAAATGGACAGTTCGTATCCTGCTCCTTTCTGCTTTTGGGAGTGATTCGTTGCTCTGTAAAGCATTGGTTTTCAATGCAGGGCAAAGCCCGCAAGAAAAGTGGTGGAGAAATTTGGCTGATTGAATGCTCCTTCGTAAATTGCCATTACGAGTCAATGGAAAAACGGACATGATGGTTTTCGCTTCCCAAGGGATGGCTTACAATTTCAGAAACAGCGGGCAATAGATTCCAAAAACACCCACTTCAGCCTATCGGAGTGTGTACGCGTTGGGGTTTTGCACGTAAGGAAACGTCTCGCATAGCAAGCTAGGCCATCGGTTGCAGTACACAATCGAACTTTCTTGGACAATTCTAAAACTTCATAAATGTCTCCCAAGAAGCCGAACCGGAGAAGCAGCATTCCCCACAAGTGGGAGCAATTCATCCAGCATCGAGAGCGGGAGAGGGACAGGGAAGTTGAACGGATGAAAAATGCGGTTGAAAATGTGAAATTGATCAATCAGCATACCTTGGCAGCGATGCAAAGCATGGTTAATTTGTTGACAAGTTTTGTTGGGCACGATATCAATAATGAAATTCATAACATTGACGGAATAATCTCGACCATAAATCCGAACGAGATTTCAGAAAAAGATATTGAGAGCATCAAATCATGTCTGGATAACATG
Source organism: Bacteroidota bacterium (assembly GCA_020048645.1). Taxonomy (GTDB): domain Bacteria; phylum Bacteroidota; class Bacteroidia; order Bacteroidales; family UBA6013; genus UBA6013. The sequence continues at coordinate 8,125 of JAIFMG010000232.1, read as the reverse complement.
AGGGAAGTGCTGGAGGATTTTAAGAACATTACCGAGGACAAAGAAAAAGAGAATTTTACACTCAATAGGCTAATTTCATCTCTTCTAGTTTTGCACAGGAACAACTTTAAAAGGGACAAGATTAGTTTTTCAGTCGATTATGTGGGCCTTGATAAAGATTTTATCATAAGATTTCACTTTCGGCAGTTTTTGCAATTGATAAATAATCTTTTGATCAATTCCTATAAGGCATTGAAAAATGTTGACAAAAGGGAAATCAAAATAATTATTAGCAATTTTGAGGATGGGTTGTCCATAAAAGTCTGTGATACTGGGGTAGGCATTCCAGAACACAATGTCCACAAAATATTTGAGCCATACTTCTCGACAACAGGCGGAAGCGGGGTTGGCTTGGCCCATGTTCAGCATGTTTTGGCGGATTTGAATGGAAGGGTTGAGCTGTTAACAAATGACAGCTACTACAAGACAATTTTTAATTTGATAATTCCAAAGCCATGAAACATACGATTCTAATTGTTGACGATGAAAAGATTCAGGCAGAATCTCTTCAAAAGGTTTTTCATAAAGAAAGAAGCCACCTTCATGTTAAAATTGCGACCCAGGAGTCAGAAATTACGAATTGCATCGAAAATCTCTATTTTAATGTGGCAATTGTAGATTTGCGGATGGATGATTTCTCGATAAGTGGTTTTGATATTATCAAAAGGATAATAAATTTAAATCCTTTTGCCAAGATTATCATCCAGAGCGCTTTCCTACCCGAATACTCAGAAGACATAAAAGATATTTATCTTTCTGGCAAAATAGCTGCAATTGTTGATAAAACAAAGTATGACATTTTCAAAGTGAAGATTTTGGAAGAGGTTGACAAAATTATTAATGCTTTTGAAGACAATCCCAAGATGTATCAAAAGTCTCTTGAGGGTCTTTATGCGGATGCCAAAAATGAAACAGAAACCTATTCTAAGGGTTCCAAATTTGAACAATTTGTTTCGATTCTCCTCGCTCAAATGGGGTTCATCCATATTACCCGGAGGGTTCGAGACAAAAGTCTAAATGAAATTGACCTAATTATCAGGAATGAAATAAATGACATGTTTTTTCAGAAATTTAGTCCTTATATTTTGGTCGAGTGTAAAAATAGTGAGGAAAAAGTTGATAAAAATAATTTCATACAATTTCTCCATAAAGTTGAAAACACGAATGGTTTGTCGAATCTAGGCGTTTTGATTACCTCCAGTGCTTTGAAAAGAAATACATACATCGAAGCTGTCAGAACATCAAAAACATCAACCAAAATTGTTTTTCTTTCTAACATCGAAATCAACAAATTGATTTATTCAAAAGACATGTTGGAAGAATTCAAATCCATCATTGATGAGCAAGTGAAAGACAATTAGCACATGCTTTGTAATTGACAATCAATTGATTGTCAATCATCTGCTTTTATGCGCAATGGATCCCGATGGGAAACAGTTTTGTCTGCGTTGAACCCCTGCGGGGTTCTGCTTTGCGCTGGTTCGCTGCTCCCCCCGATTGCATCTGGGGCTATCCAAACCTAATCCCTAAAGAGCTGGCAGAACTAGCCCGGCTTTGTCGGACGTGGAGGCTTGGGTTAGCTCTCCCTCGAACGCAACTTCGCACGCGTTTTCCAATGCTTCGAAATCTGGAATATCTTTCCTTGGCGAAAACACAAGCCACAAGCATGTTCAGACCCCCTACGCTCTCGCCAGAATGGGAAGAAAAGCTGCTCGCGGCCGGATTCCAGCAGACGGCGGGCCACGATGCTGGGATGCGCCACCATTGCCAGTGGGAAGGCCCCGACTTTGGCCTGGGCCTGTCCTACGACAGGGGCCATTATGACTGCCAGCTCAGCCAGTGGGCCGAGCCGCCGCTTTCGCTGCCGCTGCTGCCTTTGCTGGCCCTTGCCCTGGGCGACGCCGGGCCGTCACGCCGCGCGCTGGAGGCCCATGGAGCCTGGGGCTGCCTGCCCGCCGACCGCTACGTCGAGCTGGTGGTGGCGCACCACGAGGCCCTGCGGCGGCTCTTCCGCGAAAGGACGGCCCAGACCGGCCAGCAGGCGATGGACCTTTGGCGGCAGGCCTGAAACGTGCTGTCCGACAGGCTCATAGCCCGATGCGCTCGCCCATGCGCACGAAGGTCTCGCGGCGCTGGCGGGTGTTTTCGAGCAGGTCCGGGTCGAGGCGGACGGCGCCCGGGGGCAGGAGCACCACCAGCGTGGAGCCCCCGAAGGCGAAGTAGCCCATCTCCTGGCCCTTTTCGACCTGCTGGCCCTCGGGGTAGGTGGAGATGATGCTCCCGACCATCGTGGCCCCGACGGGGCAGACCAGCAGCGTGCCCTTGTCGGCCGTCTCCAGCCGGGTGAACTCGCGCTTGTTCTGGCAAAAGACCTTGGCGAAGTCCTTGGCCAGCGCGTAGGGCGAGACCGAGTAGTAGCGCCCCTCGATGCGCGTGGGCGCCGAGGCCCGGCCCGCGTAGGGGAAGTGGTAGCGGTGGTAGTCGTTGGGCGCCAGGCGGACGATGACCATCGAGCCGCCCTTGTAGGCCTCGGCCAGGGCCGGGTCGCGCAGGAAGTCGGGCAGGGTGAAGCGCTCGCCTTTGACGAAGAAGGAGCACAGCTCGCCCACGTCCTCGAAGGCCAGCAGCTTGCCGTCGGCGGGCGAGACGAAGCCCTCGCCGATGGGCCGCGCCTCGGGCCGGAGCTTGCGGAAGAAGAACTCGCTGAACGAGCGGAACCCGCCCTGGGGCACCACGGCCTCCGTCATGTCGATGCGGAAGCGCTGGACGAAAGGGGCGATGCGCTTGCGCGACGAGGGCCGGTCCATGAGCTTGCCGTAGAAGTTCGAGAGCATCTTGCGCCGCACCAGGGCCTCGAGCGGCAGTTTCCCGAAGGGGTTGGAATAGAGGAATTTGAGCATGGCCTCTCCCGGCGGGTTCTCGGGGACGGTCCGTCCGGTCTTGCGGTCGATGAAATGGATGTTCTTCATGGTTTTCGGGGGTTGGGGGGGGCGGTTGGGTCGGCCCCGGTGGAGCGCTGCCCCAAAGTTAAGCGGTTTGCGGAAATGCGCCCAGCCTGTCCGGGGCACAAAAAAAGAACCGCGGCGCAGGCCGCGGTTCTTGTGGACGGGGTGGGGCAGGGGCTCAGGGCTCCTGCGGGTAGAGCAGCTTGTCGCCGGTGTCCTTGGCCACGGCGTCGTTCCACTTCTTGGCGTAGGGCGGGTGTCCGGGCGTGCCGCTCTCGTCGCGGACGTTGCCATCGAGGTACTTGACAATCAGGAACTCGCCGAGCTTCTTCCAGTCGGCCATGACGGTGGCCACCTGCTGGAGCGAGTAGTCGGTCAGGTAGGCGCGGGCAGCCTCGGGCGACTGGGCGTGCATCTGCTTGGCGGCGGCCTCCACCGAAGCCTGGCGCGCGAGGAACCCGCCTTCGAGGCGCTGCTGCTGGCGCTGGATGTCCTGGATCATGTCCGAGTAGCGGCCGTAGGCGTAGTTGGTTACGAAGTTGAAAGTCCAGAATGCCGACTCCCAAGAGAAGGTCTCGAAGTCGCCGTTGCCGACCTCGAGCGCGGGCGGCACCTCGCGGATGCCGCAGTAGATGGGCATGTAAACGGTGCTGTACGTGTCGTCGAGGCCGAACCAGAGCAGGCCGCCGACGGGGTCGGGCAGCCACGAGCGCGACTGCGTCACGAACGAGAAGGCCGTCTGCTGGGTGGAAATGGCCCTTTCGTGGAAGTAGGTCTTGCCCTGGCTCTCCCAAGTGAGCGGGCGCCAGCGGTAGGGGCAGGCGTAGGGGCCCGCGCCCAGGTCCTGGGTCATGTCCATGGGCGTGCCCTGGTAGTGGTCGCGCATGAGCTGCATGACCTGGTCCACCGAGAGCTTGCTGTCGGGCTTGATCCACAGGGGCATGCGGTTCTGGGGATTGGTTCCCATGGCGTAGTCCTGGTACTGGTCCATCTGGGCGTTGACCCGGCGGAAGGCCGACCAGACCCGGGCCTCGCAAAAGCGCATGGCCCCGAAGTCGAGCGGCGCGTAGGTGTCGGAGAAGCTGAAATCCTTGTCGGCCCCGTCGAAATAGCCCATCGTGCGGGCGAAGCTGATCACGTCGGGGCTGTTGAAGGTCTCGGCCTTGGGGTCGTCCCACTTGTTCTGGCTCTGGAACGGGAAGGTCGTCACGCGGGCCTGGTTGGCATGGCCGCTGATGTAGCCGTCGGGGATCATGCGGGCCACCCAGACGGCGCCTTTCTCCTTGGTTCCCTTGCTGATCATCTCCAGGATCCAGACCTCGTTGGGGTCGGCCAGCGAGAAGGACTCGCCCGAGCTGTAGTAGCCGTGCTCGGCCACCAGCTCCGTCATCACGTGGATGGCCTCGCGGGCGGTCTTGGCCCTTTGCAAGGCGATGTAGATCAGGCTGCCGTAGTCGATCACCGCGTCGGGGTCCATCAGCTCCGAGCGGCCCCCGAAGGTCGTCTCGGCGATGGCCAACTGGTGCTCGTTCATGTTGCCCACCACCGTGTAGGTCAGCCGGGCCTGCGGGATGGTCCCCAGGTACTTGCCCGTGTCCCACTCGTAGATCTCGCGGCGGGCGCCGGCCGGGAAGATGCCGCCCTGCCAGTAGTACAGCTCGCCGTACAGCTCGTGCGAGTCGGCCGCGTAGGTCAGCATGGTAGAGCCGTCGGCGCTGGCCCCGCGCGTCACCAGGATGTTCGTGCAGGATTCCACCTCGGCCGGCAGTCCGGCCACCACAAGGCTGGCCAGGGCCAAGAGGGAAAGTTTGGTTTTCTTCATGGGATAAGTTTTTAGGGTTAGCGATGGTCCGCCCGAAGGGGCGCGGTCGCGAAAATAACCAATTCCGCGAGCCCGAAGCCCCTCGCGGCCCGCCTTTTGGCCCCAGCGAAGCCCAGCCCGGAACCCCCGCCCGCGCCCCAAAATAAAAAGCGTCTGCGAAAATTTCCGAACGCGAGAAAAAAAACGCTATATTCGCAAAGCGCCCCACAAAAGCGCGTCCCAACCACCTTCAATCCATCGCAACCATGAACTTGGAACTGGCAACTCAAGTCGATGCCCAGAAACTGGCCGGAGAGTGGCACGAAATCGCCCGCTCGCACTTCTACATGGAGAACTATCTGGCGCAGGTTGTCCTGAAAGTCGAATGCGGCGACCCCGCCAAGCTCGAGCTCAGCGGCAGGCTGCGCGAGCCCGAAGGCCCCATCGAGACCCACTCGGCCACCATCCGGCCCACCAACCCCGAGGCCACCCGCTGGAGCATGACCCTCTACGACACCCTCGACGTCGATCTGGAGCTCCTGGCCCATGCCGAGGACTATTCCTGGTTCATGGCCACCAACCCCAACAAGCGCCTGTTCTGGTGGTTCGCCAAGCAGCCCGGCACCTCGCCCGAGGACTTCCAGGCCGTCGTCCAGTTCGCCAACCAGAACGGCATCGAAGGCGACGAGATCTTCACCACCGCCGAGCACAACGTCATCGAGCTGGTCAAGCCCAAGGACCGCAGCGCCATGTCCGACGATTCCGACGACGAATGATCCCGCGCCCCAAGCCCACCGTCCGCCGATCTTAGGCGACGGTTCCAAAGCCCAACGAATTTCCAAGTCCTCCGGATTTGGAAATTTTTTTTGCCCCCTGTATAGGCCTGTGGTACGGGATTGATGCCGCGCTTGGCAAGAGAATAGGCATAAAAGGCTTGTCGGAAACCAACCTGAAACAAAACCGAATTTTTTATCTGACTTATCCTTATTTGCACCAAGCAATTTTCGAACTTGATTATTTCAACCCAATTCGTCAGATGCCATCTGACGAATTGCAAAGCCCTGAAAATAAGCTAATACCAATTCGTCAGTTAGCGACTGACGAATTGGTTTGGATGCAAAACGTCGCTCTTCGAATTCGTCAGTCGCCAACTGACGAATTGAGAGTTCCGGCTGAGAAGCTACTGAAAAGGCTTCGGGCGTTCTGAATGCCCGCGTCAGCCTCGACGGCCAGCCCTTGCCCAGCGGATTCGAGTTGCTCTGGGCCCGGGTGCGGCACGAGGCTTCCGAGCTGGCGCCGCCGAGCCGCTTCCCCGCCTTCAGTCCCGAGCGGCGCGCTTACCTCAGCCCGCACAATTCCGCCCACACCCCCAAACGTAGGCTTTCCCATTGACCATCAACGGCTTGGAACTAGCCAAAAACGTATCAACCACAAGGCATCCAAGATTCCGAAAAAAACGTCCAGGTGCTTGGTTTTTCTAGGTACAGTTTGTATCTTTGGCTATCGTCAATTTCAAACCCCCGATGAACAGGCTACCCTCCAAATGCACTTTGGGGCTTTTGGGGTTGAGGATGGTGGAGGTAATGACCTTATGGTGTTTGGCAAAATACGAACTGCAACAAACGTACAGACAAAAACTGATACATAAGATAAAGCTCTATGGCAAAGATAAATGCAATTGAAAAGCAGAATAACATAGAAAAAACTCTTTGGGATTCAGCGAATAAATTGAGGGGAACAGTAGAATCTTCAGAATACAAACATGTTGTATTGGGATTGATATTCCTGAAATTTGCGAGCGACAAGTTTGAAAAACGCAGAAAAGACCTGATTGCCGAAATGATATAACCCTACAAAGGCAAAATTTATGACTCTGCCTGTGGTTCGGGGGGTATGTTTGTGCAATCCATCATATTTATTGAGAGCCACCGGGAACAAAAAGGAAATTTCCATTTATGGACAAGATTAAACCTCCGCAACCCACGCATGGCAAGGATGAACCTTGCCATGCGTGGCATTTCGAGTAATCTGAGAGCTGTGCTGATTTATTGAAACAGGAAGAACAATCGGAAACCGAATTATTAAACGTTTTTAAAGAATTGGGCCATGAAATTGGACAAACGAAAACAAAGAGGGAAAGAAAAAGATAAGGTTGTTTTTCCGATAGCCGAAAGTTTGACAGCAATGCCCTTGGGCTATAAAACGTTTATTGCCCAATTGAAGGAGCAAATAAAGAAAGAACGCCTTAAAGCTGTGCTTTCGGCAAATAGTTCAATGATTATCATGTATTGGCATATTGGCAAATCAATTATTGACCAACAAAACAACGAAGGTTGGGGAAGTAAAGTAATCGACAGAATGTCGCACGACCTTAAAGAAGAGTTTCCCGACATGTCTGGCTTTTCGCCCCGAAACCTAAAATATATGCGAAAATTTGCCGAAGCTTGGCCCGATTTTCAATTTGTGCAACGCACCGTTGCACAAATTCCGTGGCGTAGCAATATTACTTTGTTAGATAAACTCAACGAGCCGGAGCTAAGGCTTTGGTATGCCCAAAAAACCATAGAAAACGGATTTGGTAAAGATATGCTTGTGTTTCAGATTGAAACGCAACTACACCTGAGAGAAGGAAACGCTGTTTCCAACTTTAAAACATCACTACCTGCATTAGATTCCGATTTGGCTGTACAGTCGTTTAAAGACCCCTATATTTTCGACTTTGTAGGAAACATAAACCATATAAAAGAAAGAGAGTTAGAACAAAAATTAATTGACCATATTCAAAAGTTCTTGCTAGAACTCGGACAAGGATTTGCCTTTGTTGGCAGACAAGTACATTTAGAACTTGGAGGCTCCGACTATTATCTCGACCTTTTGTTTTATCACATCAAGCTAAAAAGATATGTAGTTGTGGAACTAAAAGCCGGAGAGTTTGAACCCGGATTTGTAGGCAAACTAAATATGTATCTTAATGTGGTGAACGATGTGCTGTGCCAGCCCGACGACAATAAAACATTAGGGCTTTTACTGGTAAAAGGAAAAAACAAACTGGTGGTAGAATATTCCCTGTCGGGCTTCAATAACCCAATAGGCGTTTCAAACTGGGAAAACGAAATAATGAACTCAATTCCCGAAAACTTAAAAAGCAGTTTGCCGAGTATTGAAGAAATTGAAAAGGAGTTTTTGAACGAATAAGTTTTTCAAAAGTTTTAAACTCTCCTCAATTCAAGCTACGAACGCAACGCAGGGGGCGGCAGGCAAAACTTTTGGGTGGCGGTTCGGCGGCGCGAAATCCTTACCTTTAGCCCAAATCGACAACGCCATGCCCCATCCCCCTTCA
>JAIFMG010000035.1 GCA_020048645.1 Bacteroidota bacterium | reverse complement strand
AGAATCCGGAAAACCAGACTCGGAAGTATCTGTAAATCAGACTTTTAAATCAGGATAAATGCAAAATTCAATTTTTGTCGGATGGTAGTGAGAAAAAATATTGGTAGATATTTTTTGTGATGAAGTTATTTTTTCGTCCCAACAAGGTGCTGAAAAGAGAACTATTTTTACAGAAGCATTTGCCAAATACACCATCAACCAAAGCAAAATGCTTCGCTATGCCGACAGGAGACGAAAAAAAGAAGAACTGGATCAATTTGTAAAAACAATTTCAAATTTTTGGCAGCAATAAAAATAAACTGCCGTTTTATAGGATGATAAACTTAAACGAAATATCAAGCGAGTGGCTTAACCAAGTTTCAAGGCAATACCGTAATGCGGACAAAATCCTTGCAGAAAAAGTTATCCGTGCGTTGTTGCTTTTGGAGGGCTTGGCCAAACAAAAACTGTCCTTTGTTTTCAAAGGCGGAACGGCTTTAATGTTGCATTTCAATTCAACCAAACGACTTTCAATAGACATTGACATCATTTTGCCGAATGAAATCAAAGATTTGGAAAGCGTTTTAGATGCAATCATAAAAGAACAAGGGTTTGTAAGGAAAGAGCTACAACACCGAATCACAACTTCAAAAATAAAAAAAGAGCATTACAAATTTTTCTACACCCCTTTGCATAAAACCAATAAAGACGAAGAATATGTATTATTGGACATCCTTTATGAAGAAATTAATTATAAAAACATCATTTCATTGCCAATTCAATCAGACTTTTTACCAATGATTGACAAACCATTGAGCGTAGATGTGCCAAGTTTGGAAGATATTTTGGGCGATAAACTCACGGCTTTTGCACCCAACACCACAGGCATTCCATATTTCAAAAATGACGACAGCATGAGTATGGAAATCATCAAGCAACTTTACGACATCGGGAATTTGTTTGATACGGTTACCGATTTAGATACCATCAAAACTACGTTTTATCGTTTTGCAAAAACCGAAATTGATTATCGCAATTCCGAAGGAATAAACGAAAACGATATATTGGAAGATATTTACCAAACGGCTCTTTGCATTGTTAGCAGAGGAAAAGATGGCAAAGGAGATTTTAGAGAATTGCAAAACGGTATTGAGCGAATCAGCCGTTTTATTTTTTCTGAAAGCTACCACATTGAAAAAGTAATTGTCCACGCTTCAAAGGCGGCTTACCTTTCGACATTGATATTTCTCAATGCAAAAACGATTGCTAAGTTTGAAAATCCACTTCAACTAAAAGATTGGCAAATTGACGAACCACTCAATAACAAATTGAACAAACTCAAAAAGTCCAACCCCGAAGCGTTCTTCTATTGGTATAAAATTTACGAATTGAAAAAATAAAAATGAGCGCGGTCTATAAAGGTCATTTCTACAATTCCTCTTCAAAAATTATTCTTGATTATCAATAGGTTACAAATACAAAATGCAAATAAAGGACATGAGGCGGCGATTCGGCGAAGGCAAGGCCGCGGCCAGGCGGCCAGGCCCGCAGAGCGCTTCCTTGGGATGCGACGCCGCCCAAACGCGTATCTTCGCGGAAAACCGCGATGACATGGCCGAAAAGCGCATCCTCCTGGGCATCTCCGACTTCCAAGGCCTCATCGAGGCCGGGGGCTACTTCATCGACAAGAGCCTGCTGGTGGAAGAGGTGCTGGAGCATCCGCAGGAAGTGCTGCTGCTTCCGCGGCCGCGGCGCTTCGGCAAGACGCTGAACCTCTCGATGCTGGAGTGCTTCTTCGACCCGCGGCACGCCGAGGAGGCTTCGCTGTTCCGCGGCCTGGCCATCGAGCAGCGGCCCGGGGCGATGGCCTTCCGCGGCCGGCACCCGGTGGTCTTCCTGAGCCTCAAGGACGCCAAGGGCCTCACCTGGGAAGAGACCCTGGGCGGCATCCGCCAGGCGATCGCGGCCACGGCCCGGGCGCACCGCGGGCTGCTCGCCTCGGAGGCCCTGGACGAGGCCGAGAAGCAGGCCCTCGCGAGGCTCATGCACGGCCAGGCCGGGCCGGAGGAGCTGGCCGGCTCGCTGCGCTGGCTCGCGGAGCTGCTCCACCGCCACCACGGACGCCGCGCGCTGGTCCTGGTCGATGAGTACGACGCGCCCATCCAGAGCGGCCATGGCCGATACGACGCGCAGGCGGCCTCGTTCACCCGCCAACTGCTCGGCGCCGCCCTCAAGGACAATCCCCACCTTTTCAAAGGAGTGGTAACGGGCATCCTGCGCGTGGCCCGCGAGAGCATCTTCTCCGGGCTCAACAACGTCGGCGTCTTCACGGTGCTCGACCAGGCGTTCTCCGACAAGTTCGGTTTCACGGAGGCCGAGGTGGAGCGCCTGTTCGCCGACATGGACCTGCGGCCCGACATGGACAAGGTGCGGCTGTGGTACAACGGCTACCGCTTCGGCAGCACGCGGGGCATCCACAACCCCTGGTCGGTGCTCAGCCTGGCCAGCCGCGGCGGCACGGATTTCGAGCCCTACTGGGTGAACACCGGCGGCGACGCCCTGATCGCCGACGAGGTGGCCCGCCGCGGCGCAGACGGCCTGCGCGAGGACCTGGGCCGGCTGCTCGAAGGCGGCACCCTCGAAAAGCCCATCGAGCCCGAGTTCGTCTTCGACGATCTGCGGGCCGACAGCGACCTGCTCTGGACCCTGCTGCTCATGGCCGGGTACCTGACCTTCCGCGAGCGGAACGCCTGGGGCCAATGGAGCCTGGCCATCCCCAACCACGAGGTCGCCACCAGCTTCCGGTCGATGCTGGCCCGCTGGCTGCGGCGCGGCCCGGGCGTGAGCCACGGCCAGGCCGCCGATGCCGCCAAGGCGCTGGTGCAGGGTCGGGCCGAGGATTTCCAGGAGGCCCTGCGCCGGGTCATGGGCGACACCTTCAGCTACTTCGACCAAGGAACCGAGCCCGAGCGCGCCTACCACGCCTACCTCCTGGGCCTGCTGGCCGTGGCGGGAGATTCCTACGTGGTCCGCTCCAACCGCGAAAGCGGGGCCGGGCGCTACGACGTCATGCTCCTGCCGCGCGAAAAAGGCGAACGCGGCGCGATCCTCGAGATCAAGACCCTGGCCCCCAGAGGCCGAGACGAGGAGGAAGAGGCCTTCGAGGCCCGGATCGGCAAGGCCCTCGAAAAAGCCCTCGAACAAATCCGCAGGAACCGCTACCACCAGGAGCTCCTCGACCACGGCATCCCAGCCGCCGACATCAGCCTTTGCGCCGTCGTCTTCGCCGGAAAGACGCCTTTTGCCCGGATGGACGGCCCAGGCCCGCTCAGGCCAGGTGCTCGCAGTTGATCGAGAGGACGACCTGGCCATTGTCCTGCACCAGCAGGGTCTTGTTCATGCCGATGGCCACGGGCATCAGGAGCGAGAAGCGGCTTTGCTCGCCTGTGCTGGTGCTTAGGAATTGAAGATGAGGAAAGTATTGACCCTATGGGAGATCATGGAAAATCTCAACCGGAAAATGGTTTCCATAGAATGAAACTTTTTGTATCTTTGCGCTACCAAGAACCCAATGAATGGACAATCTTTTTGACCTTGTGTTTTTAGACGAGGCTTTTGAATTTCTCAGCAATCTTGAAAAAAAGCACTACGAAAAAATCATTTTCAACCTTCGTAAAGCCCAAACAAGACATGATCCTGAACTATTCAAAAAACTCAAAGATGAAATCTGGGAATTTAGAACACTTTATCAAGGGCTCCATTACAGACTGCTTGCATTTTGGGACAAGACAGATGCTCAAAACACACTTGTTGTTTCAACACATGGAATAGTCAAGAAAACTAGCAAAGTACCTGACAGCGAAATCCAAAAGGCGAAGCAGGCTCGTTCGCGATATTTTGAAGACAAAGAAATCACTAAAAAGACAAACAAATGAAAACATATACATTGGACGAAGTTCAAGATAAGCTCATCGGTAAAATTGGAACTCCAAACCGGGACAGATTTGAATATGAATTGCAAATGGACTTGATTGGTCAAGCCATAAAACAAACAAGAAAGGAGCGAAATTTAACCCAAGAAGAACTCGGCAAACTAATTGGTGTTCAAAAAGCTCAAATTTCGAGAATTGAAAACAATGCCAGCAATGTAACAATAGAGACTCTTATGAGAGTATTCAATGCTTTGCAGGCGAAAGTCATGTTAAGTATAGAATTGCCTCATTTCAAAATTAGTCTTGGACAATGACCGCGGCTCATGATAAGAGCTTGTTTTACAATAGCATTGGATATTTTAGCGAGCAAGTCTTTCACCCTATTCGTGCCCAGGTCTTTTTTGTTCCGGCCAGCTAAAGCCTTGTGATTGGGGGCAAGCAAAACAGCAGCAAGCCATTGATTTTCAAGGAATGGGCCTGCATTTTTCAGAAAATGGAATGAATTTCGAAGACCTATGCAAACTTGCCTTCAAACACGTTTGAAAAACCCCGATCGTGCTTGATAGCAAAGCGCAGCCCACAGGGCAAGCGAAGGCAAGTTGGGTTGGGATGCGACGCCGCCCAAACGCATATCTTCACGGGAAAATCGGGAAGCATGGCCGAAAAGCGCACCCTCCTGGCCATCGAGCGACGGCCGGAGGCCATGGACGGCCCAGGCCCGCTCAGGCCAGGTGCTCGCAGTTGATCGAGAGCACCACTTGGCCGTCGCCCAGGATGCTTACCCCGCTGAACTTCTTGAGGAAGCCCAGGCTGTCGGGCAGGGGCTTGAGGGCCAGCTCGATGTTCTTGACGAAGCGGTCCACCCAGACGGCCAGCTTGCCCTTCTCGGTCTTCAGGACCACCAGGTGCGCCACCTGCTGGCCGTCGGCGGCGCCCGACTCCCAGCTTCGCGCCTGGCCGCGGTTGCCCGCGAGCAGGTCGCGCAGGCGGGCCACCACCACCACCTCGCCCCGGTGCTGGAAAGCCTTCCGGCCCTTGAGGCTGAACAGCTCCGACGGGGGCAGCTTCACCGCCTCGAGGATGCTCTCGAACGACAGGGCGTAGGTCTGGCCGTCCTCCTGCACCAGCAGCGTCTTGTTCATGCCGATGGCCACGGGCACCACCAGCGAGAACCGGCTGCCGACTTCCAGCTTCGAGCTCACGCGGACATGGCCGCCGAGCTTCTCGACGGTGCTGCGGACGATGTCCATGCCCACTCCGCGGCCCGAGAGCTGGGTGGCCGTCTTCTTGGTCGAGAAGCCCGGCTCGAAGATCAGGTCCAGGGCGTTGTCCATGTTCAGGCGGCTGGTGTCGAATCCCTTGGCCTTGGCCTTTTCGAGCAGGGCCGAGGGGTCCATGCCGTTGCCGTCGTCCTCGATGGTTACGTGCAGGTTGCTGCCTTCGCGCCGCGTGGCGATCAGGATGCGGCCCACGGAGTCCTTGCCGTTCTGGACGCGCTTCTGCGGCAGCTCGATGCCGTGGTCGCAGGCGTTGCGGACCAGGTGGATCAGGGGCTCGGACAGGGCCTCGGCCACCTTCTTGTCCACCTCGGTCTCGGCGCCGACCAGCTCCAGGTGGATCTTCTTGCCCTCGCTGGCGGCGATGTCGTGGACGACCCGCTCGAACTTGGCCAGGACCCGCTTCATGGGCATCAGGCGCAGCGCGGCCACCTCGGCCTGCATGTCGTTGATCAGGCGGCTGAAAAGGTGGAGGTTCGAGCGGAGCTGGTGCCGGGCGGTCTTGGCGTTGGCCAGCGCGTCGGTGGCGTTGAGGCTGCCGAGCAGGTACTCGTAGTTGTTGCGGGCGATGAGCAGCTCGCCGACCAGGTTGTAGAACCCTTCGACCTTGGCCTCGCTGACGCGGATGGTCTTGTCGGAGTCGGACTTGCTGGAGCTCTTGTCCGTCCTCTTCTCCTTTTCCGGGGCATCGGGCTGGGGCTGCGGCTTGGCTTCGGCCTTGGCGGCCAGCGCCTCGGGCGTGGTCATGCCCAGGAGCTTCTCGAGCAGCGCGCGGAACTCGGGGTCGCCGAAGGCCGCCTGCGAAAGGGTCGCCAGGAGGTGCCGGGCCGCGGCGACGGCCTCGACCAGCGGGGCGTTGCCCACGTAGGCCGAAGCCTTGGCCATGCTGTCCAGGGCGCGGAGGGTCATGTCGGCCTTGGGATGCCGGCCCAGGGCCTGCTCCACCAGGAAGCGGTACTCGGCCATTTGCTCCTGGTAGGGGTCGCGGGCGGGCGGCGGCTCCGGCTTGGCGCCCTCGGGCAGGGAAAGCGCGTCGATCTTGGCCTGAAGCCGCTCGACATCCTCCTTCGTAACAATGTTGATGTAGTCTTGCCGGAGGCTGTCCAGGGCCTCCTTGATGAAGTCGCTGCACGCGAGCAGCAGTTGCGTAACCTGCGCCGTTACAGGCGTCTGGCCGTCCTTGACCCGCGTGAAGAGGTTCTCGAGCTTGTGGACGTACTCCGAGATGGTGTTGAGGCTGACGAAGGCCGCGTCGCCCTTGAGGTTGTGGACCAGCCGGAAGATCTGCAGGATGCTCTGGTCCGACTGGGTCTGCGATAGCTCCAGGATGATGGGCTCGAGCTCCTCCATGATCTCGTCGGCGCTCTCCAGGAAGTCGTTCACGTCCTCGCGCGAGACCTCCTGGCGCTCGGCCTCGGGCGCCGGGTCGAAGAACTCGGCCGGCAGCACCGCGCGCAGGCTCTGGTGGTCGAGCAGGGGGCCGCCGCCCTTGCGGGCCACGATGCGCTCGATCAGGTGCTCGAACCGGCCCAACATCAGGCCCAGGAAGTCCACCAGCTCGGGGCGGACGTGGTCGAAGTGGTTGAGGTGGACATCGAGCACCAGGTCGATGTATTGGCAGAACTCGGCGATGTCGGGCGAGCCGAAGTGCTGGTTGAGCACGCCAATGGCGCAGAACTCGCCGAAGACCCGGTTGAGCATGGCCTTGGAAGGCGGCTGCTCGAGCAGCAGGCGCATGGCCTTGACGCGCGCCCGCAGGAGGTCGAGCAGCTCGAGCTGCCCGGGCTCGGCGAAGTAGCCGCTGACGGCCTCGAGGGCGGCCCCGTGCAGCACCCTGGGCTCCTGCGACTTGAACCGGCGGGGCAGCTCCTCCACCGAGAGCAGGGCCTCGCTCAGGTCGTGGGGCTGCATGGGCTCCTCGAAGCAGAAGGCGCAGCCCAGATCCGAGGCCACCGCCCTTAGGGCGGGCTTGCCAGGGGTCTCGGTAAGGAAGTGGCAGCCCTTGAAGCCGAAGACCCCGGCCCGTTCCTCCAAGGCCCGCAAGGCCTTGCACACGCCCGACTGGCCGATGTGGTCGATGTCGATGAAGGCGAAGCGGTAAGGCTCGCCCCGGCCCAGGGCCAGCTCGAAGGCCAGCTCCAGCTCGCGGGGGCTGGTGGCCACGTGCGTGGGCCCGAACTCCTCGAAAATGGCCAGCACCCGGTTGCGGCGCTCGAAGTCGTCGCTCCAGACGATGGAGCGGAAGCCGCGCAGGCGGTGCTGCTTGGCGATGCGCACGCCCGCCTCGGGCCCCGCGGCCGCGTCGGGCTCGGGCAGCTTGACCGATACCTTGTGGTAGGGGTCGAAGATCTGGAAGTCGAGCTCCTCCTCCGGTTCGCTCGTGGCGAAGAGGATCTTGAGAATGGCCTCGTCGTTGGCCTGCGGGATCTGCTCGAAAGGCGGTGCGAAGGCCACCAGGGCCCCCAGCGCGCGGAGGTCCTCGAAGATGGGCAGTTGGCGGAAGGCCGTCTCGGGGATGTCGGTCTTGATGAGCTTCTCGACCACGAAGGCCGACATGCCCTTGGCCACGCAGTCGAGCAGCAGCGCGCGCTCCTCGGCCTTGAGGGGGAACTCCTCGAACTCGCGGGCCGCGGTGGGCTCGGGCTGGAGCAGGGCCTCGCGCAGCTCGCGCGAGACGCGCTCGGCCAGCTCGCTGTCGGGGCAGTTGTCCTCCATGCCCTGCTGGATAATGTCCACCACGGCCAGGCTCTTCTGGATGAGGGCCTCGTTGACCACGGCCTTTCCCTTGCGCACGGCGTCGAAGTTGGTCTCGACGGCGTGGATGAGGTCGGCGCAGCGCTGGCGCTGCACCATGGCCAGCAGGCCCTTGAGGTTGTGGGCGTGCCGGAAAGTGGCGTGGATGGCGTCGGTGGGCACCGACCCGAGCTCGACCTGCCGGCTGAACTCGAGCAACGCGGCCTCGATCTGCTCGAGGTTCTCGTAGATTTCGCCGTGGTCAAATTCGAATTCCATGGAGAGTTGGGACTAGGTGGGTAGGCAAACGGAATGCGGGTCGGGGGGCGGCGGGCCGGATCAGAACCCGGCCATGCGCAGGGCCTCGAGGATGTCGTGGTTGGTGTAGGGCTTGTGCAGGGTCGCGGTGGCTCCCAGGCGGTGGGCCTTGTCGCGGACGGCCTGCGCGTCGAGGCTCGAGAGGATGACCACGGGCACGCGCTCGTAGCCGGGCAGGCGGCGCAGGCGGGCCAGCAGCTCGAAACCGTTCATGTTGGGCATCTCGATGTCCGTGAAGACGATCTCGAAATGCTGCTCCTCGAGGGCGTGGAGGGCCTGGAGGCCATCCTCGCAGGCCCTGACCTCGAATCCGCGGATGTGGAGGCTGGTCCGTATGGCGTCGCGGTGGCCGGCCAGGTCGTCCACGATGAGGGCTTTTTTCTTGGTGGTGCTCATGGTCGTAGGTTTTGGTCTTGAGGGTCGGAGAGCGGGGCTCAGGGCGTTCGGCGGTGGCCGAACTTGGCCAGCACGCGGTCGATCTTGGCCTGGTCGTAGGGCTTGGTGCAATAGGCCGACGCCCCCAGCTTCCCGGCCTTCTGGAAGGTCTGCGGGTCGTCGATGGAGGAGGTCATGACCACGTGCGCCTTGGCCATGCTGGGCATGCGCTTGAGGCGGGCCAGCAGCTCCAGCCCGTTCATGTTGGGCATCTCGATGTCCGTGAAGACCATGTCGTAGGCGTTGGCCGCGACCTTCCCGAGGGCGTCGAGGCCGTTGCTGGCGGTGTCCACCTCGAATCCGTAGGGCTTGAGGTAGGCCCTCATGGCCATCTGGTGGGCCAGGGTATCATCGACGACGAGAACTTTGAGTTTCATGGGTTCGGGGTTGGAAGGTCGGCGGCCGCGCGTTGCGGATTCGTTGTCAGAATCCGCACTGCGAGAGCACCTCCTTGATTTTCTTGACGGTGTAAGGCTTGACGATGTAGGCGGTGGCCCCCAGCCGCTCGGCGCGGTTGATGTCCACCTGGTTGCGAAGGCTCGAGACCATGACGATGGGCGTGCTGCGGTAGTTGGGGATCCTCCGCAGGCGGGCCAGGAGCTCGAAGCCGTTCATGTTGGGCATCTCGATGTCCGAGAAGATGAGGGAGAACTGATTCTCTTTGGCCATGCTTAGCCCTTCGAGGCCGTCCTTGGCCATATCGACGTCGAATCCTGCGAAGGTCAGCGCCGAAGAGACGGCGTAACGGTGTCCGCCCAGATCATCGACCACTAGAGCTTTCTGTTTCATGGTGGAAGGTGTTGTTGTGTGCGAAGATAGGCCCAGCCTCAGCTCAAGAGCATCCTGATGTTCTCGACCAGCATGGTAGGCTGTATGGGCTTGGAGATGTAAACGTTGGCCCCGGCCTCGTAGGCCTTGAGCTTGTCCACGGCGTCGGACTGCGTGGAGATGATGATCACGGGCGTCTCGCGCCCCTCGGCGCGGAACTTCTCGACGAAGGTTATCCCGTCCATGTGGGCCATGTTGATGTCGCACAGGATCAGGCTGAAGTTCTGCGAGAGCG
Source organism: Bacteroidota bacterium (assembly GCA_020048645.1). Lineage (GTDB taxonomy): Bacteria > Bacteroidota > Bacteroidia > Bacteroidales > UBA6013 > UBA6013. The sequence continues at coordinate 9,744 of JAIFMG010000035.1, read as the reverse complement.
CCTTCTCCAGGGCCTCGTATCCGTCGGCGGCCGTCTGGACGACGAAGCCGGCATCCTTGAGGATGCTGGTGTGGTAGTTGCGCACCAGCGTGGAATCGTCGATGACTAAGATTTGGGTGTCCATCCTGATGAATTGGTTAAGGGGTTGATGAAAGGCGTTCCGGCCGCGGCCAGGCTACTTGCGATAGACCAGGTAGTTGCCCCGCCGGCAGAGCGTGAAGGCGTTGGAAATCCGCCCGATGCTCTCGCTCGAGCCCAGGAAAACGTATCCGCCCTTCTCCATGCTCAGGTAAAAGTTGTCCACGACCCGCTTGCGCGACTGGTCGTCGAAGTAGATCAGCACGTTGCGGCAGAAGATGAAGTCGAAGCCCCTCATGCGGCGCATCTGGGCCTGGTCGTTCAGGTTCATGTTCCGGAACTCGACCATGGCCTTGATGTCGCTGTTGAGGTAATACTGGTCCCCGCGGTTGACGAAGTAGCGCTCCAGGTACTCCGGCGGCACCTCCTTGGCGCTGCGGGGCTCATAGACGCCGATGCGGGCCTTGTTGAGGATGTTCTGGTCGATGTCGGTGGCCAGGATGTCGATGTTCCAGCGGCCGATGTCGCCCAGCATCTCGCGCAGGATGATGGCGATGGTGTAGGGCTCCTCGCCGCTGGAGCAGCCCGCCGACCAGATGCGCAGGCGGTTGTCGCCCTCCTCCACCTTCCGCTCGATGACCTCCGGCAGGCAGTGCTCGGCGAAGGCCGCCAACTGGTCGAAGTCGCGGAAGAAGTAGGACTCGTTGGTCGTTACCAGCGTGATGAGCTGCTGGAACTCCTCCGGCCCGGCCTTCGAGGCCGTGAGCAGCCGCACGTACTCATCGACCGTCTGGCAACGGGTAGCCTCCATCCGCGCGGCCACCCGCTTGGAGACGTAGTACTGCTTGCCCAGTTCGAAACGGATTCCGCTGTGCTTGTAGATGTGCCCGGCTATGGCTTCGAACTCTCTGACGGTCAGGTCGCTGTTCATTCGTGGCGTGCTTAGTTGGCTTGTTTCTGGAGCATGTCGAGCATGCTCCGGCTCAGGTCCTGGGCGTTGATGTCCTCCATCTCGAAGAAGCGGTCCAGGTGCGACGAGAGCTGCTTCTCCTTGCTGTGGGCCAGCAGGTTCAGGGCGATGAAGGGCATCTTCTCGCTGCGGTTGGGCGCCTGGAGCAGCCGGGCCAGCGCGCGCCGGGCCGCCGGGTGGTCGATGAAGTTCAGGAAGCGCTGCGAGGCCACCGTCAGCAGGTCCACGAGCTCCACCGAGTAGCTCTCGAGGTTGGCCTCCAGCACGGGGCTTTCCAGCAGCTCCAGGATCTGGGCCTCGGACCAGACCTTGGCCAGGAGCTTGATGGCGATGGCGAAGAAGATGCCCTTGGCCTGGCCGATGTCGCCCCCCGGCAGGATCTCGGCCAGGGCGTTGTGGATGTCCACCTCGGTGCCCACCTCCTCCACCGTGGTCAGGATGGCCATGGAGACCATCGGCCGCCGCTCGACCTTGAGCATCTCCAGCAGCCGGTGGATGACCTTGCGGTCGGCCGCGTGGCCCAGGTACTCGATGGCCGTTATCAGCACGTTGACGTTCGAGTCGGACAAGGCCCGGCGGACGGCCTCCATGGCCCTGGGCGTGCCGATCTCGTTGAGGGTGTCCAGGATCAGCTTGCGCACGTCGGCGTTGGCGTCGGCGAAGTTGGCCTCCAGGAAGCGCGCCACCACGTCGTCGCCCGCGCTCAGGATCTGGATGGCGCTGCTGCGCAGGAAGGCGTTGTGCGAGAGGTAGAGCGAGAAGATCTTCGCGAAGGTGCTGCCTCCGCCCACCTTGCGCTCCGAGATGGCGTTCTCCAGGATCAGCACCAGGTTGTTGCGCACCAGGATGGACTGCTCGAGCTTGAGCTGGTCCAGCAGCAGGTGGAACATCTTGTCGTCCATCCGCTGGGCGAGCTCCTCCACCGCGTAGAGGCGCAGGTCTTCGTCGTCGGACTTGAGGTTTTCGAGGGCTTTCATCATTTTCTTGGGAAGATTGTTGGTTGTCTGGCTGTGAAGAGTTAGGACAAGGAGCCAGGGCCTCAGCCCTCGAGCATCCGCTGGTAGAAGTGCTCCACCTTCTGGCTGAAGGTCTCGAAGTGGCCGATCTCGAAGACCAGCACCAGGTCGCCCGCGACGCAGAGCTCCTCCACCTCGAACCGGGCGTGGCACATCAGCACCGCGAAGCCCGGCCGGCGCGTCAGCGGGTCCATGATGCGGTCGATGCTCTCCTCGACGTAGCGCGGCACCGTGTACTGCACGTAGAGGTCGAGCTGGCCGCTGATTTCGGAGACCACCGAGTTGATGACGATGTTGCCGATCTCGCTCAGCGCGCTCACGCTCATGGCGCGGCTGTCGGGCCCCGCCGGCTCGCCCGTGAAGAACTCGACCAGCTTTAGGGCGCTCTCCTCGGGGAAGATGAGCTTGACCGCGCCGTTGAGCTCCGACTGGAACTCCATCTCGACGGCGGCCAGGCGACGCTGCTGGTACAGGGCGTAGTACTCCTGGATGTTGGTGTGGTCGAAGACGCGCAGCTCGGGCACCTTCATCTTGACGTGGTACTCGGTCATCTCGTTCAGGGCCTGGGCCCCTTGGCCGATGCCGACGTTGATCAGCTCCTTGAGGAAGTCTTGGTGGCGTTCGCTAATGGGAGGTTTCATGGTGTGTGGGGGGAGGTTGGTTCGTGCGTGCGCGGGGGGGGGGGCCCTGTCTCAGTCGTCCTGGGCGGCGTCCATGCCCAGCAGCCGGGCCACCACGTCGCGGATCTGCACCAGCCCGGTGGGCTTGTGCAGGATGACGCTGGCGCCCAGTCGCTCGCAGCGCTGGATGGTCAGCGGCTGCTTGTCGGCCGAAAGCACCACCACCGGCATGTCGATGGCCCGGCGGCGGAGCTCCTTGAGCAGCTCGAAGCCGTTCATGTTGGGCATGAGCAGGTCCAGCACGGCGCAGTCGGGCCGGGCCTCCAGGATCTTCTCCAGGGCCTGCATCCCGTCGGCGGCATGGACGAACTCCACGTCGTCGAGGTCTTTGAGCTTGCGCTGCAGTTGCATCCGCGCGAAGGAGGAATCGTCGATGAGAATGACTTTTTTCATGTCAGGGGGATAGTAGTAGAGGGTCAATGGGGTTCAGGCCAGGCGCCGGACGGCCTGGACGATCTTTTCGGCTACCTGGTAGCTGGGCACCACCAGCTCGGCCCCGCCGCGGGCGATGGCCTCGGCGGGCATGCCGAACACCACGGCGGTCTCCTCGCTCTCGGCGATGGTGAAGCCGCCAGCCTTGCGGATGGCCACCATGCCGTCGGCCCCGTCGTCGCCCATGCCCGTGAGCAGCACGCCCACGGCCCTGGGCCCGAAGCTCTCGGCCACCGAGAACATCATCTGGTCCACCGAGGGCACGAACAGGTGCGCGGGCTGCGTGGTCAGGCGCAGCCGCGGCGGCAGGTCGCGGCCCATGCGCTTGGCCAGCATGTGGAAGCCGCCCTTGCCCAGGTAGCCCACGTTGGCCCGCACCAGGTCTCCGTTGCTGGCCTCCTGGACGGTGAAGGCCGCCAGGCGGTCCAGGCGGGAGGCGAAGGAGGAGGTGAAGTTCGGCGGGATGTGCTGCACGATCAGCAGGGCCGCGCCCAGGTCGGCCGGAAGCGCCTCGATGATCTCGCCCAGCACCTTGGGCCCGCCCGTGGAGACCCCGATGGCCACCACCACCTCGGCCGCGTCCTGCGCCACCGTCTGCTGCATCTTCTGGCGCTCGGCCTGGGCCCGCACCAGGCGCACCTTGTTGCGGTTCGCGTTGATGCGCGAGAGCGTGCCCGTCTTGGCCGCGTAGCGCACCTTCATGGCCAGCTCGCGGGCCACCTTCTCGATGCCCAGCGAGATGGTCCCGTCGGGCTTGGCCACGAAGTCGAAGGCGCCCAGCTCCAGGGCCTCGAAGGTTACCACGGCGCCGTCCTGCGTCAGCGAGCTGACCATCACCACCGGGCAGATGCCCTCCTCGACGATGTGCTGCAAGGCCGTCAGGCCGTCCATGCCGGGCATGTTCACGTCCAGCGTTACCACGTCGGGCCGCAGGGCGCGGGCCTTCGCGACGGCGTCCTCGCCGTCGCGGGCCGTGCCCACCACCTTGATCTCGGGGTCGGCCTCCAGCATCCGCGTCAGCCGCTTGCGCATCAGCGCCGAATCGTCCACCACCAGCACGTTGATCATGGCAAGTCTGCTTCTTTTTCAGGGTTCATGTTGCTCCAGCGTGTCCTCCAGTTGGACCTTGTCGCCCGTCGAGAGGATGCGGTCCACCCAGACCAGCAGCAGCATCTGCCCGTCGCGCTCGTTCTTGCAGATGCCCTTGAGGAAGTCGGTCTCCACGCCGCCGCTCAGCACCGGAGGCACGCTCTCGACCAGGCGCCTGGGGATGCGCAGCACCTCCGACACCGCGTCCACAATCAGGCCCGTGAAGCGCCCGCCGATGGAGACGATGATGACCTTGGTCGTGCTGTCGTACTGGCGCTCGCCCATGCGGAACCGCTTGCGCAGGTTCACCACCGGGATCACGTTGCCGCGCAGGTTCATCACCCCTTCGATGAAGTGCGGAGCCTGCGGCACGGCCGTGACCGTCTCCAGCCGGTTGATCTCGCGCACCTCCTCGATGCCGATGGCGAACTGCTCGGTGCCCAGGCGGAAGGTCACGAGCTGGATGACGTCGTCGTTCTCGAGCCGGCTGGCCGAGCTCTGCTTCTTGAATCCTTGCTGGTCCATGCCTTCGATGGCTTTGATTTGGTCGGTGCCGAAGAGCTGCCTCTGGTCGAGCAGCATGATGACGCGCCGGCCGCCGTCGAGCTTGGCGATCTGGGCCAGGGTCTTGTCGGTGTGGTCGCTCAGGATGGCCGGGGGCTCCTCGAGGGTGGCCTTGGCCACGCGCAGCACCTGCTGCACGCGGTCCACCAGCAGGCCGATGGTGAAGGCCCCGGCCTCGACCACCACCACCCGCTGGTCTTCGTGGATGCCCGAGCGGATGGCGCCCCGGAGCTGCTCCAGCTTGAGCAGCAGGTTGCTGAACACCGGCGCCAGCGCCTGGTCGAACTGCTCGGCGCCCTTGCCCCCGCGGCCCTCCTTGGCCTGGTCCAGCAGGCGCGAGGCCCACTCGTGCAGCTTGAGGTTCAGGTAGCGCAGTTCCTGCGTGACCGCGCCGATCTCCTGGCTGACCGTCCGGAACTCCTCAATCCAGACGCCCAGCTCCGACAGGGCCGCCGAGCGGTTGCCGCGGAAGGTCGTCCCCTCGTCGAGGCTGCGCCGGAGCTGGGCGAACCACTCCTTCTTGCGCGCCAGCAGCAGGTCCAGGCCGCGGTCGAGCTCCTCGACCAGCGACTCCATGCCGAAGAGCCGGCGGTTGTCGATGATGGGCAGGACGCTGTCGCGCACGGTCAGGATGCCCACCACGAAGCCCGGCGAGCGGGGCACGCGGGTGATCTTGCCCACGCGCAGCACCTCGCTGACCACCTCTATCGGGAAGGCGTACTCCTGGTTCGAGAGCAGGAAGGTCACCATCTGCACCTCCTGCTGGCCCTGCCGCTCGGCGGCGCCCGCCGCGGGCCGGGCCTGCTCGGCGCCCGCGCCGCGGTCCTGCTCGCCCTGGGCGGCCTGGCCCATGGCGCAGAGGGCCTCCACGTCGAACTCCAGGATGATGCTCTGGCCGTTCTTGGCCTTGAGGATCGTCTTGATGTACTTGCGCTCGACGCCGCTGCTGACGATTTCCGGCGGCTCCTCCTGGCTCATCTCCTCGATGCTGGAGACCCCGCGGACCCGGTCCACGATGATGCCCGTGGTGGATCCCGCGCCCTCGAGCACCAGCACGCGGGTGCTGTCGGTGGGCTCGCAGGGCTCCAGGCGCAGCCGCCGCCGGGTGTCGATGACCGGGAGCACCCGGTTGCGCAGGTTGGTCAGCCCGGCCAGGAAGTCGGGCGCGTTGGGCACGTTGGTCAAGGCCGGCATCCGGACGATTTCCTTGATGGTGCTGATCTGTATTCCGTAGGTTTCGTTGGCAACCTCGAAGATGGCCATTTGCTGGCCGTTGTGGTCTTTGGCTTCTTTCATGGCTGGCTATGTTTTATGTTGGTTCCCCGGGGCGGCCCCCCCGCGCTGGGCGGGGAGGGCCGCGGCCGACGCGCCGGCCGGGGCCGTGGCCCCGGCGCGGCTCACATGCTTTGCAGCTCCTCGGCCAAGGACGCGATCTCCTCGATGGCCTGGGCCAGCTCCTGGAGGCCCTTGGACTGCTCCTCGGAGGCGGAGGCCGCCTGGTCGATGGTCTTGGAGGCCTCCTCGGTGGCCACGGTGATCTGGTCGATGCCCTTCTTGGTGGCCTCGATGGCCTTGAGGGCGTCGCCCGAGTCGCGGCGGACCTCCTGCATCGCCTGCTCGATGTCGGCGATGTCGTCCTGTATCAGGTTGAGGTTGGCCGTGCTGGCCTTGGCCTTGTTGACCTCGTCGATGGCGGCCTTGCCGGCCATTTCGACGTTGATGCCCGACTTGCTGATCTGGAGCTGGAGGTCGCGCACCAGGTCCTTGATCTTCTCGGCGTTCTCGGACGACTCGCTGGCCAGGTTGCGGATGTCCTCGGCCACCACCGAGAAGCCCCGGCCGTGCTCGCCCGCGCGGGCGGCCTCGATGGAGCCGTTGACGGCCAGCATGTTGGTCTGGATGGTAACGTTGGTGATGGCCTCGAGGGTCTTCTCGATCTTCCGGGTCTTGTCCTCGAGGGTGCGGATGCTCAGCACCGCGTTGATGTTCTCCTGTCCCGCCGACTGGATGTTCTGCACCAGCTTGCGGGTGTTGGCCTGGTTCTCCTCGAGCTGGTCGCGGAGCAGGCCGGTCTTCTCGACCAGGGCCGTGGCCTGGCGCTCCACCTGCTTGGCCGCCGCCAGTTGGCGCTCGGCTATCTCGGTGCTCACGGCCGTCTCGCGCACCTGGAGGTCTCCGGCCTTGTTGATCTGCTCGATGGCCGAGGAGATCTGCATGGAGGCCGAGAGGGTCTCCTCGATGTTGGCCGAGAGCTCGCCGGCCATGGCCGCCAGCTCCGAAGAGACCTTCTGGCTGTCGGTGGCGTTGCGGATCTCGTCGGCCGTCGCCGAGAGCTCGTCGGCCGCGCCGGAGATCTCGCTGAAGGCCTTGGACTGCTCCTGGACGTTCTTGCGGCTCTGCTCGGCGGCCGAGGCCAGCTCCTCGGCGGCCGAGGCGATGGTCTCGGAGCTGGCCAGGAACTTCTGCGAATCGCTGAGCAGCTCCTGCGAGGCCTTGTTGATCTCCTCGGTCATCTTCTGGTAGCCGTTCATGCTCTGGGCGATCTGCGAAAGCCCGTCGCTGATGCTCTGGCCGCGCTCGGTCTCCTGCCGGACGCGCTTGCTGATGTCGGATATCTCGACCACCACCTTGCGGACCTCCTCCTGTATCTCGGCCACCACGTTCTTGATCGCGCGGGCGCTCTTCTCCGAGATCTCGGCCAGGTTGCGTACCTCGTCGGCCACCACGGCGAAACCCTTGCCGTGCTCGCCCGCCCGGGCCGCCTCGATGGCCGCGTTCAGGGCCAGCAGGTTGGTCTGGTCGGCGATGCGCACAACGGCCTGCACGATGTCCTCGATTTCCTCCGACTGCTTCTCGAGCTGGGCGATCCGTAACTTACAAATCATTGAATACCAGGCATTGGCTTTTATAAAATTGCAATTAGGTAACTACGTACTTTTGTTTTTTGAATGGGCGAATCTTATACCCAAGCTTTTCAAAAATTTCGGTCACGAAAGGCGACGGACGACAACAATACTTCAGTATTATTTTTTTTCCATCTTTTGTCATCATGTCGGTGACCACAGATTTGTAGGTGTTCATTTTTTCGACAATTGTTGTCCACGACATCGCCATCTCGTGTTTTTTTAGCTGGTGCCGTATCGCGTTGACCACCTGGTAGGCGACTATTCCCACAAGGATCCGCAAATCGGTCTTCAACGTCCTGAAGGTCTGTTCCACTTCCCGGATGGTATTGTATGTGTCCCATATCTCGCTGGTGGTGAGGTTCTTATTGGAGTAGCGTATAAAATAGCTTCCATCGTATTGGTTGTTTGCCGGTTTGCGTTTCCATTCTATCGCGGTCACGATCCCAAGCTTCGCATCTTCGGCAAATGATATTTCATATTGGCCTGATATGTAGCTGTTTCGCTCTTTCAACCGTCCCATCCGCTGATAAACATCGGCTGATTTTCGTCTTGAGCCTTTTTTTTGCAGGCTTGAGTTGAACTCATTCAACTCCTTCTCAAACTTTTCGGTGAACCTGTCGTCCATGGACTCTTCCTTCATGCGCTTTCGCACACTTTTCACATACAAAAAATTATCTTCTTTGTCCTCTGGTTTTACCTTGCGCAGTTCTATTTTGTTGTTTCGGTTGTCTTCAGCAATCACCGGAACTTCTTCCAAAAGTTGGTATTTCTTCAACTTGCTTCTGCCCACGCAAACATAATCCTGGCCCATTTCCCTGAGTCCTTTCAAATTGTCTTCGGTGGCCATGCCCGCGTCCATCACTATGACCGGCTTGTTTTCTGGCGTTTGGGTTTTCATTTTCAAATCGGCCACCACATCGGCAAGCGTCCCGGGTTCGCTCTGGTTGCCGGAGTAGAAATGCGAATAGGTTATGAAGCCGTGGATATCAACCAGCAAAGCCAGGCATACCAGCCGGCAATCCTTGCGTTTTTCTTTGCTCCTGCCAAACTTGCAATATGTCGAACCCTTTTTCCTGCCTTCAAAAAACGTGTTCGTGAGGTCGTAAATCACAATCTTGCTCTCAAGCGAGAATAAATTTTTGATGTTGCCATATATTTCTTTTTCAATGGCTTCCTTGTTTTTATACAAGAATTCGTTCGCCTTGCCCAATTCGTATCGGCTGACCCCATCTTCTTGCAAATCGAACAATTGGTTCAACGCCGTGTTTTCTTTTAGCCAACGTTCCGTTTCCAACTCGCTCGACGGATGCACCATCCTGCTGATGATGCTTATCAATGAGGTCTTTAGCAATTTGTCCGAAACCTTTTGTTGTGCCAGGATCTTGTCCAGGCCGATCTGCTCGATTGCCTGCTTGGCAAGCCATTCGTTGCCGATTTCCCGGGCATTCCCGCTATCCACCGAATTGACATCGACCATCTGGTAATCCGCTTGTCCATCCTCGTCTTGGATTTCTTTCTTTTCTATCCTCTTGTTCGCGAACACTCTTTTGCTCGCGATGATCTGGTCGGAGAACGTTTTCGCCAGTTCCTCTATCTGGGTGTCGGTGGTGAAAAACTCGATTTGGTTGTTTAAAACCTGTTCAATCCTGTCAGCCAGCGCTTTATGCTTCTCAACGGCCAACCCGTCGAGTGTCCCCAAATTGAGGATGAACTCCTGGCGGGTTTTGTTACCTATTCTATATGAGCGCATTAGGCGGTAGTACTCGTAGGTCTTGTCCGAACTTTTGTTCTTTTTGCTCACCTTGGCTATGAACATGGCTGTGAAATTTTTCGCGAATGTAAAAAATAATAAAATACCAGCCAAATCTATGGGTAACTACATTTTGACTTTTTTCTGATGCTTTTTGACAACCATCTCATTTTCAGACACTTAAAATTTTGACATTTTTGATTTTCTCCTATTTTTGTTCAAAATTGGCTTTTTTTGGAGCATTTTTTTCCAAGTTGGG
>JAIFMG010000058.1 GCA_020048645.1 Bacteroidota bacterium | reverse complement strand
GCGCAGCTCTACGGCTTCCTGGTCCTGACCCGCTCCGACACCGACCACCTGGTGCTGAACCCTCCCGACTTCCAGCCTGTCGAGTACTGAGGCCGCGGGCCGGCGGTCACAGCACGCTTCCCAGGCTGATGGTCTTGGCCAGCCCGACGCTCACGTAGTTCTCGTAGCTCAGGCAGACATCCTTCGAGAAGCAAATGGGGAACACCACAAGGTCATCCCAAATGGCTTCGTCCAGGTCCTGGACCTGCGCCTTGGCGATTTCGTGGCGGTAAAGACCGTAAACGATGCCCGCGTTGAACGTGTCGCCCGCCCCCACGGTGCTGACGGGGCTGATCTGGGGCACGTCGTAATGCTTGTTGAGCTTGCGGTTGATGACGTTGACTCCCTTCCGGTTGGCCGTGTAAACCAGGGTGGGCGACCCGATTTCCAGCAGCCGTTCGTAGGCTTGCTCCGGAGTCTGGCATCCCCAGATGTACCGGAAATCCTCGTCGGACCCTTTGACGACATCCGCGAACGAGACGTTCTCGCGGATGAACGGCATCAATTCGGGCAGGTCCCGCTTGTGCGCTTCCCTGAAGTTGGGGTCATAGACCACCAGGGCTTCCTTTTCGCGGGCTTTCAGGAGGAAGGAGCGCAGGTCTTCCCGGATTTCAGGCTTGATGCCGTAGAAGGAACCGAAGAGCACGATGTCGCCCTTCTCGATTTCCGGGAAGTTGACGTGCAGTTTCCCTTGTTTCCGGATCTTGTAGAAAGAATACTCGGCGTTGTTGTTTTCGTCGAGGAAAGCCAGGGCCAGGCGCGAGCGGGCGTTGTCGTAGCGCGTAACGTGCTGGATGTCCACCCCGTTGTCCTTGAGGAACTGGTCGATGATCCGGCCGATCTGGTCGTCGGCGTAGTCGCCTACCATGCAGACGGGCACCCCCAGCCTGCCCAATGTCACAGCGCTGTTCAGCAAGGCCCCGCCAGGCTTGCCCTCCACGGGGACGTTGTTCTTGAAAATGATGTCGTAAACGGTTTCGCCGACAGTGTAAACTCTTCTCATGGCATGGCTCTTTTTTTTGGCGGGGTTCTCAAAACAGATCCTGTTGGGAGGCATGGCGACGCGGGGCAAACGCGAAAAGCCAAGACGGGCTGTCTTGGCTTTTCGAGGGGGGCCAGGTCAAACTTGGCCCTCCCAGTGGTGGTCGTTCATGTGGAAAGCATGGCGCAGCAAGTCTATGACATGGTCCGGCAGCTTTCCGTTTTCAGCGTTGCGAGCGTTTCGGGCCAGATGCTCGGCCGACTGGGTGCCGACGACCACGCTGTCCACGCCGTAGGTGTAGGCGCTGAAGCGGATGGCCACCTCGTCCCAGTCCATGCCCAGGTCGAGGTCCATCGCGCGGAAGCGTTCCCAATAGGCCTCGCCGTAATGCCCGAAGGGCCGCTCGGCGAACCGCCAGGGCGCGTTGGCCAGCGGGCGCTTGGCAATCACGCCCATGCCGCGGGCCTTCGCGGCCGGAAGCTGGTTGCTGATCACCCGCTGGTCGCAGATGTTCAGCGAGCACATCATCCCCGAGAAGCGGTTGGTCTGGATGGCCGTCGAAAGGTGCTGGTTTTCACCCGAGTAGGAAGCGATCCTGACTTTGCCGTTGAAGACGGCCTCCTCCAAGGCCCAGATGACGTTCTCCTGCATGATGATCCCTTTCGGGCAGGAGTGCAGGTGGACGATGTCGATGTAGTCGGTGCGCATCTTCTGGAGGGCCTGGTTGATGCCCAGCCGGACGGCGTCGTAGGTCCAGTCCTCTACCCCCTCTACCCCGTAGCCTACCTTGGTCGAAAGCGCGTACTCGTGGCGCCTGTGCGCCAGGTGCTTGCCTATCCGGTCTTCCGAGACCCCGTAGCTCCGTGCCGTGTCGATGAGGGTGATGCCATTGTCGAGGGCCGAGTGCAGCAGCCGGGCCGCCTCGTTCTCGTCCATGCGCCAATCGCCCACCGCGCCGGCGCCGAAACCCACGGCGCTGACCTTGATCCCCGTCATTCCAAAATCCCTGATGTCCATGCTCTAGTTAGGTTGTGTTTGTTGAATCATGATTCCTTGGCCCCGACGAACTGGTCTTCCTTGTCGCGGAAGAGGACGTTGAAAGTCGTCAGCGAGCCGTAGATCCTGGTAAGGTACTGCTGCAGGTTGACCTTGTCCTCGTCGTCCAGCTTGTCCGAAGCGTTGACGCGCTGCTCCATGACCCGGAGACGGTCGCGCAGCATCACGATCTTGTGGAAGAAGGTCTCGATCGGAATCTCCTTGCTCTTCTTGGTCTGGTCGGAGGGTTTCAGCACCAGGGTGCCGCCCACCCAGCGCTCGCCCAGCTCCACGCGCTGCTGGATGTCCGAGTACTCGTTCAGGATGCGGCGCAGGCTCGCTTCCACCTGCGCGAGGCTGACCACGTCGGTGGCCACCTTCTCGGCCTCGAGCACCTCCAGGCGGTCGTCCTGCAAGGGGATCTCGTGCCGCCCGTGGTGGATGAAGGTGATGGTATGGGCGTTGGCCTTGGCTTGTATCACCACGCCAACTCCAAAATCGGGATGCTTTACCCGGGACCCGATTCCCAGGATGGGTGTCTTCATTTTGGGTTTATTTTAGGATGATTTTCACGAATTCGTCCCAGAGCACGTCGCGCGGCGGGGCCGCCACGACCTCCACCCGCTCCTGGCTCACCGGGTGCAGGAAGGCCACGCGCCGGGCGTGCAGGTGGATGCCTCCGTCGGGGTTGGAGCGGTCGAAGCCGTACTTGAGGTCGCCCTTGATGGGGCAGCCCGCCCGCGAGAGCTGGCAGCGGATCTGGTGGTGCCGGCCCGTGTGCAGGCGCACCGAGAGCAGGTGGTAGTGGTCGGTGCTGGCCTCCAGGCGGTAGCTCAGCCGGGCCAGCTTCGAGCCCTTGCGTCCTTCCTGCACCACGAACGACTTGTTCTTGGCCTGGTTCTTCAGCAGGTAGTGCTCCAGCACGCCCTCCTCGGACGGCGGGAGCTCCTTGGTCACGGCCCAGTAGGTCTTCTCGACCTTGCCCTCGCGGAAGAGCGCGTTCATGCGCTCCAGGGCCTTGCTGGTCTTGGCGAAGACCACCGCTCCGCTGGTGGGCCGGTCGATGCGGTGCGTGACGCCCAGGAACACGTTCCCCGGTTTCTGGTGGACCTGCTTGAGGTGCTGCTTGGCCAGCTCGACAAGGGGCATGTCGCCCGTGATGTCGCCTTGGACGATCTCGCCGGGGGCCTTGTTCAGGATCAGCAGGTGGTTGTCTTCGTGGAGGATTTCCATGCTCTGGGCTTGTGGTTTTAGGGTGGGTCAAAGTTGTTCGAGAAGGCTTTCGAGCCGGACGCCCCTCGACCCTTTGACCAGGATGGCCAGGTCCTTGGGGGGGGATGCGGCGAGCTCCCGCTTGAGCGAGCCGGTGTCGGGATGGAAGGCGAAGCCCGGGAAGGCCGCCGCGTGCGCCCCGAAGAGCGGGCCCACCAGCCAGGCGGCATCCGGGCGGAGGCCCGCGAGGCGACGCAGGATCTCCAGGTGCTCGGCTTCCTCCTCCGGCCCCAGCTCGAGCATGTCGCCCAGCACGGCGGCCTTGCGGGGCCAGGCCTGGGCGGCCAGGTTGTCCAGGGCGGCGGCCATGCTCGTGGGGTTGGCGTTGTAGGCGTCCATGACCACGAGGTTGCGCCCGGTGCCGATGATCTGCGAGCGGTGGTTGTCGGGCCGGTACTGCTCGAAGGCCAGCCGCGCCTGCTCGGCGGGGATGCCCATGTGCGCGGCCACGCGCAGGGCGCACGAGAGGTTCTCGAGGTTGTAGGCTCCCGCCAGTTGGGTCTGGAACTCGCCCAGCTCCGGGTGCCAGGCCCGCAGGTGGGCGCCGCCGGGGCGGGCCTCGGGGTGCGGGTGCTCGGGGCTGCCGTAGCGGAGCACCCGGGCCGGCTCGTAGGGGCCGAGCCGCTCGGCCAGCAGCGGGTTGGAAGCGTTCAGGAAGACCAGGCCGCCGCGCTCCTTGAGGAAGTCGTACATCTCGCCCTTGGTGCGCACCACGCCGTCGAATCCGCCGAAGCCTTTGAGGTGCGCCTTTCCCACGTTGGTGACCAGGCCCATGTCGGGCTCGGCGATCTCGCAAAGCTGGCGGATGTCGCCAGGGCGGTTGGCGCCCATCTCCACCACGGCGAACTGGTGCCCGGGCGCCAGGCGCAGCAGGGTCAGGGGCACGCCGATGTGGTTGTTGAGGTTCCCCCGCGTGGAAAGGGTCTCGAACTTGCGCGCGAGCACGGCCGCCAGCAGCTCCTTGGTGGTGGTCTTGCCGTTGCTGCCGGTCAGGGCCAGCAGGGGCGTGCCCAGGTGGCGGCGGTGGAACCGGGCCAGGTCCTGGAGGGCGCGCAGGGCGTCCGCGACCCGGATGAGCCTGGGGTCCGGGCCTTGGTCTTGGTCAACGACCGCGTGGGATGCCCCCGCGGCGAGGGCTGCCGCGGCGTGCTGGTTTCCGTCGTGCCTTTCTCCTTTCAGGGCGAAGAAGATGCCACCCGGAGAAATGCTCCTGCTGTCGGTGCTGACGCTTCCGTGGGTGAGGAAGAGCTTATGGAGTTGGGAGGTTTCCATGCGTTTTTCCCTGGTTTTTTTCATGAAAGGAAAAAAAAAGCCTTTCCCGAAAGGAAAGGCTAATTTATCATTTTATTCGGACAGGGCCAAAAGCCCGTGTGGCCGATGGGCTGGGCCTAGTTGGGCATGCCCTGGTTGCCGCCCACCTTGATCATGGCGCAGCGGAAGCCGATGTCGGCACGGGCCATGTCCTGGTCGAGGAAGCGGCGGGATCCGGGCGAGAGCCAGTAGACGCGGTCGCGCCAGGAGCCGCCCTTGTAAACGCGGGCCTCGTCGTTGACCAGCGAGGTGATGCCCTTGCGCAGCGGGTGGGCGGGGTCGCCCTGGGCGTACATCCGGTTGGAGCCGACGTTGACCCCGGTGGTGTCCATGTCCTGCTGCTGGCGGGTGTCGTAAGACCAGTCGAGGGCGTTGATGGCCGAGATGGCGTCGCCGTCCATGTAGTTGATGTTGTCCGCGCGCTGGTAGTTGTAGCGGTACATGGCGTCTTGGAGGGGCACGTCGTCGTAGATGACCTTGCCGTACTCGTCGAGGATGGGCTCGCGGGTGGAGGGGTCGCGGCGCATGACCTGGAACACGTTGCCCCGGAATGGGCGGAAGTCGTTGACTTCCAGCGAGCTCATGCTGCGGTAAACGTCCTCGACCCATTCGCTGACGTTGCCGGCCATGTTGTAGATGCCGTAGTCGTTGGGCCAGAAGGCATCGACGGGGGCGGTGATGGCGGCGTTGTCGTTCAGGGCTCCGGCCACGCCCATGAGGTCGCCGCGGCCGCGCTGGAAGTTGGCCATGAAGTGGCCGCGGTACTCCTGGTCCACGTTGCGGACGTAGTGCCCGGTCCAGGGGTAGATGCGGACGTTGAAGATGAGCTCCTCCTCCGTCTCGCCGATGATGGCCAGGGCGGCGTACTCCCATTCCGCCTCGGTGGGGAGCCGGTAGTCGGGGAGCATGATGCCGTCCATCATGGTCACGCGGCGGTCGTCGGTGCCCGTGCCGCCGCCGGAGTAGTTGGGCAGGCCTCCGATGACGCCCACGTCGTACAGGCCGGCGTAGTAGCCTTCGGTGGTGAAGTGGCCTTCGTTGAGCTGCTGGTCGGGCGAGTGCTCCAGGATCTTCTCATCGACCAGGATCTGCTCGTTCACGCGGTCCGTGCGCCAGTCGGAGTAGGCCTTGGCCTGCACCCAGCTCACGCCCACCACGGGGTAGTTGTTGAAGGCCGGGTGGCGCAGGTAGTACTCCACGTAAGGCTCGTTGTAGGCCAGCCTTTCGCGCCAGACCAGGGTGTCGGGCAGGGCCTTGACGTAAACTTCCGGGTAGTCGATGAAGACCCGGCCTATCCAGTAGAGGTACTCCAGGTAGTCGAGGTTGCGCACCTCGGTCTCGTCGATGAAATAGTCGGCCTGGGTGGCCCGGCGGGGCATGTTGTTCCAGTCGTACATGACGTCCTGCTCGGTCTGGCCCATCACGAAGGTGCCGCCTTCCACCAGCACCAGTCCGGGGCCGATCATCTGTTCCACTTGGTCGCTTTCGGCGAAGTAGCCGTTCTCCTCGCTGTTGTACTCCCATCCGGTGGTGTTCGAGAAGCTGCCACCCCCGCAAGAGTTGAAGAGCATGAGGCTGGATGCGGCACCTAGCAAAATTGGTCTGACTCTCATAATCTGTTGGATTTAAGATATTTGTCTTGGTTTTTCATGACGTCGGGCTGCTACTGCCGCATGAAGGCGGGGCAGGGGACGTGCGTCCTTTTGGATTTCCTCTCGAAACACTCAAATTTCATTCCAAATGAAAGTTCGTGGGCGTTTCTTGTCTGCCCGGCTTCTTGGCCCACGCCCCAGTCGTAGCTGTACGCGAACGTGAACCAATCGGTGTGGAACCCCAAGACCGCCGTGGCCGTCCGGGCCCCCGAGGCCGGGAAGAGGTTCAGGAACCCGCCCAGGCGCAGCACCTGGTAGCGCGCCAGGCCGCCCGCCGAAAGCCGGCGGTGGTCGCCCTGCCTCTGCCAGAGCGCCGAGGGGGCCAGATAGACCGAGGGCGCCCCGAACCGCCCTGGCCAGACCCGGAGCTCGCCCGCGGCGTGCAGCGTCAGCTTCCGCTGCATCCGGGTCGAGGGGTTCCGCTCGCCGAAAGGGTAGGCCTCGCGGATGTTCTGCGCCGAGGCGCCCACCAGCCACCGGGGGCCGTGCGCCGAGACGCCCGCGCCCATGTCCCAGTACGTCCGCGAGCGGCTGCCTTCGGGGCCCAGGTGGTGCATCGGCCCGCTGTTCGGGTCGATCATGCTCGGAAGCAGCATGTTCCCGAAGTCCAAGACCCTCTGCCTGAGGCTGTTTTGCAGCCCGAGCGAAAGCGACGCTTCGTCCGAGAGCCGCACCCGCTGCGAGAGCGACAGGTCCAGGCTGTTCTGGCTGAACACCCCCACCTGCGGCTGGTCGCTCGCCAGCGAGAGGCCGAAGCCCGTCCCCGTGCTGGCCGCCATCATGTCCGCCGACGCGAAGTAGCTGATGAAGCTGCCTGGCACCGAGGGCATCTGGTTGCGGTAGCCCGAGTAGAAGCGCGGGCAGACTTCCAGGCCCGCCAGGGCCGGGTTCAGCCAAAGCCGGTTCCAGTGGCCTTGCGAAAAGGAGGCGTCCTGGCCTGAAGCCCTCGGGCTGGCCAGCAGTTGGAGCAGCATCAGCAGCGAGAGGCTGGCCTTGGGCGCCAGGGCGTAACGTCGGCTTGTCGGGCTCATGGGGCTTGGTTGTTGCGACCTCCTGCCCCAAACGGCCCGGGTCGAAGGCTATTTCGTGGCGGGGGAGGGGAAGGCAGATCTTTTTCGGGAAAACCAGGCTGCGCCATGGATTTCGCAATGGCGAGGGCTTGCGAAGATTTTGCTCGCCCGGGCAGGCGGCCCCATCGGCGCAGGCTGCCCCTGCGCCGATGGGGCCGCCGGGGGTCAGAGGCTCAAGGCGTCGGTCCATACGCGCCAGGCTTCCTCGGCCTGGCCCACGAGCATGGGCAGGCCGTTGAGGACGCGGGCTCCGGCCTGCTCGGCCTTCTGGAGGAAGAGGCTGCGCTCGGGGTTGTAAACCAGGTCGTAGCAGATGTGGCCGGGGCCGAGGCGGGCGTAGTCGATGGGCGGGCACTCGCCGGTCTTGGGGAAGGTGCCCAGGGGGGTGCAGTTGACCACCAGGCCGTGGGTGGGCAGGAGCTGGTCGGCCTGGGCGTAGGCCAGGCCGTCGGCCGAAGGCGCGCGGGAGACCAGGCGGGGCTCGATGCCCTCGGCGCGGAGCTTGAAGGCCACGGCCAGCGAGGCGCCTCCGGTGCCCAGCACCAGGGCCTTGCGGGGCAGGGGCCCGAAGGGGCGCAGGGCCTGCCAGAAGCCGTGGGCGTCGGTGTTGTAGCCCTTGGCGCGGCGGGTGTTGGGCTCGATGGTGATGGTGTTGACCGCGCCGATGGCCCGCGCAAGCGGGTCCAGCTCGTCGAGGTAGTCCATGACGGCGCGCTTGTGCGGGATGGTGACGTTGAGGCCGACCAGGGCGGGCTGGGCCTCGAGCAGGGCCGGGAAGCCGCGGATGTCCTCCAGGGGGAAGTTCTGGTACTCGAAGCGGGGAGCCAGGCCCATGCGCTCGAACTTCTCGGTGAAGTAGCCCCGCGAGAAGGAGTGGCCCAGGGGAAAGCCGATGAGTCCGAAGAGTGGCATGGCGGGGCGTCTAGGCTTGGTTTTTCTTGATGCGATCGGCGATGGCCTCGAGCGCGAAGATCAGCCCGAAGCCGAAGAGGGACAGGCCGATGGCCCAGAGCAGCGCGGGGTCGCCGGCGTACTGGCCGGGCAGCACGTTGGCCTCGACCAGCGGCTGGACGTGGCCGTGGCGGTCGGTGAAGGTCTCCACGACCCGCTTCCAGGGCCAGACCTTGTTGAGCGAGCCGAGCATGAAGCCGGCCAGCACGGCCACGGTCAGGTCGTGGAAGCGCTGGAGCAGCCACGAGAGCAGGTGCGAGAAGGAGAGCAGCCCGATCGCGGCCCCGGCGATGAAGACGAAGATGACGGGGAGGTTGAGCTCCGTCAGGGCCGTGAGCACGTAGATGTACTTGCCCATGAGCAGCAGGATGAAGCTGCCCGAGATGCCCGGCAGGATCATGGCGCAGATGGCGATGGCCCCCGAGAGGCCCACGAACCAGAGGGCGTCAGGGGTCTGGGTCGGGGTGGCGATGGTGATCCAGTAGGCCAGGGCGGCGCCTGCCAGGCCGGCCAGCAGCTTGGGGGCGTCCCAGCGCGAGACGGTCTTGGCCACATAGACTGTCGAGGCCACGATCAGGCCGAAGAAGAAGGACCAGACCTCGATGGGGTGGAACTCGAGCAGGTACTTGAAGAGCTTGGCCAGCGACAAGATGCTGAAGGCGATGCCGCTGACCAGGGCCAGCAGGAAGTTGCCGTTGACGGCCTGCCAGAAGGCCTTGGGCCCGCGCTGGAAGAGCAGCCGGGCGCTGGCCAGGTTGATCGAGCGGATCGAGAGCAGCAGCTCCTGGTAGATGCCCGAGATGAAGGCGATGGTGCCGCCCGATACGCCGGGCACCACGTCGGCCGCGCCCATCGCGATGCCTTTGAGCACCACCAGGCCGTACTCCTTGGCTCCGCGGGGCTGCCCGGGGCCTTCCGTTTGAATTGTCTCCATTCCGATTCAGGTTTTGTGTGGGAATCCGCCCTGCCGAAGCCCGAGGGGGCCGGGGGCCTCGGCGGGCGGGCCAAGATAGAAAAACTTCGCGCAAGCCCCGCGAAGGCGGCTCATGATGCCCTCCCGCTCCGCGTTCGGGGGGAAATGCTAACTTCGCGGCTTGTCAAAAAAAATGAAACCACCCATGAGATTTGTAGCATCAAGCACCGCCCTGCTGGGCCACCTCCAGTCCATCAGCAGGGTCATCAACAGCAAGAGCACCTTGCCCATCTTGGACAACTTCCTGTTCAAGCTCCAAGACAACGAGCTGGAAATCACGGCCTCGGACCTGGAGACGACCATGACGACCCAGCTCCAGCTCGACAACGCCGACGGCGAGGGCCGCATGGCCGTGCCGGCCAAAATGCTGCTCGACACCCTCAAGGAATTTCCCGAGCAACCCCTGACCTTCGAGATCCAACACAAGAACGACTCGCGCGTCATCGAGATCTTCTCCGACAACGGCAAGTTCACCATCCCCGGATACGACCCCGACGAGTACCCGCAGTGGCCCCAGCTCAAGCCCGAGCAGAACACCCGCATCGAGATGCCCGCCGAAGTCCTGCTCAAGGGGATCAACAGCAGCCTATTCGCCACCGCGGTCGATGAGCTCCGCCCGGTCATGAACGGCATCTTCGTCCAGATCAAGCCCCAGAGCCTGGCCTTCGTGGCCTCCGACGCCCACAAGCTCGTCCGGTACCGCCGCAGCGACATCCAGCCCGGCTTCGAGAACTCCTTCATCCTGCCCAAGAAGCCCGCCAACCTGCTCAAGGGAATCCTGGCCAAGCAGCCCGGAACCGTCCGGGTCGAGTTCGACGACAAGAACGCCGTCTTCACCCTGGTCGGATACAAGCTCATCTGCCGCCTCACCGAGGGCCAGTACCCCAACTACGAGAACGTCATCCCCCACCAGAACCCCAACAAGCTCGTGGTGGACCGCGCCGAGCTCCTCACGGCACTGCGCCGCGTCTCGGTCTTCTCGAACCCCTCCAGCAACCTGGTCAAGCTCGAAATCAAGGACAACATGGTCGTGGTTTCGGCCCAGGACATCGACTTCTCGACCTCGGCCTACGAGAACATCAACGCCCAGTACGACGGCGAGAGCATGCACATCGGGTTCAAGTCGCTCTTCCTGCTCGAGATCCTCAGCAACCTGTCCTCCAACGAGGTATCCATCGAGCTCTCGGACCCCATCCGCGCCAGCCTCATCTTCCCCATGGAAAAGGACAGCTCGCACGAGGACTACCTGACCCTGCTCATGCCCATGATGATCAACATCTGAGCCGAGGCCTCCGTGCCCCCGCCCAAAAGGCCGCCCCCGACGCTGGGGCGGCCTTCTTCTTTCGCCCTCGACCCCGACCTCCAACCGCGGCAAACGGCCCCCACACCCGGGCAGCGACTGCCGCGCAACGATTGACCCACGAACCCCATCATGAAACTCAAACTCAACCGACCCATCGTATTCTTCGACATCGAAAGCACCGGAATCAACGTCAACAAAGACCGGATCGTCGAACTGGCCCTGCTCAAGGTCCGCCCAGACCAGGCCGAGGAGAGCCGCACCTACCGCTTCAACCCCGAGATGCCCATCGGGGGCGAGGCCGAGCGCGTGCACGGCATCTCCGACGAGATGGTCAAGGACGCCCCCACCTTCCGAGCCCTGGCCCACGAGGTGGCCGACTTCCTCCGAGGCGCCGACATCGCCGGATACAACTCCAACCGCTTCGACGTGCCCATGCTCGCCGAGGAGTTCGAACGGGCCGGCATCGACTTCGAATGGCGAAGCATCCGCTTCGTGGACGTCCAGACCATCTTCCACAAGATGGAGCAGCGCACCCTGGGCGCCGCCTACAAGTTCTACTGCCAGAAGGAGCTCGTCAACGCCCACAGCGCGCAGAGCGACACGCAGGCCACCTACGAAGTCCTCCAGGCACAGCTAGAACGCTACCCCGACCTCAAGAACGACATCAAGTTCCTCTCCGACTTCGCCGCCCACAACAAGACCGCCGACTTCGCCGCCCGCTTCCTGCTCGACAAGAAGGACCGCGAGGTCGTCAACTTCGGCAAATACAAGGGAAAGCTCCTCGAGGAAGTCCTCCGCGAAGACCCCGGTTTCTTCAAATGGATGATGGAAGGAGACTTCCCCCTCTACACCAAGCGAGTCCTCCAGGCCGCCAAGCTCAAGCTCAGCTTCCCCAACACAAAGACCAAGTGAGCGGCTGGACGTTTCGTCAGCACAAAAGGCAAATTCTGGCAGAAGACCTGCCCCGCGACATGACATTTTGGCCTATCCCAACCGCTTGGCGGGGAAATTGAAACCGCGGGCGAAGCGATGAAAAATTAAGCGTTCCCAAAAAAAACTTTTCGGAAATGGCTGAAGAAAAAGACCCCCAGCAAAACCCTCTCGATACCGAGATGGAAAACTTCGATGCACAAGAGCCTCAGGCCGAGACGCTTGACGCCAACGACCCGCAGCAGGCCGAGAACCAGGCCCCGAAGACCCCGGCCGAAAACCTGGCATCCGCCCTGGCCGAAGCCAACAACTGGAAGGACAAGTACCTCCGCCTTTCGGCCGAGTTCGACAACTACCGCAAGCGGACCACCAAGGAGCGCCTCGACCTGGTCAAGACTGCCGGCAAGGACATGCTCGTCAAGCTGCTGCCCCAGATGGACAACTTCGAGCGCGCCCTGAAGGCCATGGAAAACGCCACCGACGTGATGCCCATCAAGGAAGGCGTGCAGCTCATCCACGCCAACTTCAAGGACTTCCTCAAGCAGAACGGCCTGGCCGAGATCGACGCCCTCAACCAGGACTTCGACACCGACCTCCACGAGGCCCTGACCAAGATCCCCGCCCCCACCCCCGAGCTCAAGGGCAAGGTCGTGGACGTCATCGAGAAAGGCTACCTCCTCAACGACAAGGTAGTCCGCTACGCCAAAGTGGTCATCGGGGAATGACCCGAACGCGGAAGCCTCCCCAACCCCATCCCTACTTCTTTCCCCCTTCCTAACGCTTGACCCCATCATGGCAAAGAGAGACTACTACGAGGTGCTCGGTGTGTCCAAGAACGCATCCAAGGACGAACTGAAAAAAGCCTACCGCAAGCTCGCCCTCAAGTTCCACCCCGACAAGAACCCCGACGACAAGGACGCCGAGGAGAAATTCAAGGAGGCCGCCGAGGCCTACGAGGTGCTTAGCAACGACGACAAGCGCGCACGGTACGACCGCTACGGCCACGCCGGAGTCGGCAGCGCCGCCAGCGGCGGCGGGCACGGCTTCACCATGGAAGACATCTTCTCGCAGTTCGGCGACATCTTCGGCGGCGGATTCGGCGGATTCGGCGGGTTCGGCGGCGGAGGTGGCGGGCAGCGCCGCCAGCGCGTCCACAAGGGCGAGACCCTCCGCGTCAAAATCAAGGTTACGCTCGAAGAGGTCGCCACGGGCGTCGAGAAGAAAATCAAGGTCAAGAAGCACGTGCCCTGCCAGAGCTGCTCGGGCATGGGCACCCGCAACGGAAGCTCATCCGGCAAATCGACCTGCAACACCTGCCACGGCTCGGGCCAGGTCATGCGCGTTTCCAACACCATCCTCGGGCAGATGCAGACGGCCAGCACCTGCCCCACCTGCCGCGGAGAGGGAACCCTCATCACCGACGCCTGCAACGCCTGCGGAGGCGAGGGAATCGTAACGGGCGAGGAAGTCGTTACCATCAACCTGCCCGCCGGCGTGGCCGAAGGTATGCAGCTCGTCGCCCAGGGCAAGGGCAGCGCCGGACGCCGCAACGGCGTCAACGGTGACCTCGTCGTGGTCATCTCGGAGGAGAAGCACCCCGACTTCACCCGCGACGAGAACGACCTCATCCACGACCTCTTCCTGAGCATCCCCGACGCCATCCTGGGCCTCCAGGTCGAAATCCCCACCCTGGCCAGCCGCGCCAAGCTCAAGATCGAGCCAGGCACGCCCTCGGGCAAGGTCCTCCGCCTCCGCGGCAAAGGCCTGCCCGAGGTCAACGGATACGGAACCGGGGACCTGCTCGTCCGCGTCAACGTATTCATCCCCAAGGAAGTCAGCAAAGACGAGCGAAAGATCCTCGAGAAGCTCGCCGCCTCCAAGAACTTCTCGCCCGACGGCAAGGAGCGCGAGCAGAAGCCCGACGACGACGACGAAGGAGGATTCTTCCGCGGTTTCAAGAACATGTTCTGAAAAACGCGACCAACTCCCCACCCGAAAGCCCCCAAAAGGGGCTTTCCCTTTTGGGGACGATGCCGTTTCCGCACACCAGGGCCCTTTTTCAAGGGCCAAAATCCCACATTCGCGCAAAAAAACGGCTTTTGGAATCGTTCGCGTTTTTTTTTCCGCTGGAGCGGATTATATTTGTAGCCACGCGAAGATTTCCCTACCCGAGGAAGTCAAAAAAATGAACAGCCAAAGATTTTTCAATCCTGTTTTTCTAACATTTAAAACAAAAACCATCATGAAAAAATCCTTACTCGCATCGGCTCTTGTCCTGTTGGGCCTGACCGGACAAGCCCAGGAGTGGACCTCCGAATTTTGGGAAGCAATGGCCGTGGATTGGGGCGCGGAAAGCGTCGGCATGGGCTACCTCTACCCCGTCAACAACAAGGTCGTCTGGGCCACCGGATACGACGGCGGCGACAATGACGCGAACTATTCGAAGGTGGCCCGCAGCACCGACGGCGGCATGACCTGGACCGTCAGCGAGGTCGTCCGCAGCTCCACCCAGCTCGGCATCGGCAACATCTTCGCCTTCGACGAGAACCGCGCCTGGGTCACGGTGTACAACGCCGTCGCAGCCCAGAACGCCCAATGCGGCATCTACAAGACCGAGGACGGCGGCACCACCTGGACCCAGATCCCGAACGTCATGTCAGGCGGAGCCTCCGGCTTCTTCTCCAACAACATCCACTTCTTCGACGAGATGCACGGCTTCTGCCACGGCGACGTGAGCACCGCCAACCAGTGGATCGCCTACACCACCAGCGATGGCGGAGCCAACTGGACCCAGATCGACCTGCCCAGCACTGGCATCGAAGGAGAGTACGGCTACGTGGGCTGCTGGGACGCCGCTGGCAGCACCGGCGGATTCGGCAGCAACGAAGGCCTGGTCATGTGGACCGACGACATGGGCCAGACCTGGCGCCCGGTAAGCGTGGGCACCGCTGGCGACGTCAACGCCGTGGCCTTCATGGACGACCAGACCGCCATTGCCATGGAGTTCGTGGCCGCCGACAACTTCACCTACTACCTGACCCAGGACGGCGGCGAGAGCTGGACCGTGCCCTTCAACACCGGCGACGCCCCCATGTTCTCGGCCGGCGTTGACTTCGTGCCAGGCACCGAAATCATCGTCACGACCGGCGCGGCCACCGATTGGACCGGCGCTTCCTACAGCACCAACATGCAGGACTTCTACCAGTTCGGCACTCCCGTGCCCGACGATCCGGATGGAACCATCCACCAGTACCTCGACGTGAAGTTTTACAACCAGACCATCGGCTTCGCCGGATGGTTCGACGCCATGTGGAAATGGAACGCCGCCATGAACGACGAGACCGCCCCCACCCTGGCCAGCGCCATGCGCAGCGACGAGCTCGAGGAAATCCACATCTACTTCAGCGAGGACGTTGACGCCGTAACCGCCACCCAAATCGGCAACTACATGACCAACGGCAACGCCACCGTGGAAGCGGCCGAGATGATCGGCTTCAACGGCGTCCGCCTCATGATGGCCGACTACGACGCCGCCAGCAGCTACGTCATCACCGTCAACAACGTGGAGGACCTGAACGGCAACCCCATCGCCGACGACAGCCAGATCGCCCTGGGCGTGGTCAGCACCGCCAACGCCGAGCTCGCCGGAGTCCGCGTGTTCCCCAACCCCACGCAAGACGTCCTGACCATCGACAACGCCGACCGCGTCAGCCAAGTCGAGCTCTTCAACCTGCTCGGCCAGCGCGTGGCCTCCTTCAACAACACCGCCGCCCAGACCAGCATCGACATGAGCCAACTGCAACAGGGTGTTTACATCCTGAACCTGCGCTCAGCCAACGGCGCCCTGAGCACCCAGCGCGTGGTCAAGAACTGATCCCGTCCGGGGGCCGCCCAGCGCGGCTCGCCCTACCCTTCTCGAAGGCCGCTTCCCCCACCGGGAAGCGGCCTTTTTCGTAACGGCCAAGGCACAATCCCGAAGGGATGGAACGCCGATAGCCCCCGATGAAATCCAGCAACGGAGAGCCGCCGAATCGCCCATCCCGAAGGGATGGAACATCAATAGCCCCGGATGAAATCCGGGCAGCAAAGAACCACCCCAAACCAGAACCCCGAAGGGGTTCAATGCGAAGACCGCCGCATCGCCCATCCTCCCGAAGAGGACAATTTCGCCCCTTCGGGGCTCTCTTATTTGGCCTGGGTCCGCGTTCTACAATCATTACACCCCTTCGGGGTTGGGCAAGCCTTCAAGGCGATCCATCTCCAAGGGACGCGGGTTGGAAGAGACCTTATTTTTGGGCAAAACCTTAAATCCAAACCCATGATGGATAAGTAAGCGATTGGATTTAATTTATAATATTATCTTTGCGGCACTATGGGACGAGTGAACACACCAACATTGGATGACGCCCAAAAGG
>JAIFMG010000025.1 GCA_020048645.1 Bacteroidota bacterium | reverse complement strand
CGAAGGCCGTCGGCAGATCGACGACCGTGACGCTCTGGCTGGCAGTGTTCTGGCATCCGGCGACGTCCGAGTAGGCGTAGCTCAGCGCGTGAATGCCCACGCCAGCGGTGGCCGGGCGGAAGACGTTGGTGCCGGAGATGGCACCCGCTGTCGTCGAGCTGTACGTGCCGCCAGCGGGCGTGCCTTGCGAAAGCACGAAGTCCGCGGCGTCAACACAAACGTCAGGAACCGAGGTGAAGCTCACCACAGGCAAATCGCGGACTACGATGGTGATGTCTTGGCAAACAGAATTTCCGCAGGCATTTTCCCAGCGAACGAAGTAAGTCGTTGTAACGGCGGGAGCGTTGAAGGTGATGGTGTTGGCCGTGGTGGCGGCCGCGACGACAGGACTGCCGCCGCATGAGCCTGTGTACCAACCCAGAACGTCTCCTGAACCATCCGCCGCCGTCAGTTCGATTTGGCCAGAAGATGGGCAAATGTTGTTTCGATCGGCAGCTACGGAGGTCGGCGCGACAGGAGCGGGCGAAGTCGTGATGACGGCGTTCAGGTTCATGTTGCTGATGCAACCGAAGCTGTTGACCGCCAAGACGGTATAGGTTCCAACCGTATTAACATCGTCAAAGCTGATGGGGCTTCCTGTTCCGACAACGGCCAGAGCAGTGGCACCACCGCTTCGGAGAAGTTGGTAATCGACACCGTTCTGCGAGCCATCCAAGGTGATAGACACCCCCGTTCCTCCAGCACAATAATCGCCGCCGCCGCCGACATTGTAAACCGTCGGGACAGGATTGACCGTGATGACCTTGTCCATCTGCGCGGCGCAGCCGTTGGCATCGGTGTAAGTATAGCGAATGACATGGTTTCCAGCCGTGGCCCCCGCTGGGTTGAAGGCCCCCGTCGCGGAGTTGACAGCGGCGACAGTGGTCGTTGAGGTGTAAACCCCACCGGCTGGCGCACCCTGCGAGAGCAAGAAGGTGGGCGAGTTTTCACAAACATCGGGCAAGTTGGAAAGCGAGACCGTTGGCAACGGCGCAACATAGATGGTCTGCGAAATGCTGTTCTCGCAGCCGCTCGCGTTGGTGTAAGTATAGGTCAGCGTATGCGTGCCCACGTTGGCCAAGCTCGGATTGAAGGTATCGCCGCCCGTGATTCCGGGGCCATAGAAAACTCCTCCGGCAGGCGTTGCGAATGTCGTCAAGTCGATGGCCGCTCCCGAGATGCAAACATTCGACAGGTCGTCGAAGGTAAGAGCCGGCTCCGGCAGGACCTCGATGTCTTCCGAGTCGGTGGCATCGCAGCCGTTGGCGTCGGTGTACGAGTAGGTGATGGTGTGCGTACCCACTCCGGCGCCGGCCGGGTTGAAGCCGGATCCGCCAATCACACCTGTTCCGGAGTAGGTTCCTCCGACAGGAGTTGCCTCGGTGAAGACCTTGATTCCGGCATCCACACAAATGTCATCCAAGGCATTGAAGGTGATGGCCGGAACAGGATTGACCGTAACGACCTGCGATTCGGAAGCCGAGCAACCCGTAGCGGGATCCGTGAAGGTATAAGTAAGGGTATGGCTGCCCACTCCTGCGGTGGTCGGGTTGAACACGTTGCCCGTTACGCCTTGGCCTGCATGAGTGCCCGTGGCCTGAGTGAAGGTGTAAGGAGGATCGTTGACGCACAAATCTTCGACAGCGGCGAAGCTCACCACCGGCAAGGGGTTCACGACAATGCTGGACTGGGCGGAGTTCTGGCATCCGTTGGCATCGGTGTAGGTGTAGGTGATGGTAAACGCGCCCGGGCCAGAGACCGTGGGGCGGAACTGGCCAGCAGCTACCGATGGGCCGGAGAAACTGCCTCCCGCGGGAAGACCACCGCTCAAGACGACCGCGGCGCTATCCGCGCAAACATCGCCGAAATCGTCCAAACTGACCGAGGGCAAGGCATTGACCACCAAGCCCGCCGATGCGGAAGCTGTGCAGCCGTTCGCGTTGGTGTAAGTGTAAGTTACGTTGTGCGTGCCAACCCCCATAGCCGAGGGCGAGAACAAGTTGCCATTGACCCCCAAGCCAGAGTAAGTGCCGCCGGCAGGCGTCCCACCCGTCAAGGTGACGGAGCTCTGGCTCACGCAGTAGGGACCAGGGTTGGCAAAGGAGGCGACAGGAGCGACAAGCACCGCGATGGGCGCCACGGCGGACGCCGAGCAGCCGTTGCCATCGGTGTACGAATAGGTGATGTTGTAGGCATTGCCCCCCGCGACAGCCGCGTTCGAGGGATCGAAAGTGCTGCCCACCACCCCAGAACCTGAGTAGGTTCCGCCCGCGGGCGAGCCTTGCGTCAGGTTGAGCACCGGGCCATCCTCGCAGACGTTCGGCAAGGCCAGCAACTGGACGTTCGGAGCGGCTTGCACCGGAACAGAAACCTGTTGGCAAGATGAAGTTCCGCAGCCATTCGACCAACGGACGTAGTAGGTCGTCGTCGTGGCCGGTGATGCGACAGTTACAGTGTTGGCCGTCGTCGAGACGGGAACCACCGGACTGCCCCCGCAAGAGCCCGTGAACCACTGCAATTGGTCGCCCAAGCCGCCAGAAGCCGATAGCACGATGTTGCCAGCGTCATCGGCGCAGAAATCAGAGCGATTCGAACTAGCTGCCGTGGGAGCCTCCGGCGCGGGTGAAACCGTAACCGTGGCAGTGTTGTTCATGTCCGTGACGCATCCTGCTACGCTAATCGCAAGGATGGTGTAGGTGCCAGCGATCGTCTGGTTGGCGAATGAGATGGGGCCATCGGTTCCGGTCAAAGCCTGGCCGGTGTAAACACCATTTCGCAGGAGCTGGTAATTGACGCCCAGGTCAGAGCCCGAAAGGTTGATGCTCACCCCCGCACCTCCAGCGCAGTAACTACCGCCGCCAGAAACGTTGTCGGCAGTCGGCGGGTTGCTCACGGTCATGGTCTGCGTGGCCGTGCTGGCGCAGCCCGTCGTCGGGTCGGTGTAGGTGTAGGTAATCGCGAAAAGGCCGTCGTTGGCAGGGTTGAAAGAATTGGTCGCGGAGGTTACGCTCGTGCCCGAATAGACCCCGCCCACGGGCGCGCCACCGGACAAGGCGAAGGCCGGGACGTCCTCGCAAACAGGAGAGAAAGGCTGGAGTGAAACGTTGGGCAAAGCGTTGACCGTCAAGTTCCTGCTTGCCGAACCGACGCAGCCCGAGGCGTCCGTGTAGGTGTAGGTAATCGCGTGGGTGCCCACTCCCGCCGTCGAAGGCGTGAAGGTGGTCCCGGCCGTTACGCCAGGTCCAGAATAGGACCCACCTGCTGGCAGACCACCAGTGAGCGCGAAGGAAGCGGCGTTCACGCAGCGGCTAGCCAACGGATCGAGCGTTACCGTCGGCGCGCCGACCACGTTGATGGCGTCCGTGGCCTGGGCCGTGCAGCCGTTGGCATCGGTGAAGGTATAGGTAACTGTGTGGGAACCCGCGCCAACCGTCGCAGGGTTGAAGATGCCGCCCGAGCTGACCCCGGGGCCGGAGAAGACCCCCCCGGCGGGTGTGCCGCCTGCCAAGGCCACCGGCGAAGCGCCCAAGCAAAGCTCATCGACAACATCGACCGTCACCGTCGGCAGAGCGTTCACATCCAAAGTCTGCTGGGCAGTGACCGAGCAGCCGTTGCCATCGGTGTACGAATAGGTGAGAGTATAAGTGTTGCCCGCGGCAATCGCGGCGTTCTGCGGATCGAACTGGCCGTTAAGGCTATTGACGCCGGTGCCGGAATAAGTTCCACCAGCAGGGCTTCCGCCCGAAAGGCTGAAGGCGACCGCGTCAGCGCAAACATCGGCCAAAGGCGCGAAGCTGACCGCAGGAGCGGGATTGACCGTCAAAGTGGTCGGAGTGCAATCAGAAACCCCACAGCCGTTCTGCCATGCCACATAGTAAGTCGTCGTGGCGGCCGGACGTGCGAAGGTGATGGAATTGGCAGTGCTGGAAATCGGCGTTACTTGCGGCCCGCCGCAGACACCTTCGTACCAAACCAGGCCGGTGCCCGATCCGCCGATAGCCGTCAGCGTAACGTTGCCAGCGACAGGGGCACAGAAGGCGGGAACATCGGCCGTGATCGAGGTCGGCGCGACAGGAGCTGGGTCCACGTTGATGGTTACCGTTCCATTCATCGCCCTGCTGCAGTTCAAGTTGGTGATGGCGACCGAGGTATAAACACCCGCCTGGTCAAAGAAGCCAAAACTCACCGGACCACCCGTTCCATTGACGATGGAACCCGTCGATACGGCGCCATAAAACAACTCGTAGCGAACCCCCAAATCCGTGTCACTCAAGCGGATATCGACACCCGCAGAACCTTCACAAATGGTCACGGGCGCGGTGGAGGGCGTGGTGTTCTGGGTTGCCGGCAAGGGGTTGACCGTAACCGTGGCGAAGTCGTTGAGCTGGGCCGAGCAAGTGCCATTGTTGGCCAGCACGTTGTAGGTGATGGTGGCCGTGGGGTTCGTAACATTGATAGTCACATCGTTACCCGTTCCTGTTACAGCGGTGCCGACATTGGTCGCTCCGTTTCGCAACTGGTAGGTTACCCCCAACTGCGTATTTTGGAGCACGAGGCTGGCCGTGGTGCCCGAGCAGACCGTGGCGTCGGTGATGGCGACAGTCACATTCGGCAAGGGGTTCACCGTCATGGTTACCGCTGCCGAAGCCTGGCAGCCGCTGGCGTTGGACGCCGTTACCGAGACGATGTCCCCATTGGCCAGGTTCGAGCGGATGAAGGTCGCGTTGGTGCCAACTTGGCTGGGGATGCCATTGACGAAGAACTGGTAGTTGCCGCCGCCCGTGGCCGTGAAGGTGACGGAGGTTCCGGCGCAAATGGTGGTTTGCGATGCGGCGAGGGTCGTCGTGGGAACAGGATTGACCGTTACGGTCGTGGCGGCGCTGGACGTGGTGCAGCCCAAGCCGCTGACGTTGACCGAAACCTGGTCGCCGTTGGCCAAAGCCGTGGTGCTGAACGTATTGGATGGCTGGACTCCCTGCGAGTTGCCGTTGATGAAGAACTCGTAGCTCGATCCTCCCGAAGCCGTGAAGGTCATGGAGGAGCCAGCGCAGATGACGTTGGCCACCGCGTTGTTGCTGAAAGTGGTGACTGGCGCGGGCGTAACGTTCACCGTGACGCTCTGGCAAGTGCTCGCCCCGCAAGGATTCTCCCAGCGGGCGAAATAAGTCGTGCTGGCCATGGGCGCAGGCAGAACGAGCGGACTGCCCGTGCCGACCAAGGTTGTGCCGCAAGAACCTGAATACCAATTGAGCGTGGTGCCCGAACCACCAAATGCCGTGAGCGTGATGTTCCCGCCATCGTTCGAGCAAAGCGTCGTGCGGCTAGCGGTGACGGAGGTCGGGGCCACGGGCGCGGCGTCCACGACCACGTTGACACTGCCCGTCATGGTCGTCGAGCAGCCCAAGGAAGTCGATGCCGTCACGGTGTAGGTCCCCGCGACGGTCTGGTTGCCGAAGCTGAGGGCTGAACCGTTGCCCACGACGGCCAGGCCCAGGTTCGTGCCATCGCGCTGGAGCTGGTACTGCACATTGACTTGCGAGCCGTTGAGGGTGATGGGCAAGCCACCTGTTCCTGCGCAGTAGTTTCCACCACCACCAACGGTGAACGCGTTGTTGGGCAAGGGGTTGGCGACCACGGTGGGACTGTCGATCAGGTCAACCGTGCAGGTGCCGTTGTCGGCCACGACAGTATAAACCGTGTTGAGCGTCGGCGAAGCGTTCAGGACGATGTTCCCGCCCGTACCTGCGGCGTTGTCCACCTCGACGGCCCCGTCGAACAACCTGTAAACCAAGCCGTTCTCGGTATTGTAAACCGGAATGACGGCCACGGAGCCCGCGCAAATCTCATCATCGCCTGTTACCAGCGAATTGCTCGGCAAAGGCAAGACCGTAACCTCGCCATGGTCGATGATTTCCTCTTCGCAGCCCGTGAGCAGCACCGTGGCGTTGATATAGTATTGCTCGTCAGCCGCTATGATGCCCACGTTGAAATCCAAGGGATTGCCCGTGCCAATGAGCGTTTGCACGGAAGCGTTGTCCGAAACACGGAACATCTCATAACGAACCCCGGTAACCGAAGTAGCCAAGGTGATGGTCGCGAGCTCGCCCACGCAAACGCTGGGATCGGAAAGCAGGATGGCTGGATCCAGTTGGTCATCCACGATGACCTCGGCGATGTCGTTCAAAATCAGGGTACAACCCTGCGGCGAAACGGCCTCGACCTCAAATAACGTGGTCGAAGTCAGACCCGCCACGTTGAAGTTCAAGGGTCCACCGTTGCCCGTGCCCGAATAGCCAGAGAACCCACCCGTGGCCTGGTAGTTCAGGTTGTAGGTATAGCCGTTCTGGCTGTTCAGGATCGTGATGGTCGCGTTGGCGGTCGCCGAGCAGATGTTGTCGTCCTGGACGGTCAGCGTGGCGATGGGCATCGGATAGACGTTCACGTTCACATCCGCGCAAACCGATGAGCCGCAGGAGTTCGTCCAACGGGCATAATAGGTCGTGGTCGTTACGGGCGAGTTGACGACCAGAGGGTTGCCCGTTCCTGCGGGGGTCAGGTTGCAGCCGTCGGTGAACCACTGTAGGGTCGTGCCCGTGCCGCCATTGGCCACAAGCGTGATGGTGCCCGCGTCATCGCCGCAGAAGTCCTCGCGGTTGACGGTCAGCGAAGTCGGCGCGATGGGCTGGGGAGTAACCACGATGGGCAATGAAGTGGTACCCGTGCAACCCGTCGCCGTGATGACGTCCGATACGCTCAACAGGGCATTGCCGCTCACGTTGGTGAAGTCGATGCTGGTGCTGTTGCCCGCCGCGGCCCCCAAGGTTCCCACCCCGGTCAGCGACCAGGCGAAGGTATGGCCCGCCGTCGGGCTGGTGATCGCATAAATCTCGCTGTTGGAATCCTCGCAAACCGCCGCGTTGCCGCTGAAAGTCGGCGTCGGGACAGGGTTGACGACCACGAGCGACTGGTCCACCAGGTTAAGCGAGCAGCCCGCGATCAGGTTGCGGGCCGTTACGGTGTAAACCCCCGTTGCAGGGGGAACGAACGCGAAATTGGCGTCGCCACCATTGCCCGGCAAAATGCCCACGCTGGTGTTGGTCGGGCTGAAAAGCTCATAGACGATGCCATTCTGGGAGCTCTGGATTGTAACCGTGGCACCTGATCCGACGCACACCACCGGATCGGTAACGACAAGGTTGTCAATCGGATTCGCCCGCACGTTGATGCTGGGGCCGGAAGTGTTCACGCAGCCGTTGTTGTCCGTGATGGAAGTTACGGTGTAAATGGCGTCACCGCCCGAAGTTACCGTAAACGGCGAAGTAACCCCAAGCTGGGTAATGTTGGAAGTACCATCGTTGTAGGTGAAGTTCCATGGGGAGGCTCCGGTGAAGGAAACCGTGAAACTGGCTCCTTCGCAAATGGCCGCGGGCGCGATGCTGGCCGTGGGCAAAGGCAGAACCGTGATGTTCTGGTTGTCGGTCGTCGCGCAACTGCCCAACGACTCCGTTACGCTTAGCACACGGTTGCCTGCCACACCCCAGGTTACGGTTACAGAAGGCGTTCCTTGTCCAGCCGTGATGGCGCCCCCCGTGATGGCCCAGTTGTAGGCTCCCACGCCGGTGTTGGCGGTGGAATAGACGATACCCGTAGCGTTGGCGCAAGGCGTGATGTCGCCCGCGATGTTGGGCGAAGGCTGAGGCAATACCGTAACCGTCTCCGTATCAGTGTTCGAGCACGTCCCATCGCTGTAAACGTAGGTGATGGTGAACGTTCCCTCACCCGCGACGCTTGGGTTGAAGCGGCCTGCGCCTACGCCCGTTCCGCTGAAAGTTCCGCCCATGGGCGTAGCCGATAGGTCAAAGCTGGCATCCGAGCGGCAGACGTTGGTGATAGGGTCGATGGCCACCACGGGCAAGGGATTCACGGTAACAGTCCGCGAGGCCGGAAGGCCCACGCATCCGCCCGCGGAAGTCTCCTGGACGGTTATGTCTCCGGCATCCGCGTTGTCAAAACGCACTGTGAGCGAATTGGTTCCCTGGCCCCCCAAGATGGTGGCTCCCGTAACATCGCTGACATCCCAAAGGTAGGAAGAACCTACCGTGTTGGGAACCGAATAAACGTAGGTGCTACCAATGCAAAGCGCCGTTGGCCCCGTGATGCTCAGCGTCGTAAGGCTGGCGTCAACCGTAACAACACCGCGATCGGTCAAGACCTGCTCACAAAACTCACCACCTGTGGCAGGCGTTTGGACAGTCACGGTGTAGCTTGTGGTGGTGGCCGGTGAAACAGCGGCGAAGGTCAGAGGCGAACCGTTGGCCGCCGAGGTCAGCGACTGGTTCACCGAAGGGCCTGACAAGGTGTAGGTGTAACCAGCGACCGTGTTGGTAACCTGTATGCTGGCGTTGTCGCCTGAGCAAATGTCAGCGTCCGAAACGAAGTTGTTCGGCGCCGCATAAACCGTCAGGTTGCCTGGGGTGGAAGTGTTTTCGCAAGTCGTCGTGGGATTCGTAACCCGGACGCTGTAGCGGAAGCCACCGAAGCCCAAAGGAACATTCGATACCGTCAAGTTCTGCGTGGTCGTTCCGGCATAGTTTCCACCGTCGAAGATGTCCACGAAACCGGCGCCTCCCCCATCGTCCACCTGCCAGCGGAAAGTGAATCCTGGATTGGCATTGACGGCAAATTCGGCCGACTGGCCTGCGCAAACCACCTGGTTGGCCACCAGGCTCGTTACCGGAGGCAGGATGTAGTTGACCACGGTCACGTCGTCCTGCGTGGGGCCGCAGGCGGGGTCGCCCGTCAAGGACCAGCGGAACACGTAGGTTCCCGTTCCACCCGTCAAGTTGGCGACCGTGTTGTAGCGCGTGTCGTCAACGAAGTTTGCCGCCGGACCCGAAACTCGAGTCCATGTCCCGTCGGCGCCCCAGACAGGGTTTTGCGCGGCCATTGTGGCCACGGTAGCGTTGCAGACGCCAAAGTCAGGTCCCGCTGCGGCGGAAGCGCCGACCGTAATGGCGACGGTGTCAGGAACCGATGGGCATAAGCCGTTCGTGATCTCCCATTGCAAACGATGGACGCCAGGCTGCATAGCGGCCGCCGAGTTGTGGACGCTGATGCTGGAAACATTGAAGGCGGAAGTTGTGCTGAGCACCGTCCATTCGCCCGTGCCGATGAGGGCGGGGTTGCCTTCCAGGAACAAGGAGTTGATGTCGCAGAACGAACGGTCAGGCCCGGCGTTCGACACGGTGGGAAGCTGGAAGACGGTCAAGATGGCCGGAGGAGCCGTCGGCGTGCTGCAATCGGTCGTGCCCGTGTGCGTCAAGATCGCCCGGTACTGGAATCCGTTCATCAGGAAAGTGGTCGGGTTAACCGACAGGGTGGACGTGGTTCCGTCAATCACCTTCGAACCCGTGTAGGTACCGTTGTCGGTCAGGTCGCCCCAGCCGAAGCCCTCGTTGATCTGCCATTGGAAGTCCACACGCCCGACGTTGAGCGTGGCCGCGGTCGGGTTCACCGTGAAGGAAACCGGGTCGCCTTCGCAAACATCGGTGTCAGCGGGAATCAGCGAGAAGGCCGGCAGGGGATGCACCGTCACGGAATCCATGATTTCATCGCCCTTGGTGCAGAATACCTCATCCTGCACGACCAAGAACACGCTGTAAACCCCCTCGGCCGGATAGCTGAAAGTGGGATTTTTATCGGTTGAAGTGCCTAGGACTCCACCACCGGCGGCGGCAGTATTGAAGAAAGTCCACTGGTAATTCAAAGGCAAATTCGTGCCCGAACCGCTGTTGCTGACAGAGCCAGCCGCCGAAAAGCCAATGTCCGCCCCAGGGCAGATGGGGTTCGGACCCAGCACGTCCAACTGGGCCGTGATGTCCGGCGGAACGATGGTCACCTGCCGCGTCATCGTGTCGCGGCAGCCGAAGGCCGTCGTCGAAACCAAGCGGACCGTGTAAGTGCCAGGGTCATCGTACTGGAAGCTGGGATTCTGGACGGATGAAATCGCCAAGGGCGGATCGGTGGTCGGAATGTCGTAGAAAGTCCACTCCCACTCCGAAATCTGGGGCGACAGGTTCAAAGGTGTGGCGGGATCGCGCAGGCTCAAATCCGTGAAATCGAACTCTGCTTCCTGGCATATCTCTCCACCACCCGTCCATGTGAAGTTCGTTTGGGGATAGCCGCTTGAAAAGACCGGATTTTGGCTGGTAGGGTAAGAAACGCGACAGCCTGATGCATCCCTCAAAATCAAGAAAGGATACATGATACCCGGCAAATCGTACTCATGCTTGTAAAAGTTGACCCCATTCACCTCACCGCCCGCATCAATCAAGGCTCTTTCAACAGCGGTAACTTGGCGCATGCCCGTTGAAGGGAGCGTGTTGCCATCACCAAAGTCCCACTGGATGTACTCATAATTCTGAAGATTGGCAGCGATAAAGGTAACTGTATCCGCATAACAAATGTCGGTAGGTGAGTATGAAAACTCGCCAATCGGTCCACTTACCCGGATGAAGTTGTCCAACTCGTTCTCAACTGTACAACCTGCGCTGGTCTCAGCAGTAACCACAACATCATAATCACCTGGGAAAAGATATTCGTGGGTGGGATTTTGAACAAAAGCCTGATCCCCGTCGCCAAATGTCCAGTAGAAATTGGTAAAGGTTACATAGGAGGGCTGTGGATCGACTTCAAAAACCACGTTCCCCGGAGGACAGTCAATGTCCACGCCCGTGGCAGATCCGTTCGCCTCTACCGGCAGTTGCGGCGTGATGGTCTCGATGGTCTTGGTGAAGCTGCTCGAACAGCCGTTGGGCCCCGTAACCGTCAGCACGACATCATGGAAGCCATCGCTGCTATAAGCGTAGCGAGGCGTTCCGGTCGTTTGGTTTACGGCTGATCCTGCTCCATCGAAATCCCAGGCAAACGAACTGATGGTGCCCGTCGAGGTGCTGGTAAAGTTGATGAAGACCGGATCGCCCGTGCAGTACATGTCGCGGGTGGTCGTGAAGGAGGCCACCGGAGGATTGTTGACCGTGATCTGCTTGCTGATGGAGAACTCGCACGAAATCGGGTTGGGGCTGGCGTTGTTGTCCGTAACCGTCAGGGTGATGGTGTAAGTCCCCGCGCTGGCATAGCTATGCGAAGGATTTTGAGCATTGCTGAAGTTCAGCGGGCCCGAGGCGGGATCGCCGAAGTTCCATTCCCAACTGACGCCCGCCGATCCTGTCGGGTAAAAGTCTGTCGCATCCGTGAAGGCAACCGGCGCGTTCGCACAGCCAATCGGGTTGAAGGTGAAATCGGGATCAGGTCCAAAAATCCAGATGGGCACTGCGTTAGACGTATAGACGCAACCATCAGATTCATATGTTGTCAAGGTAACAAAATAGGGAGAGTTTCTTGGTTCATAAAGGTGTGTTACCGTCGTCGTCCCCGGATTGTTGATGTCGGCGCTTGTTCCATCCCCGAAATCCCAGACCCTGCGGATGATGTCGTCAACCCCAGAAGTGATGCTGGTATCCTGGAACTGGGCCAAATTTTCCCCACATAGCGAGTCATTGGCAATGGCGAAGGCGGCTTGCGAGAAGTTGATGTTCACAATGGCCTCGGCCCAATCCGTACAGACTGGAGTGGAAGAGTTGGTCGCCGTCAGCCGAACAACATAATCACCAGGAGTGGCGTAAGTGTGCGAAATTCCCGAACCAAGTGGAAAGACGCCGTTAGTACCATCGCCAAAATCCCATGTGTATGTTGTCGTCCCCGTTCCATTGATACTGTTCACATTGCTGAAAGTAACATCGGATGTGCCGTTGCAACCAACACCACCTGAAATGATGTCGAAGGCCACAATTGGCCCGTTGATGGTAACTGGGTCGGCCAGGTTGTATGTAGTCGGACAGCCATTGTTGAAAACCGTGATGGATATATTTTGATCACCCGTCTGATCAAAGAAGTATGAGTAATCAATCGGGACAATATCAGCTTCGGCGAGATTGACGACAGTTCCGCCCAAATTCCATATCACGCTATCAACAGCAACAGAACCTGCCCCGAAGACGGGAGTAAAGGTGATGCCAGCTCCCAGGGCGTCGCGGCGACAGCCTTCCCGGCTGACGTTGATGTTGGTGACAACTGGCGGCTCTCCCACCTCTACAACATTGGTGAAGGTAACGGAATCCACACAACCTCTAAGGGTCGTGATGCGCAACTTTACATCATAGACACCCGATACGTTGTAGGTGTAGCTCGTATTGGCACCGCTGGCATCAGGTATATTGTCCCCATCGACAAACCATTGGTAGGATTGAATGGCATCGTTGACGCTCGTGCTGTTGTCGAAGAAGGCTACCGTTAGGGGAGCGCAGCCTTGGCCGGCGTTGTACGTGAAGTTCGCCTGGGGCGGTATGTTCGTAACCACTTCGGAGTGGTTGTTGACGCATCCGTTGGCATCGGTCACGCGCAGGCTGACGTTGTAGTTGTTGTCGTCATAGACATCATAGGTATGCGTCGGGGCCATCAGGTTGCTGACGCCGCCCAAGAAATAAGTCGGGTCATCGAAGTTCCAGCGGTAGGTGGAGGTCGCGTTCTGCACATCCGGCAAGAACTGGATGGACAGGGGCACTTTGCAACGCCCGTTGGCGGGATCGATGGTGAAGGTGGCCGTTGGCAGCGGAGCGATGGTGATGCTCTTGGTTACGGTCTCAGTGCAGCCGTTGCCGAAGGTCGTTACCAGGGTGATGTCGTAAGTTCCTGGAGCAAAAGCCTTTTTAGGATTCTTCTCGTTGGAGGTGGTTCCGTCGCCGAAATCCCAGGCCCAGGCCACGCCGGCCGATGAGGAGGCGTCGGTGTAGGTCGCCAGCACGTTGGCGCAGGGCGTAGTGGCCGGAAGGTTGAAGTCGGCCACGTAGTCGGCGATGACGACGGCATTGCTCAAAATGAGAGAATCCGCGCAGCCTTGCGTGGATATGGCCTTCAGCTTGACGGCGTAGGTCCCGTAATCGGTATAGATTTGGCTGGCGTTGGTCGTGGTCTGCGAGGAAAGCACCGTGCCGTCGTTGTCGTAAAGCGTCCAAACGTAGCGGTCAATCACGCCAGCAGGCGGCGGAATGTTGGTTATCGTGCTGCTGTTCACGAAGTTGGCCGTGAAAGGCAGGACGCAGGGAGGGCCGTTCACGAAGTCGAAATCGGCCGTGGGCGAGTGGCGGACCACCACGTAGTTGGCCTTGGCCGTGGTGCCCGAGCAGGTCTCGATGCCGCCCGCCTCGGTCAGGACCGTCAGCGTTACCTGGAAGCTGCCCGCGTTGTTGTAGGTATGCGAAGTGTACTGCCCCGAGCCCGTGTTGCCATCCCCGAAAGTCCAGTTCCAGCCTACGATGTTGCCCACCAAGGGGTTCGTGGCCACGTTCGTCAAGTCCGAGAAGTTCACATCATGAGAAACGCAACCCAGCAGATTGTCCCCAGAAAAATCCGGTGTCGCGCCCTCATAGACCGTAACCTGGCGTTGCACAGTATAAGGTGTGCCCGGCGTGGTCGGCGTGCCAAAGTCGATGGTCAGCGTAACGGTGTAGTTCCCCGCGCCCGAGTAGGTCGCCGCGGGGTTCCAGACCGGACGCCCGTTGATGTTGGTCGTGCCCAGCGAGCGGACGATGCCGTTGCCGTTGCCGAAGTTCCATGTGAAATACGTCGTCGCGGGATCTATCGGACTCCCGCCCGCGCCCAACGACTGGTCCGCGAACTGGTAGGTCGCGATCAGGCAGCCGTTGGCCGTTACTTGTGAAGTGAAATTGGCGACCTGGCCATTGGCATTACCACCCAGGGCAAAGGTCGTTATCAACAGGACAAGGCTTTTCAGCGCTTGGAAAAAAAACTCAAAACGCTGATTTGCAGTAGCTTTATTCATGGGGATAGGAGCTAATTCGGATCTTGGATTCACATTACTTAATGCGAAGTTAATTTCTAATCGCATACCCTGTTCATGTCTGAGCCAACTTCTACTAAACTTATATTCTTAATAAATGTTAATACTATAATTATCAACAACTTAAAGATGGCAATTTCGAAAATCAAAACGACAAGGAGCGGAAGAAGATTCCCAATTCGAAAAAAAGTATTAAATTGAGAACCAAAAGACGCTCATGAAGACCCTGCTCGAAAACATTTCCATTTTTGGAAAAAAAAGCAACATTCTCATCGAGGACCAAATCATATCCTCCTTGGGTGAAATGCCAGCCCAACAGGCTCTGATCTTCAAACTCGGAGGCCTATTTGCCATTCCTGGGTGCATCGACCCCCACACGCACATCCGCGACCTTGGCCAATCTTACAAGGAAGATTGGAACAGCGCCAGCCAGGCCGCTCTGGCGGGCGGTTACACCATGGTGTTCGACATGCCCAATACCATCCCGCCAACTACGACACCCGAACACCTGCAACTGAAACGCAATGCGGCGAAAAAAGCGACCATCCACAAGAAATTCTTCCTGGGGGCGACCAACCACAACATCCATGAAGTGGAAAAGATGCTCGCCACTCGTGCCGAGGACATTGCCGGCATCAAGCTCTTCATGGCAGGTTCCAGCTCAAATGAAGTCGTCGATAAGGAAGAAGACCTGATCGCTTATGCGCGATTGGCCAAGCAATACGACAAGGTCCTGGCCGTGCACTCCGAGAACCAAGCCTGCATCCAAGCCAGCGAGCGACTTCATGCCGACAAAGACCACGCCCGTTGGCACAACACCATCCGTTCCCGAGAATGCGCCATTTTGAGCACCCGGCAAATCCTGGACATCAGCGCCAAAGTCGGCAACGAGCTGTACCTGGTGCATACCTCGCTGGCCGAGGAAATCGACATGGTGCGGCAGCACAAGGCCAAGGGGACCCGCGTATGGTGCGAGATCATGCCCCACCACCTCCTGCTCGACGAAAGCATACTAGAAACCGCCGGCAACTACGGCAAGGTGAACCCGCCCATCCGGACCGCCCGCGACAACGAGGCCCTCTGGGAGGCCATCCGCGACGGAACCGTCGATACGCTCGGCAGCGACCACGCGCCCCACTCGCTCGAAGAGAAGGCCCGCCCCTACGCCCAGGCGCCCTCCGGTTTCCCCGGCC
Source organism: Bacteroidota bacterium (assembly GCA_020048645.1). Lineage (GTDB taxonomy): Bacteria > Bacteroidota > Bacteroidia > Bacteroidales > UBA6013 > UBA6013. The sequence continues at coordinate 791 of JAIFMG010000025.1, read as the reverse complement.
TCGAGACCTCGCTGGCCCTGATGCTCAACCAGGTAAAGCTCGGAAACATCAGCCTCGAAAGGGTCGTCGAGCTGACCAGCCAGGCCCAGAACCGCATCTTCCGCCTCGGAGACCGCGGGCTGCTGAAGCCCGGCGCGCCAGCCGACCTGGCCATCATCGACCTGGACGCCCGGCACGTGGTCGAGCCCGCCCGCTTCCGCAGCAAGGCCAAGTACTCGCCCTACCAAGGCATGGAGCTATGGGGAAAGGTCATGATGACCCTGGTGGACGGAGAAATCCGCTACAAGGCCCCTGAAATGGCCTAGATCAGCGCCAACACAAGAAAGCCTCCTCGTCGGGGTGCAAGCCCTGGCGGGGGTAGCGCTCCGCGAGGCGCTTGCGCTCCACCCGGAAACCGGCCTCGCGCAGGCGCGACTCGTAGTCCTGGCCATAGATGCGGACATGGTTGAACTGCCCGAACAACCGCTCGCGCGCTTTGGGATCGACCACCGAAGGGTCCTCGGAGGTGGCCTGCGTGTTCAGCGAGATCGGGACCTGGAGGATCGCGACGCCGCCCGGCTTGAGCACCCTGAGCAGGGAACGCATCGCAGCCCGGTCGTCGGGGATGTGCTCCAGGACGTGGTTGCAAATGACCAAGTCGAACGAGCCTTCCTCGAAAGGCATGTCCAAGACATCCAGGTTCTGGACGTGCGCCGGGTACTTGTAAGTAAGCGATTGGATTTAATTTATAATATTATCTTTGCGGCACTATGGGACGAGTGAACACACCAACATTGGATGACGCCCAAAAG
>JAIFMG010000189.1 GCA_020048645.1 Bacteroidota bacterium | reverse complement strand
GCCGCCAACCGTTGCCTTGCCAACGTGGGGACAAACCTCGTCATCAAATTCTCCCCATTTAGACTAAGCTAATTTTGAATCCTTACTTAGCCCTCGGTGTAGAGGTCGCCGCAGACATAGCGCTCGAAGCCCGCCGCCAGCAGGCGCTCCGACAAGACCTGCTCGGGGGCCACGTGCAGAATGCTGGAGCCAAGGCGCTCCAGCATGCGCAGCTCATCCTTGATCACGACCCAGACCAGCCGCTCGCGATCGCTGGAGCCGCAACTGTGGCAGCCGCCTTCGCGAAGGCCCGCGCCCACCACCTGCTTCTCGCGCAACACTGGGAAATCCAGGCCGATGCTGGCCCAGTCTTTCGACCTGTATCCACAAAAGGGGCACTCGAAAGCCTCCCCGGCGTGCAGCCGCAGGTGCGCCCGCCTGAGAAGCGGGTTTCGAAGGGCGAATCGTACCAACGAACGTATTTTCATGATAGGCTGATTGGGTTTTGTGCGATGAAGTTTGCCAGCGAAGCCCGCCTCATGCGCGGGGGGCCTCCTCGCCGAAGAGGCTGGCCAGGTCGGGGCCCCGCGGCTCCTCCGGCTCTGCCCTGCGCCAGCGCTTGAACAGCCGCTTGAAGAAATCCCCGTAGGCCTCCAGGCTCATCAGGTTCGAGTCGGTCGCGGCCTTGTAGGTGAGGAACGCGCCCACCGGGAAGAGCAGGAACGACGAGGCCCACATGCCCCAGAAAGGCGACAGGATGTCCTCGCGGCCGAACTTGTCGCCCGTCAGCGAGATGACGTAGTACAAGACGAAGAACAGCACCGAGACCACGACAGGAACGCCCAGCCCCCCCTTGCGGATGATGGCCCCCAGGGGCGCGCCGATGAAGAAGAAGATGAAGCAGGCGAAGGACAGCGTGAACTTCCGGTGCCACTCGATGGCGTGCCGGCTCCTGCTCTTCTGCCGGCCGTCCATCTCTACGACCATCCGCTCGATCTCCTCCATCGTGGTGCGGGCGTAGTTCAGGGCCATGTTCATGACCTTTTCCTTGCGCACGTCCGAGAAAGTGCGGTAGAGGCTGTCCAGGTCGATGCCCCGGCCGGTGGGCGTCGGCGGGCTGTGCGCCACCAACGCCGGAGGCGACAGCGAGTCGGTCCGCGAAGAGTCCAGGCCCACGGGCTTGACCTCCGACTTGAAGTAGCGCAGCCGCAGCAGGCCCACCACGAAGCGGTCCTCGCGGTCGGCGATCTGCTCGGCCAGCGAGTCGATGGCGTACTGCAACTGGCCCAGGTTGAGCATCTGGTAGTTGCGCCGGAAAAGGCTCTCGTCGGTCTTGTTGAAGTCGAAGCCCGTCAGGGCCAGCACGATGCGCTGCTCGCGGAAATAGTCGCGCCGGTGCGGGAAGCGCCGGGCCGGGCCGCGCTGGTTCTCGCCCAGCTCCTCGTCGCGGTAGCCGTCGTACAGGGTCAGGAACATGAAGCGCCCATCCTCCGAGAAGTCCATCACGGCCGAGTCGGCGTCCATGCGGACGCGGTTGCCCAGGCTGGTGGAGTGGTCGTAGAGCGTGAAGCCGAACATCATGCCCGTCTGCTCGTTCTTGCTCAGCACGCGGATGCTGTACCCCTCGACATCCTTGTTGAAGATGCCCGGCTTGATGCTCAGCTCGGGGCGCTTGCGGCTGACGTCGAACAGCAGCGAGCCCGTCTTGAGGTTGGCCAGCGGCAGCACATGGTTCGAGAAGTAGAAGGCCCCGATGCTCAGCAGCACGATCAGGACGGTCAGCGGCAGCATCATCCGCATGAGCGAGATGCCCGCGGCCTTGAGCGCCGTCAGCTCGTAATGCTCGCCCAGGTTGCCGAAGGCCATCAGCGAGGCCAGCATGATGGCCAGCGGAAGCGCCAGCGGCACCAGGCCCGCCGAGGCGTAGAGCAGCAGCTCCGCGATAACGTCCCATTCCAAGCCCTTGCCCACCAGCTCGTCGATGTACTTCCAGAGGAACTGCATCAGCAGGATGAACATCACGATGAAGAAGGTCAGCACGAACGGACCCAGGAAAGAGCTCAATATGTAAAGGTGAAGCCGCTTCATGGCCAAGCGGTCATAGCCCCAGGCCGCGCTTGAGCTGCTTGATTTGCGTCTCCCAGATCTCGCGGGTGTAGTCGCGCTCGTCCGCATAGACGAAATCCCTGACCACCAGGCCAATGTCGCCCGTGATGTCGTCCTCGGTTATCTCGAACTCGAAGAAATAGCCCTCCTCCTCGCCCAGCCACTCGAAACGGACCTTGTCCACCTCGTCGTCCTCAACCATGCGGGCGCGCTGGGCTTCGCCATCCCAATAGAACGTGAACACCGTCCCGATTTCCGTGACCCTGTCGGCGAACCACTGCGACAAGCCGCCCGAGGTCGTCAGGCGCTGGTAAAGGATGTTCGGGGTGCTCTTTATCTCAAATTCCAGTTCCAAGAGTTCTTTGGTCTCCATTCGTTTGGGTTTATCAAAATCGGCGTCAATATAAACGAAACCGCAAAAAAACCCATCCTAATGCCCAAAGTTTTTTAAGATTTTCAGTATCATCCTGAAAATCAAGCCTTTATTTTTCAAAGATTTTCCTTCAACATCCCCCGATCCATCCCCCTCAAAAAAATTTTCATTTTCCTGCCAATTCCCTCTCCAGCGTATTGGTTTTTTCCTATATTTGCACCCGCTTTCAAGCAATGGCGAGGTAGCTCAGCTGGTTAGAGCGCAGGATTCATAATCCTGAGGTCGAGAGTTCAAGTCTCTCTCTCGCTACGCCACCGAAAGAAACGAAACCCGGCCCCCAAGGCCGGGTTTTCGCTTTTGTCAACGGTCAAGGCCTTCCGCCTTGGCCCCCCGGAAGCTCTCGTAGGCCCACAACGCGTGCCTGGCCGAGGCGTAGCCGCCGAACTCCTCGCGCAAGCCGCGCATCCCCGGAGGCAGCGACGCCCGGTCCACCCAGGGCAGGTAGCCCGCCGGCATCAGCAAAGGCGCCGCCAGGCTGGCAAGGCCCAGCTCCGCCGCCGTGAAGCGCCCGTCGAACAGGAACCGCCGCCCATCCGACAGCATCGCGTCCACCCCCGCGAAGAACGCGTGCAACCGCGCCCGCGAGCGCTCCGCACCCACCCTGTCCACCCGCATCGACTTGCGCATGGCCCAGCGGATCGCCGGAAACAGCAGCCCTAAGGCCCGCTCCTGGCCCGGACGGCTGCCATCCGAGACCACCCGCAGCAGCGCGCCGCGGTCGGCCAGCAGGTACCAGTACACCAGCCGCCGCGCGTGCGGGCCCAGCTCCTTGTCCATCAGCAGCTCGAACCGCAGCGCCGCCTCCCGCTCGGCCCCGCCCGCCGGGAACAGCCGCCCCCCGCTGGCCCCGTCGAGGTGCAGCAGTATCGAGGTCGAGTCCAGCAGCCGCAGGCCCGGGCCCACCAGTTGCGGCGTGGACCGCCCCCCGTTGCGCCGCGCCGCCCCCAGGTGGAAGACAGGCAGGTGCGCGTCCTCGCGGTAGTCCATCGAAAGATAGTCCAAGGCCCAGCGGGCCTTCTCGCAGTAATGGCTGATCTTGATCGTAACCAGCGTAGGCTTTTCCATGTCGGCAGGTTTTGGTTGGACGAATCGGAACTTCGAATCCATCGGCAAGCGCCTAACGGCCCTCGCGCCAGCCCCAAAATACGAAAAAGCCGCCGCAAAAGCTATCCCGCCTCTGAAAAGCTCGCTTTCCGGCACGCCGCCTCGCGAAAACCCTCCAAGACCCGCCTTCGAGCCAGCACGAAATCGTCCCGTTACTTGGAGTTTCAAAACCAGGCCCTTTTGCCTTGGTTCGTCAAATTCAACATCAAATTCAACATGCTTCCTTTGAAAAACCGCCGAAGTCCGAGGCCCCAGACGGCTGGGGCCTGACGCTGGCCCAGTGCCTCCCAAGCATCCCAGACCAGCCCATACGAATTTTGAGGGATAAGCCCGGCTTTGCGGGCAACGCACTCGATTCTTGGCGCGCGATTGTGCTTTTGTGCAGGAAATGAAGATGGCGCAAGCAATCCAAAAAACTGCCCATCGACAACACATCCCAGTAAAAACACCACAACCAATTCTTTTTGCAGCTCAACCCGGTTTTTCTTCAAGTCAATAGATTTCTCTTGTAATGCCATCTGGCTCGCGCTAGATTTACAGCGAACAAATTACTAAAATGCAAGACATGAAATCGAAAGCAAATCAATTGATTTACAAGTCCATAGTTGTCGGGACAATCGTTCTGCTCAGCCTCAATTTGGCAGGGTGCGAAAAAGATGATACTTCGACAACAACCGGCGATTTACAAGTCGTTCCTCGCGAAGCGGCCTATGAAGGCTGCTATCCGGTGGTTGGCACAAGTCAAACCAAATGTTGGGATGCTACCGGCAATGTTATCACCCCCATTTTGGGAGAAGCCTTTTTCGGACAAGATGCACAGTTTACACACACCACGCCCGATTACACCAAAAGCAGCGACCTTATGACAGTGGCACTTATTATTGGGCTTCAATCCAAACCGTAGTTGACAATTTAAACACACAAAACTATGGCGGTTACAACGATTGGCGAGTGCCTACCATTAAGGAGCTATACTCCCTATGGAATGTTAGGGTCGGATGGCCTTATATTGATACAGAATATTTTGACATCAACTATACCGATGAAGAAGACCTTAGTCACGCCATATTCTGGAGTAGCGACAAATATACCGGAGTTTTGGGCAACATAAGCGGTGGACACGGCGAAGCAGCCGGGGATGAACTTGCCTTCGGGGTGAATTTTGGCACCGGACACATTAAATCGTACAGTATCAGCGCAGGACCAAAACACTTTGTTCGCTGTGTACGCGGCAATCTTTCGTATGGTGTCAATTTATTCCAAAACAACAACGATGGTACTATTTCCGATTGGGCTACCGGCCTCATGTGGCAACAAACCGACAACGGTTCGGGAATGGATTGGGAACACGCCCTGGCCTATGCCCAAACGCAAAACACAGCAAATTATCTGGGTCATAACGATTGGCGCTTGCCAAACTCAAAAGAACTTCAAAGCATTGTGGACTACACACGCTCGCCCTACGCAACAAACTCAGCCAATGTTGGCCCTGCAATAAATGCGCTATTCAGTTGTACCGCAATTACAAACGATGGCGGAAAGGCTGACTATCCCTACTATTGGACAAGTACTTCGGCTATGTCAATGGCAAATGGAGCTTATCCTTCTGCATGGTATGTGGCTGTCGGACAGGCAGAAGATGGAAACGGCGAAAACCTTCACGGTGCCGGAGCTGTGCGTTTCGACGCTAAGGTTGTTGGAACGGGTGCTGGAGAAGAAAGGGTGGTAAACTATTTGCGCTTGGTAAGAAATATTCAATAAAAATACAAAACACGGCAGCGTCCGCAAGACCTGCCGTCGTTTCATTCAATAGAAAAGTACAAATGAAAAAATACCTTTTTATAATTGCCCTTTTCATAACCCAAATTGCTTTTGCGCAAAACAACAAGCAAAATATTCGCGGGGTGGTTACCGACAAACTTTCGCAATCCACACTCCCCGGGGCTACGATTCAGATAGTCAACGGTACAAATAATGCCGGAACATTGACCGATGCAAGCGGAAATTACAAAATCTCAGAATTATCGCCAGGTAGATACGAAATCAAAATCTCATTTTTGGGATATAAAGAGGTTCTAATTCCGAATGTAATTGTTACATCGGGAAAGGAAACCATATTGGATGTTGAAATGGAAGAGAGTGTTACAAATCTGGATGAAATTGTGGTGAACGGAAACCGGAAAGATAAGACCATCAACAATCTGACCTCAATCAGTGCGCGCACATTCTCAATGGAAGAAGTAAACCGATATTCGGGCGGACGAAGCGATGCGGCACGTTTGGCGGCAAATTTTGCAGGCGTAAGTGCCCCCGACGACAGTCGAAACGATATTGTGATTCGTGGCAATTCGCCTGTGGGGGTTTTGTGGCGCATCAACGGAATGAATG
>JAIFMG010000194.1 GCA_020048645.1 Bacteroidota bacterium | reverse complement strand
TGTAATATAATTTATGGGATGAGGAACAAGCACATATTCATTTGGACATTAATTTCATACTTAATGTAAGCTAATTTTGAATCCTTACTTATTGTTAGTGGTTAAACATAAACGCAAAGGTATCACTTCTTTCCGAAAGTCAAAAACCCGAACCAAAATCTAGGTCCGAGCGAAGGCCGCCAGGCCCCGCGAGAACGGCATCGGCGAAAATGTTCGGGACATTCGGCGGATTTGACAGCGCAAGCTGCTATATTCGCGGCAAAAGGCTGCCGGAAGCCCCGCGGCCAAAACCCATCCGCCCATGCCCAACTCCATCTTCCTGCAGATCTACGGCGACGGCGCCCTCGACCTGGCCGACCTCGGCCTGAGCCTGGCCCTGCTGGCCTCGCCCCTGCTCCTGGCCAGCCTGCTCCGCTTCTTCGGCCAGCTCGACATCGACGTGCGCACCGAGCGCAACTTCGAGCTGTCCCAGCAGACCCCGCCCGAGCCCAAGCCCGCCGACTGGATGGCGGCCTGGGCGGCCATGGCCTTCATGGGATGGGCCATGCTGTCCCTCCAGGGCACTCCCCACGGCTGGGCGCCCCAGCTCGGGGCCGGAATCGGAGCCGCCGCCATCGGCCTCTTCCTCTGCAAGCTCCTGCGCATGCTCAGCGCCCAGATCGACCACGAGAGCCGCTTCCTCATCGAGAACACCCGCCGCAAGACCGGACGCGTTTACCTGACCGTGCCCGCCAACCGCTCCGACCTCGGCTCTGTCAAGATCCGCGTCCAGGGCGGTTTCCGCGAGCTGAAGGCCATGACCGAGGCCGGCCACGACCTCGCGCCAGGCACCTCCATCGTCGTCGAGGAAATCGTCAACCAGGACGTACTGCTCGTGGCCAGCAACCGCGAGCGGCTGGCCGTCATGGCCTAGCAGGACAAGAGCCCCCACCCCTGCCCCACGAAGCCCCCGGAACGACCCCCGGGGGCTTTCGCTTTTCGAAGCCCGCCCCGGCCAGCGATGGGCGCTTCTCGCAGGCCGCGAAGAATATTCTATCGGCTGTTATTCGTTTTTTGCCGAAAGAAGAACGATTCGCGAAGCATGGCCACGCCCCGCGGCCCCTAAATTCGCGTCATCATGGAGCTGCACGAAAGAATCAGGAAATACCGCGAACTCAAGGGCCTCACGCAGGAGGGCATGGGCATCGAGCTGGGCATCGACTCGGTCAACTACGGGCGCATCGAGCGGGGAAAGGCCAAGATCACCATCGACCGCCTCAGCCGCATCGCCGAGATCCTCGAGCTCGAGCTCGACGAGCTCCTCGGCCTCGGCCAGGACCTGCCCCCCGGCCAGGACGACCTGAGGAAGAGCCTCTCCAACCTCAACGACAAGGTAGAGGCAGTGGCCAACTTCCAAGAATACCTCTTCTCGCAGATGAAGCTGGTGGCCAACCAGTTGCGCGAGATTGGCGAAATCATACGCAAGCAAAAGTAAGCCTCGCGAAGGCGTTTTTTTCACAACCACCATTCATTCACAAAAACCTTTTCAACATGAAGCAATTCAAAGTCATGCTGGCGCTGCTGGCGCTGGTCTTCAGCGGAACGCTGGCCCGGGCCAACTCGATGGACCTCGACAAGCCCACCGACGCGCAGGCCATGCTCGCCTACGCCGAGCGCATGGAAAATTTCGACAAGGCCGACCTTCAGGCCAAGGTCGCCGACCTGCCCTTGGTCGAGCGCATCAAGCTGGCGCGCATCGCCCATGCCGAGCTCAAGGCCTTCCAAGACTCCGAAGGCGCCGTGGCCCCGTCCAAGGCCGTGCTCTACATCCTGGCCATCTTCATCCCCCCCTTGGCCGTAGGCCTGGCCACCGACTGGCAAAAGCCCACCTTGTTCAACCTGCTCTGGACCTTCTTCTTCGGCCTTCCCGGCATCATCCATGCCTTCATCGTGATCAGCCGCGGTTGAAGCCTGGCTTTCAGGAACACCTTCTAAATTTTTGATTTAAAACAATTTGACATGAAAAAATTCCTCGTGCTCATGGCCGTGGCCGCCACATTGGCCACATCAATGTCGGGTTGCAAAGAAGAAGAGGAAGAAGTTGACCTGCGCGACCAAGCCGTGGGCAGCTTCACCGGAACCTCCGACCTCTACCTCAAAGACGAGAACGGCGGCTGGATCCCCCTCGGAGCAAACGCGGCCGCGACCTTCCAGGTCCGCAAGCACGCCACCAACACCGCCGCCGTCGAGCTCGTCTATGAGGGCGATGCCATCCTCTGCGACAAGGTGCTCGCCGCCGGCAACGGATTCGCCTTCGACATCCCCAGCCAGACGCCCTCGACGGACTTCACCATCGCGGGCGAGAACTACTGGGACCTTGGCGGCTCCATGTACCACGGCGCCTTCATCAGCGCCACCAAGACCTTCAGTTTCGCCTACTTCTACGAAGAAGTGAACGATGGAGTGTCCCACATCGTGCTCGAGACCGTCGAAGGCACCATGAACTGAGCCTCACCCCGACGGCCCTGAACCTCCGGCCCGCCCAGGAACCTGTTTTCCTGGGCGGGCTTCTCGCTCCGTGGCGGCCTGCCTCAGCGCTTGAGGATGTGGTTGATGTCGGCCTGGGCCAGGCAGGTCAGCACGATGTCGTTGATGTTGACGTTCGCGGGGCGGCTCAGGGCGAAGAGGATGGCCTGGGCCACGTCCGCCGGGTCGAGCGGCTGGTAGCCCTGGTAGCTCTGCATGGCCTTCTGCGCGTCGCCCTGGTGCCGCGCCAGGGTGAACTCGGTCTGGACCATGCCAGGGCTGATCTGCGTGACGCGGATGCCATGCGGCAGCAGGTCCAGCCGCGTGGCCTTGGTCAGGGCCTCGACGGCGTGCTTGCTGGCGCAATAGACGTTGCAGCCCGGGGCCACCTCGCGGCTGGCCACCGAGCCGATGTTGACCACATGCCCCGCCCCGCGGGCCACCATGCCTGGAGTGAAAGCGCGGGTGAGGTAGAGCAAGCCCTTGACGTTCAAGTCCAAAGTCGCGTCCCAATGGTCCAGGTCGGCCTCGTGGATCGGGCCCACGCCAAGGCCGGCGCCGGCGTTGTTGATGAGCACGTCCACCCGCGCGAAGTCCTCGGGCAGGCGGGCCGGGAGCGAGAGCACGCCCTCCTTGTCGCGCAGGTCCAGCGCCTGGGTCCAGACCGGCGCCAAGGGCGCGAGCTCTTCGGCCAGCGCCGCCAGCCGATCGGCACGCCGCGCCACGAGCACCAGGCCGTAGCCCTCCGCGGCCAGCAGCCGGGCCGTGGCCAGGCCGATCCCGGAAGAGGCTCCGCTCAACAACACGATTTTTCTTGGTTCATTTCGCATGGCAAGTCGTTTTTGGTGAGGCAGAAAGATAGCCCGAATGGAAGTCATGCTCCTCCAAATCTTTCGTTTTGTGCCTGCCAAGGGGTATCTTACGAAATTCTTTTTTCCACGAAAGGCACTAGAAATATCTTTGTCCACGAAAGGCACGAAAAGCACGAAAAAATCTTTGTCCACGAAAGGCACGCGGGGCGCGAAAGAGGTTTTGAACCAAAGGGTTTGGGAGCCTAGGGGACGAACATTTTTTCCACATCCATGAAAACGCGCCTGCCATGATTTGAATCATGTCGCCCCTTCGGGGCTGTTTGGGTGGTTGGCTTCGTTGCTACAATCATGTCGCCCCTTCGGGGCTGTTTTGGCGGTTGGCTTCGTTGCTGCAATCATGTCGCCCCTTCGGGGCTGTTTTGGGGGTTGGCTTCGTTGCTGCAATCATTTCGCCCCTTCGGGGCTGTTTTGGGGGTTGGCTTCGTTGCTACAATCATTTCGCCCCTTCGGGGCTTGTGAAGAGCGCCGCGGGGCGTGGCCTTCATTTCGCCGCAACCAGGCCGCGCCAGCCCGCGGCGGCAAAATCAATAGCGGCGGACTTCATTTCGCCGCAACCAGGCCGTGCCAGCCAACGGCGACAAAATCAATAGCGGCGGACTTCAGTCCGCCGCGACCAGGCCGCGCCAGCCCGCGGCGACAAAATCAATAGCGGCGGACTTCAGTCCGCCGCAACCAAGCCGCGCCAGCCCGCAGCGGCAAAATCAATAGCGGCGGACTTCAGTCCGCCGCGACCAGGCCGCGCCAGCCCGCGGCGGCAAAATCAATAGCGGCGGACTTCAGTCCGCCGAAGACCGGGCTGAGCAGGCGCCGGGGAACCGAGGCCTGGCGGGCGGCAGATGACGTGCCACCCGAAAACTTCGCGCTGGCGCGGTTCTTGAAGCCCGAACGGCCCGGAAGCCCTGCCCGCTGGCCGCGAAAGCCGCGCGGAAGCCTTCCGGGCCAGGGCTTCCGCACGCGGCAAAGTTCTCAGGCATTCCGAGCCGATGGCCTCGGGCGTTTCTGCCGAATTGCTTACTTTGATGCCTCGAACCTCCAACCCACCAATGGCTTGAAAAACCTCGTGCGCGCCCTGCTGCTCCTTTTCCTGCCGCTGCTGCTGGCCGCCCCGGCGGGCAGGGCCCAGCCGGTCACGCCCGACTGGGACAGCCTCAAGCTGTGGCTAGAGACCGTTCCGGCCGACACCGCGACCTTGGCCCACCTGCTGGGCATCGCCGACGCCAACTACCGCCAAGCCCCCGAATACGCCGAGAAAGTGGCCAACCGGGCCGCCCAGGTGGCCGAGACCGCGGGCGACCTCGTGGGCAAGGCCGACGCCCACCGCCTGGCCGGGAACGCCGCGTACCAGTCGGGCAACAGCCCCAAGGCCCTGGGACACTTCCTGGACGCGCTGAAGGTTTATGAGAAGATGGGCGACCTCCAGGGCCAGAGCCGGGTGCTCAACAACATCGCCATCATCTACAAGAACGACATGCGGTTCGACAAGGCCCTGGAGTACAACGACAAGTCGCTGGCCATCAAGGAAAAGCTGGGCGACCTGCCGGGGCAGAGCAGCTCCCACAACAACATCGGCATCATCCTGAACCACCTGGGCGAGCACGAGAAGGCCCTCGCGGCCTTCGAGAAAGCCCTGCGCATCAAGGTGGAGCTGGGCGACAGCCTCGGGCAGGCCAACGTCATGGGCAACATCGCCGACGTGATGCTGGCCCAAGGGCTGCGGCAGGAGGCCCTCGAGCGCTACGAGCAGACCCTGGCCCTCCAACTCCAGCTCGGCGACCTCGGCGGGGCCCTCAAGAACCAGCTCAACCTCGGCTCGCTGCTGCTCGACATGGAGCAGGACGAGCGCGCCCGGCAGTTGCTCCAGGACGCCGTCGGCGTGGCCGAGCAGATCGGCGCCGCGCCCATCGCGATGGACTGCCACCGGCTGCTCTCGCGGCTCGACCAGCGGCAGGGGCGCCTGGCCGAGGCCCTGGCGCACCACGTCCGGTTCTTCACCATCAAGGACAGCCTCTGGAACCTGGAGCAGGACAAGGCCATGGCCGAGATGCAGGCCCGCTTCGACTCGGAGCAGAAGGAGAAGGAGAACGAGCTGCTGCGCAAGGACAAGCTGGTGCAGCAGGCCACCATCGAGCGGCAGAACGCCGTGGTGACGGCCGTGCTCGTGGGCCTGGTCCTGCTCAGCCTGCTGGCCTTCATCCTGATCAGCAGCAACCGGGCCCGCCGCCGCGCCAACCTCCTGCTCAAAGAGCAGCAAAACGAAATCCTTTTCAAGAACCACATCCTGACCAAGCAGAAAGAGGAAATCGAGCACCAGAAGCGCTCGGTGGAGGAACAAAAGGAGGAAATCCAGCAGCAGGCCGAGGAGCTCGCCCTCAAGAACGAGCAGCTCGAGAAGATCGACCACATCGTCCAGACCATCAACAACGAGGTGCAGTTCGAGCGCCTGATGCAGTCCATCACCGAGAACCTCGGCCAGGTCGAGGGCGTCGAGGCCTGCGCCCTGCTGCTCTGGAACCCCGAGCGCCGAGGCTACGACCGCCGGGCCGCCCACCACTGGGACCAGCTCGAACGGCAATGGACGCCCGAGGCCATCCAGGCCGAGTTCTTCGCCCAGGGCCGCGTCGTGGACCAGGGCCTGTTCCTGGCCCAGGCCCAGGAAGGCGGGCTCGAGCTGCACCGGGTCATCCTGGAGGTGGACGTACAGGACAAGGAGCAGATCACCGAGGGATTCTTCATCCTGCAAAGCCGGCAGGGATTTCGACAATCCACCCTCAACCTGCTGGGCAACCTGCGCGAGCACCTGGTGGCGGCCTACATCAAGACCCAACTGCTGGCCAACCTAGAGGCCACGCTCAAGCACCTGCGCGAGACCCAGGAGGAGCTGGTCCGCAAAGAGAAAATGGCGTCCATCGGCACCCTGACCCAGGGCATCGTGGACCGGGTCATCAACCCGCTCAACTACATCAACAACTTCTCGGAAGTCAGCGGCGAGCTGCTCCAGGAAACCGGCGAGCTGCTCCAGGAGCTGCGCAAGGAGCTGCCCCCGGAGGCCGAGGCCGCCCTCGAGCTGGCCGACGAGCTGGACCAGGTCCGGCAAATGGCCGCCGACAACATGGCCAAGATCCTCAGCCACGGCAAGACGGCCACCCGCATCATCAAGGAGATGGAGGCCCTGCTCAAGCACAAGAAGCTCGACTTCCGCCCCACCCCTCTCCTGCCCCTGCTCGAGGACGCCCTGCGCGAGCAGGCCCAGGCCCACGCCGCCGAAGTCGCCCCCAAGCTGGAATGGCATTGCCCGGAAGCCCTGCCCGAGCTGCCCCTGTTCGCCCCCGACCTGCGGCAGCTCTTCGCGGCCCTGGCCAAGAACGCCTTCCAGTCGCTGGCCCAGAAGCAGAAGCGCCAGCCCGCCTTCCTGCCCGCGCTGAGCGTGGCCACCGGGCAGGACCCGCAGCAGGTCTGGGTCGAGCTGCGCGACAACGGCATGGGCATCCCCGCGGCCAACCTGGCCAAGATCTTCGACCCGCTCTTCACCACCAAGCCCACCTCCGAGGCCACGGGGCTGGGCCTCTACGTGGCGCAGGACATCGCCAAGGCCCACCGCGGACAGGTGCTGGCCAGCTCCGCCGAGGGCGAGTGGGCCTCCTTCCGCCTGGTCCTGCCCAAGGCCGCCGAAGCGGGAAACTAGGCCCGAGGCGTCGAAAGCTCGCGAATTTTGGGTAAATTTGATGTCCACAACCAACATCCAATTGCCCTATGGAAGAGCCTGCCATTGCCAAAAGACCTTTTTTCTGGCGCAGCTTCATCAGCTTCGGCTTGGCCTGGTCGTTCGCGATCATGTTCGTATCCGGATTCATCCTCTACATCGCCCCGCATGGGCGCGTGGCCAACAGCCTCGACTGGCACCTGCTGCTGCTCAACAGGGGGCAATGGCAGGTGTTCCACACGATATTCTCCTACGTGTTCGCCACTTTCGGCTTCCTGCACCTGTTCAGCTTCAACTGGAGGGCCTTCTGGTCGTACCTGAAAACCAAGCGCCTGGACGGCCTGCACCGCAAGCGCGAGTTCTGGCTCTCGATGGCCCTGACCGTGGGCATCTTCGCGGGCACCTACCTCAACTGGCAGCCTTTCCTGGGGGTGATGCAGATCGGCGACTGGGCCAAAGGCCAATGGCAGGCCGAGGCCGAGCCGCGCCCCCGCGTCAGCCTGCCCGCGGCGGCGGCGCCCGAAAGCGCCCAAGCCCCCGAGCCACAAGGCCAAGGCGCCGGCCTGGGCCGCATGACCCTCGCCGAGGTCGCCACGCTGCTCGGCACCACGCCCGAAGCCCTGGTGGCCAGCCTGCGCGACCGAGGCATCGTGGCCGGACCGACCAGCAGCCTGCGCTCCGTGGCCCAGGCCGCGGGAACGACTCCCGCCGAGCTCCTCGAGTCGCTCGAAGCCGTCGCGCTTCCCTGAAAGGCCTGCTTTTGGAGAAATTTGGGGAATGGCCTATTTTGCGGGTGCCATTCCGAACCAAACCATGCCATCCCAAGCCGAGCCCCCACCCCCAACAAGCCTTCGCCCGCCGCGAAAGGCCAAGGCCCGCCCATCGGCAGGGCTCGCCCTCCTGCTGGCTTTCGGCCTGGCCCTGCCCACGCTGGCCGCTGCGCAAGACAGCCTTCGGGTGCAGCTCAAGTGGACCCACCAGTTCCAGTTCGCCGGCTACTACATGGCCCAGGAGCTCGGCTACTACCGCGAGGCCGGGCTGGCCGTCAGCCTCCTGGAAGGCGGGCCGGGCATCAGCGACTACGAGGCCGTGCTCGAAGGCAGGGCCGACCTGGCCATCTGCGACGAGATAGCCATCCTCAAGCGCCTCGAAGGCGAGCCGCTGGTGCTCGTGGCAAGCCTGTTCCAGCACTCGCCCTACGTGGTGCTCACCACGGCCCAGAACAGCATCAAGAGCGCCAACGACCTGCTCGACAAGGCCATCGTGGCCAGCGAGAACCAGGGGCGCATCTCCCTGAAGGCCATGCTCGAGCACAACGGCCTCGACCCCGGGCGCATCCGCTTCGTGCCCAACGACGGCGACGCCCTGCGGATGATCCGCGACAGCCTGGCCGACGCGACGACGGCCTACGCCTCCCACGAGATGACCTACTTCGCCCTCGAGGGCCTGAAAGTGGTGTCCCTGCCTGCCCACGAGCAAGGCGCCGACTTCTACGGCGACCTGGTGGTCTGCCACGAAGACCTGCGCAAGCGCTCGCCCAAGGCCATCACCCGCTTCTGGGACGCCACACGCCGCGGCTGGGAGCAGGCCCTGGCCGACCCCCAGCGGGCCGCCGAAGTCGCCATCCTGCGCTACGGCGCCCGCCTCAGGCCCGAGCAGCTCGTGGCCGAGGCGCTGGCCATGCGCCACTTCGTGGAGGCCGAGGTCGCGCCCATCGGCACCGTCAAGCCCGAGCGCGTCGAGGACATCGCCCGCACCATCGTCCGGCTCTACCCCGAACGGGAGCTCGACATGGCCCGGCTCGACGGCTTCGTCTTCGCCCCGCGCACGCACGACGAGCGGCTCCTGCACTGGCTGCTGGGCCTTGCCGTGCTGGCCGCCCTGCTGGTCGGCGGGGTCGTGCTCTGGAACCGGCAGCTCCAACGGAAGGTGCAGCAACGGACGATGATGCTCAAGGAGGCCCTGCAAGAGCAGCAGGCCACCCAGGAGAAGCTCCGCCAGGCCCAGCGCGAGGCCGAGCAGGCCAACGCCCTCAAAAGCGCCTTCCTGGCCAACCTCTCGCACGAGATCCGCACGCCCATGAACGGCATCATCGGCTTCGCCGCCATGATCCGCGAAAGCCCCGGACTGCCCCAGCGCGCCCTCAAGTACCTCGACATCATCGACGCCAGCGGCAACCAGCTCCTGCACGTGATCAACGACATGGTCGAGCTCTCGCAGCTCCACACCCAGCAGGTCGAGTTCCACAAGCAATGCCGCCCCCTCAACCCCTTCTTGCGCGAGATCCACGACAACTTCCGCATGAGCCTCAGCCGCGAGTCCGTCCAGCGCGTCCACCTGGTCCTCTACGAGGCCATCGATTCGGACGAGTTCCAGGTCTGCCTCGACTTCGACAGGCTGCGCCAGATCCTCACCCACCTGCTGGGCAACGCCATCAAGTTCACCGAGGTCGGCAAGGTCGAGTTCGGCTACCAGCTCCGCGGCCAGCGCCTGGAGTTCTACGTCGAAGACACCGGCATCGGCATCCGCCCCGACCAGCACGAGCGCATCTTCGACATCTTCCACCAGGCCGACAACTCCCTGAGCCGCAACTTCGGCGGCACGGGCATCGGCCTGAGCATCTGCAAGGCCCTTGTCGAAGGCCAGGGCGGAAGCATCCGGCTCGAGTCCACCGTCGGGGTCGGCTCGCGCTTCCACTTCGACCTGCCGCTGGAGACGGTCTGACAAGATTGGTCGTCGAATGCTCTCAATTGACTTTGGCTCCTCCGAGATTCAGCATGTCCAAATTTCGCCCAGTTCCTTGACAACCAGCTTTCTCGATCGGCAGCCCATGCTTCGCGCATCCCCAGGCCCACGCCCCCCCACCCGGTTTCAAGCCCTGAAAATTTCGTCAAGGAAGTTGATGGTCCAAATTTTTGTTCGTAGCTTTGGCTTTCGTCGAATCCTTCCTCCCAGCCCAAGAACAGGCTTCCCTTCCTCAATCCACAACTGTGCTTAGGGTTACGAATTGGGTGGAAGAAATGGCCTCGGTTCCAATCGCGACAAAGTCAACTTCAAACAGAATAAATGAAACAAAAGAGAGAATTGCGATTGCGAAAAATCTAACCAAGCGCAATTTGACCCACCAAGAAACCGCAGAAGACGCAGGCTTGGCAGTTGAGCAACTTCGTGGTGACAAAGACTGACAGACGAGCTTCGACCAAAACCAACAACAAAATGACAGAAATAGAATTGATCGTTGACCTGCACCGAAACTCAGAACGGCAGGGTCCCGGAAGCGAAAAAGAAACGCTCAAGGCTCTGGACTGCATGGACTTGCCCAAGGGCAGAAAATTGAGGATCGCTGACATTGGCTGTGGTTCTGGTGGGCAGACGCTCACGCTCGCCAAGCGCTTGGACGGAGAAATCGTCGCGGTGGACTTGTTCTCGGAATTTCTGGACGAGTTGAACGAGAAATCCGGAAAACTTGAGCTGAAAAGCAAAATCACCACCCTTCAAATGTCAATGCACGAATTGACTTTTGCCCATGAAGAGTTTGACATCATCTGGTCGGAAGGTTCGATTTACAATGTTGGATTCAAGAACGGAATCACCCATTGGAAAGACTATCTCAAAAATGGCGGCTATTTGGCGGTCAGCGAAATCACATGGACAACCAATTCCCGACCCAAGGAAATCGACTCCTTTTGGAAGCACGAGTATCCCGAAATCGACATGGCTTCAAACAAAATAAAAATACTGGAAAACAGCGGATACACCCTCGTTGGATATTTTTACTTGGCACAAAGCAGTTGGATTGAAAATTACTACAAGCCGTTGCAAGCACGATTCAAGGAGTTTCTGGAAAGAAACAACAACTCCGAACTTGCAAGGCAAGTTGTTGACGATCACAAATTTGAAATCGACTTGTACCTGAAATTCAAAGACTATTTCAGCTATGGATTCTACATTGCCAGGAAAAATGAGTAGGCGGATATATCGATTTTGCTGGATAAGCTGATTTTCAAGAAAACTTGTCTTTTGATCCATGTTATTTTACAAATTCATGGGTCAAAATAAGGCAATAAGGTTATTTTGACTCCGCCAATTGATTTGCTACTAAGGTTTTACCCAAAAATAAGGTCTTGTCACTCTTTCTACGATAAAACCTTAGTAGAAATTCTAACCCGTAATGAAGACAACCTTATTACCTTATTGATCCAGAAATCCTAGGGCTGGCAAGGGTTGCTTGATGTTATGTTCGGTGGTTCGGGAATTTCAGCTTTGAACGCAATTGGGTACAAGCCCTACGGGTTGAAAGTGGCAGGCAAACCAAGGTTTGGGAGCTTAATTTTCTTCATAGTAGTACGAGTAGTCAATGCCTTTCATATACATTTCGCGGCTGTGTATATCGGTGGTTAAGGCACGCTCAATGAGTTTCAAAATTTCGCTGCTGTCCACGGTGCTGATTATCATCGCGTTCATATAGTCCACTTTGGGTATTTTGCTCCAGTCCACACAGCATCTCAGGTGCTTTTTCAGCATCAAATCCAGCCAGATTCTGGTGCTTCTGCCATTGCCTTCCATAAAGGGATGAGCCTTGTTCATCTCGGCATACTTTACGATGATTTCTTCCAGTGTGGTCTGCGACATGGAATCTATTTGTTGCAATGTGCTTTTTAAGTGCTGGGCATACACAAATTGATAACCTCCCTTTGAAATGCTTTTTGTCCTGATTTGCCCCGCAAAATCATACAAGCCACCAAAAAGGTATGCGTGTATTTGTTGTAAGCCCTTGCAGGTGCCTACTTCAAATTCATTGATCAAATTGCTTTCAAAAAGGGTATAGGCCTTCTTTTTGCTTTGCCCGTCAATGCTGGTATCGCTGTAAAGAAACCAATCCAAAAACTTTGCAGCTTTGTTGTTGGGAAAAATTTTGGATAGTTCAACAATCCCCTCACTATCCAACATATCGGTTCTGTACTTTTTGCCGTCGGAAGCAGTTAGCTTCAGTTGGGTAGTGGCACTAACCAACTGACTGTTTTCTTTTTTTAGTTTAGCCTTGAGGTATTTCCAATAGTTTCTAACTTTTGGGTAGTCGGGTTCTTCGTTTAGCACGCCCACAATGTCCAACACGCTAAACCACCACTTGGAGTGTTCATCATCCCAAACGGCACGTACCTCACGCTCGCCGAAGAATCGAATGGATATTTTGGTTTTAGAACTCATAGCCAATTGTTGCCAAATATTGTCTTATCACTTCATCCAACCCATTGGCTTTCTGCCCTTTCTCTAAATGGGTCGAAGTGAGCAATTGCATTTTTTCATCCAATGCCTGTCCTTCGTTTTACACTATCCGTCGGACCTTCGAATGGGCAGGCTCTGGAAGTTCGGGAGGCTATGCCCGTCGCGCCTAGCCCCTTGAAATCCGCGATCGTCAAAGGCAGCCTGTTCATCGGGTGTTTCATTTCCAAATCTACAAACTAAATCGTCGAAAAGAAACTGCCGAGGCGGTTTTTCACGGCGCACGCGGGTATCTTGGTCAGGGGGGGGCTTATGGGCAGCCTCATACCAAGTTGCTATCAAGGTCGATACAAACCGCGCTCGTTGTTGAAAGATACGAAACATCATTTTTCGACAAAAGAGGGCTGCCATGCCCATCCCGAAGGGATGGAATACCAATAGCCACGGACGAAATCCGGGGATCAACGAACCACACCGGAACCAGAACCCCGTAGGGGTTCAATGCGAAAACCTAGACCTAAACATCAATCTCTCACGTTTGATAGCGGTTGGGTATCAGGTGCTTTTTCAGCATCAAATCCAGCCATATGCGGGTGCTTCTGCCATTGCCTTCCATAAAGGGATGAGCCTTGTTCATCTGGGCATACTTTAAGATGATTTCTTCCAGTGTGGTTTGCGGCATGGAATCTAGCCTTGTTAAAGTTTCATTTTGTTTACTCTCCTACTCTTTTCAAAATTTGATCCTTGAGTCCTTCTGACATTCTGAAATCAACACCTTCCAATTTTTCGATAATGGGCTTTATTCGGTTTAGAACTCCTATTTCTTTTGCTCTTATCATCACCCCCAAGATGCCTGTAATTTTGATTCCCAATTTGTTAGCTATCCCCCGTCCCTTTTTTTCATCAATAATCAATAAGCTGGATTCGTTTTCTAAGGCCAATGCTATTCCACTCGACTCACCCTTATCCAATTCAAGGTTCAGCAACTTGATTTTTTGTGCATCCTTTATTTTTTCAACCCTTATCCAATCTGGAGTTCCAAGCCCGTATTCTTCTGCGATTTCTGGTGTTATCACGACTTCTCCATATACCCTCTTCAGCAGTTCTATTTCACCGATATTGGTTAGGGCGATCAAGCTGCTTGTGCCTGAGATAATTATCTTTTCAGGCATTCTTCACGTCCTCTTCTAACTCTTCATAATCATATCCGAACAAGGAAACATTGTACCTGCCAAGCAGCTCAACAAAAGATCTTTTGGTTATACCTACCAATTCCGCTGCTTGTCCAGAGCTCAATTTGCCCTCTTCAAATAGTTTTGATGCTAACAGCATCTTTAGCTCAAAATCACTCATTTTCAAGCTATCTGGTATTTGAACGGTTAGCACACTCATGTTGGGTTCTTAATGAATCGTTTGGGTCAAGAACTTGTCAATGTTTCGCAAATCAGCACACAGCCATTGCTTGCAGTATCTTGGTGGCTACCCACAAGCATCGAATGCAAAGCTCCCAAAATCGCACCGTTGCCGAACGTTCCATTCGACAGCATGAGGAGGTTTGGCAGGCTTTTGGACCTGGACATCGGCGATTTTGAAGGGCGGCCTCTTCATCGGGTGTTTGCGGCTGGCTAGAGACAAAGCTACAACTTAGACCTTGGAAAAGCAAGCTCCAGGACGATTTTTCTGGCTTTTGTTCTCTTCTGGCTCGGTGCCGCTTGGGCTCTCCACGCGCTTGGGCTTCGATGCAAAGCCAGCGCGTGGCGGCCTCAAAAGCCGCTGCAAAAGGCCGATGCCCGCGCTGGGCGACGCAGAAGCCCCAAAGTCCGGCCAAGGGCTCGGGCTTTGGGGCGAAGTTTCGATGCGGTAAAAACGGCTGGCGCCTATCCCTTGACGCGGTTGAGGGCCAGGGCCTTGAGCATGGATTTGGGCAGGGGCTTCTCGGGCGCGCGCTTGGTGAGGTCCAGGAAGATGCCGAACTGCTTGGCGATGGGGATCTTGTAGGTCTCGACCAGCTCGATCAGGGTTCCGTCGGGGTCCTCGGTGTAGGCGAAGCGCCCGGCGGCCTCGCCCATGTCGAACGCCCCGCCCGAATCGACGGTGAACTGCTGGCCTGCCGCCACGACGTCCGCCCGCAGGCGCTCCATGCCGACCACGTCGAAGCAGAGGTGGATGAAGCCGAGGTCGCCCCAGAAGCGGTTCTCGTAGATCTTGCGGGCCGGGCGGTCGAGGGCCTGCACCAGCTCGATGCGACTGGGACCCATCAGCTCGGAGAAGGGCCCGGTGCGGGGCTTTCCGTGCCCGAGCAGGACGCGGCGGAAATGGCCGGTGCCTCCGGGCAGGGCCGCCAGGTCGGCGAAACTGCCTTCCTCGTCGTGCAGCACGGTGTCGTAGCCGAGGACCTTCTCGTAGAAGGCCATCGACTTGTCGATGTTGGAAACGCCCAGCATGGCCCCAGAAGGCCCGCCGGTGAGGGAGGTGCGGTAGTCGCTGAAAAAGTGCGGGAAGTCCTCGACCTCGAACAGGTTGCCCCAGGGGTCGCGGACGAAGAAGTGCTCGGTTCCCCAGGGAGTGCGCGAAAGCTCGCCCACCAGGTCGAGGCGGCGGGTCTTGTAGGCGGAGTAGGTGGCGCGGACGTTCTTGGACTTGATCTTGCAGACGTAGATGCCCAGGTCGCCGAGCTGGAGCTCGAACTTGGGCGCCTCGGGCACGCGGCTGAGGTACTGCCAGATCTCGAAGCCGCCGCCGCCCTGCATGTTGATGGCCAGGATGGCGTGGCGCTCCTGGGGCATGTTGCCCGTGTAGGGAAGCATCAGGTCGGCGATGCCGGGCGCGTCGAACATGGGGATGTCCATGCCGAAGTTGCGGCGGTACCAGGCGAAGGCCTCGTGTACGTCGGGGATGCCCACGCCCACCTGCTGTATTCCACTGATGATTTTTTCCATGGGGTCTCGTTTTTTCGATTTGTCGGATTTGCCAACAAAGATAGGAAAAACCGCGGCGCGGGAAAGCCCCTCGCCCCAGGCGCTGGCCATTGGCAGCCCATCCCCGCGCCCGACCACTGCGCCCTGGGCCTGAAAAGCCCCAAGGACAAGCTCAGCTTCCCGATCGAGGGCATGGCCTACGGCAGCACCAGCATGAGCAGCGTGCTGATTTCGGAAATCTGAAGCCCTCCGGCCCGCGTCCTGGCGGAAACGGCCAGCATCGCCCAAAAGCATCAAGGCACATAATTTTAAAACACAATGCACATAGAAAAAACCATGTGCTTTTTTCGTGAACAGAATAATTTTCGTGCTGTTCGTGACTTTCGTGGACAAAAAATGTCCTGGACAAAAAATTTCGTGTTCTTCGTGCCTTTCGTGGACAAAAATGTCCTTGACAAAAAATTTCGTGTTCTTCGTGCCTTTCGTGGACAAAAAATGTCCTGGACAAAAATTTCGTGTTCTTCGTGCCTTTCGAGGACAAAAAATGCCCTTGACAAAAAAATTTCGTGTTCTTCGTGCCTTTCGAGGACAAAAAATGCCCTTGACAAAAAAATTTCGTATTCTTCGTGCCTTTCGTGGACAAAAAATGCCCTTGACAAAAAATTTCGTGCTCTTCGTGCCTTTCGTGGACAAAAAATGCCCTTGACAAAAAAATTTCGTTTTCTTCGTGCCTTTCGTGGACAAAAATGTCCTT
>JAIFMG010000229.1 GCA_020048645.1 Bacteroidota bacterium | reverse complement strand
TCGGTGCAATGGGGGTGTGTTTTCATAGTCGTTCTTTTTTTGCAAATGTACAAAAAATTAGCAAGTGTCTCGGGAGCGGTTTAGTATGAGCAAGGGCATGATGACTTCCGACGTGCCCTCGGCGGCGGCCTCAGCTGGCGTCTTGCCCAAGGCCTTGTGCTGGTTGATGTTGTCGATGACGATGATGGCGTTGTCGATCATCAAGCCCACGGCCAAGATTAGGCCCGAGAGCGAAACCAGATTGAGCGAAAGGCCAGAAAGGTGAAAAAACAAGAAAGAAGCGAAGAGCGAGACGGGCAGGGAAAAGAAAATGAGCAGCCCCGAGAGCAGGTCGCGCAAGAAAAACAGCAGAATGGCGAAGGCCAGCGCGCTGCCCCAGACCAGGCTTTGCAAGAGGTTTTGGATGGACAGTTCGAGCAAGGCACTCTGGTCGCGGCTGATGGCAAAACGCAGTTCCGGCGATTGTTGCCGAAACGATTCGACTAGCTCCTCGATTTTGTCCGAAAAGCCGTACAGGCTGGCATCCGCCTGCTTGACCACGGCCAACTGCACCGCCCGCTGGCCCTGGTGCAGCGCCATTCCGGTCTGCTTTTGCAGCGATTCGCGGACGCTGGCCAGCTCGCCCAGGCGGATCACGCGTCCGCCCACGGGAACGGGAATCTGGCGGACTTGCTCCGCAGTACGCAACAGGTTGGAAAAGCGGACAGGAAGCAAGAGTTGGCCGTCATAAACATGAAAACTGCTGGCGCGAAGGTTATGGCTGTTCAGGGCCAGTTCCAGGTCGGCCAAATCGAGGCCCATGCTGTGTGTTTTTCGAAGGTCGGGCACAATTTCGAGCTGCGGCAGGGCCAGCCCGGTCAGATCGGCCAAGGCCACCTCGGGCAACTGCTCGATGCGGCGGCGCACCACTTGCTCGCAAAAGTCGCTCAGGGCCAGCATCGCCGCGGTGTCTTCGCGTCCATCGGCCCGATAGACGTGCAGGTGGAACATGGGCAGGTCGGAAGCGCTGGCCCGGAGCACCCGCGGGCGAGGAATGTCCCTGGGAAGCCCGGGCAGAAGCCGATCCAGCTTCTCGTTGGTTTCGAGCAAAGCCTGGCGCAGGTCGTGGTCGAAGCCGAAGCGCATGAAAATCGTGGCCTCTCCTTGCCTTGATTCGCTGCTTATGTCTTCAAGGCCAGATACTTGCGCCAACTGTCCACGGACGAGCCTTGTAAGGCCGTCTTCCACCTCGCGGACCGAGGCGCCCGGCAGGCTCAGGCGAACAACGATTTCGGGCAGTTCGATCTCGGGCATCAGCGATACGGGCAGCCGCGCCAGGGCGAACCATCCGGCCAGGCAGACGGCCGCGAAGACCATCAGCACCGAAACGGGCCTATCCACCAGGAACCGCGTCATGGCTCGGGGGTTCGCAGTTTGACTTTCGCATCGTGCGCCAGGTTCAAATTCCCAGAAACGATGACCTGGTCGCCCGGTTTCAGGCCCTCGACGACGCGATAATGCGTGGTGTTTTGTCCCTGCGTCCTCACGGTTCGCCACTTGGCAAGACCATTTTCGTAAACGAACACCACTTCTTGCCCGGCGCGGACCTGCAAAGCCGCCTTGGGCACGCGCAGGCTTCCGGGCACCCAACGCCGCACCCGCACTTCCACGTTCATGCCATCGTAAAAACCTGGCGAGGGCTCCAGATCGGCCCGGATCTCGCTCATGCCCGACGGGCCAACCGTGGGATTCACCACGCTCACGAAACCTCGGGCCAAGAGGCTGTCCGACAAGGTCTTGACCTCTACCTCTAGCCCTGCCGATATTTTGGGCAAGTCGGCTTCCATGACCAGAAAGACCGCTTCTAGCCGGCTGTCGTCGAGCAGGGTGCAGAACGGCTCGCCCACTTGTAGGGTGTTGAAGGGCTTGGCGCTGAGGTTGGCCACCGTTCCGGCAAAGGGCGCCCGCAGTTCGGATTGGCTCAGGGCCAGCGCGTTCTGCCGGACGGCGTTGTGGGCGGCGTACCAGTCGCACTGCACGCGCATGCTGTGCAGGATGCGCGGGGGGATGCTGTCGTCGGCTTTGCCCGCGTAGCCGTAGCTGATGCGCAGGTTTTGCATTTCCCAGTCGGCGCGGGCCAGGCGCGCCCGGGCCTCGTCGAGGCGCAGCGCCAGGACCGTCGTGTCCAGCCGGGCCAGCAGTTGGCCCTGTTCCACGCGGCTGCCGTTGCGCACGGGCAAATCCACCAGCAGCTCGCCCGTCTTGAACCGCAGCTCGGCCCTTTGCCGGGCCTGAAGCCTGCCGTTGCTGACGATTTCCTCGGCGAAGGCCGTGGAGTCCAGCGCCTGGACTTCGACCCAAACTTCCGCTTCCTCAAGGGCGGGAGCAGGTGCTTCCGGCGCGCTGGTGGGTTCCTGTCGCGAACAGGAGGCCCACAAAAACATTGTCAACACCAAAAAAACTGTTCTTCGCACCTTTTCTTTCAATTTCTGGAAGTTTGCTTTTTGTAGCGAATCTAAGGTTTTTTTGGAAACTCGAAACCGATGTTGGGGCTAGTTTTGCCCAAAGCCTGTGTTTTTTTTGCCAGATTCAACGCAAGGAACGCTCGATTTCGGAAAAGATTGAATCGGCTGTTTCGTAGTCAATTGTCCAGGAATTTTTGATGGCCTTTTCTTCCAGTTCAAAGACCATTGGGCTGGACGCGCTCAGCCGCGAAACCCGTCCTTGTGTTTCGATGCGCAAGGAGGCGGCGGCCCGGAGGCTGTCCGCGAAATGGTTGGCTGTGGATTTGTAATCCGTTCCGCTCGCGACAACCAAAAAGCGTGAATCGTGAAGGTGTTTTTCCGAAAAAGCGACGGTCTTGTCCACACAAGAACCGCATCCCGATACCGGAATGAGGACAACGAAGCGCAGCTCGGAAGCAAGGCTGTCCAGGCCCACGATTTGGTCCAATTTTTCAGTGTCAGGATGAATGCTTTGGCAGGCTGGCATCAACAGCGCCAAAATGGCAAGAAGAAGAAGTTCAAATCTCATTTTGCACGGGTTTGAAGAGCCTGAACACCAGACTGTCCTCTGTGAAGTCGGGGTGGTCGGGGTGGCTTTGCTGAAAATAGAGGCCCTCCTCGGCCACGATGAAACCATAGGCGTAGTAGGTGCGTTCGGGCAAGAGGGTCTCGCCCAGCAGGTTGAAGTCCTCGTCGAAGATCATGACCGAGAAACGCGCCGGGTAGCGCAGCTCCCGGAGCAGGTCATGCTCGGGTTCCAGCGCGAAGGCGTGCTTGACCAGCCGGTAGTAGAGCTTCCGGTAGGGGTCGTGGATGATGTTGCGGTACTGCGGCGCCGAGGTGAGGTATTCCAGGTAGCGCTCGTCCTCGTAGTCCCAGGCGCGGAGCTCCTCGATGAGCGCGCTGCGGGCGGGCTTGCGCTCGACCGTGGCGTGCTCGGGGTCGCACAGGAAGATGTCGTGGTGGAAGTAGAAGGAGTACGCGAAGCGCCCATTCGCCAGCACGCGGGAAAAGGACATGGGCTTGAAGCCGGTTTCCCAGTAGTCCTCAGGGAAGCTGAAGTCCAGGAACTGCCCGGCGCGCGCCGCGGTGTCATAGACCCCGCACAGGCGGTGCCGCTCGCGCTCCTCCTGCGTGGCCATGTCCCCGTATCCGCCTGGGAACCTCAAGGGGATGAACATCCGACTCCCAACGAAGTCCATCTCAATCCCTGTGCCGCTCCTTGCGAAAAATGGCATCCCTCCGGTCAGCTCGCCGTAGTCGAAGCGGTCCAGGACCTCGCCCTCGCGGTTGACCAGGAAGGTCACGGTGGTGAAGGCCGGGGTCACGAAAATGGAATCCAGGCTCAGGACGCGGAAGCCCTTGGGTTCACCCACCTTGTTTTCGCCATCCTGGGCCAGTGTGACGCGGTGCGAGAGGGCCTGCTTGTCTAGGTCGAAGAAGAGGATCTCGAACCGCCCCTCGTTGAGGTAGGCCAGGTAGCGGGTCCCGTCCGGCGCAAAATATGGGAACATGCAAAACGACGTGACGGGTGTGCCCTCGTCGAGGGGGATGCTTATCCGCTCGTCGGTGGCCTCCAGGCGGTAAGAGGCGTTTTGCTCGGCGGGGGGCGCCTGCCCGGAGGGGCCTTGGCAGGAAAACAGCGCCAAGGCAGCCAGAAATGCCGCGGTCCGCTTCATTTTCCGATTGGTTTTGAGTGGGCGGGGGCGATTTTCCCCCGCCCGGTTCGCGATCACCATACCCCGCAGTAGCATTGGTTGCCGCCTTCGATACTGCAAACGCCTTGCTCGTCTTGGAGACAGCCGCCCATGTAATCCTCGCGGTAGGCTTCCGCGTTGGAGGAGAAAATGCCTCCGGCAACGGCCACGACGGCCAGCGCGATGAGGGCTTTTGAAAACAGCTTTTTCATACTCGTAAAGATATGATTATTAAACTTTCGATGCAAATCAAAAAAAAGAAAATGACTCAACCAAATTTATTTTGAAGAAAACCGGCTGGCCGGGAAAACCGCTACTGGACGGGCACGGGTTTGAAGAGCCTGAACACAAGACTGTCCTCGGTGTAGTCGGGGTGGTCGGGATGGCTTTGCTGAAAATAGAGGCCCTCCTGGGCCACGAAGAAGCCATAGGCGTAGTAGGTGCGTTCGGGCATGAGGGTCTCACCCAACACGTTGAAATCCTCGTCGAGGATCATGACCGAGAATTTGGCGGGGTATCGTAGTTCCACCAACTCGTCGCTTTCCGGGGTCAACTCGAAAGCGTGGTTGACGATGCGGTAGTAGAGCTTGCGGTAGGGGTCGTGGATGATGTTGCGGTAGTGGGGGGCCTGGGCAAGGTAGTTGACAAAACGCTGTTCGTTGGAGTTCCAAGGCACAAATTCGCTGAGGTATTCGCTCTTGGCGGCCTTTCTAATGACAGTGTCATGTCCAGGATTGAGCACAAAGATGTCGTGGTGGAAGTAAAACGAATAGATAAATTTCCCGCCGGCGAGAATCCTTGAGTAAAACATGGGCTTGAACCCGCCGTCCCAATAATCGCCCGGGAAAGTGAAATCCAACGCGCGGCCTTGTCGGCTTGCAGTGTCCATAACCGCACAAACTTTGTGTTTTTCCCTTTCTTCTTGGGTGTTTTGCTGGCCATATCCTCCAGGGAGCAGAGCCGGAATGTAAAGGCCGCCGTCATGGAAGGCGATTTCCATCCCGCTTCCCGACCTTGCGTCGAAAGGCATTCCGTTGGTCAGCTCGCCGTACTCGTAACTTGCCAGGACGGCGCCCTCGCGGTTGACAAGGAAAATCGTCGGGTTCAGCATGGGGGTGATGAAAATCGAATCCAGGCTTTGCACTTTGAACCCGACGGCCTCCCCCACCTTGTTTGTGCCTTCGTAGGCGAGCTGCACCCTATGCGAAAGCGCCTGGCTGTCAAGGTCAAAAAAAAGAATCTGGTTTCGGGATTGGTTCAGGTAGGCGAGGTACCTTCTTCCACCTCGTTCATTGTGCGGGAACATGCAAAATGACCAGACCGGCGTTGTCTCGTCTAGGGCGAAGCGCAGCGTTTCGTCTGTGGCTTCAAGTATGTATTTCCCTCCGCGGCCTGGGCCACTGTCTTCTTGGTGTGGAGTGGGCGAGCCACAGGAGGCCAGCGCGGCAAACACCAGAATCGGCAGTTTCTTCATTTTTGAATTGTTGCTTGGAAAGAGACTGGTCCAGTCCCTTTCCGTTGAAAGATCACCATGAAGCACAGTAGCATTCGTTTCCCCCTGGAAACATGCAGGTTCCGTCTGGCGCTTCCGTGCAAAGGCCCATGTACTCTTCCCGGTCCGCCTTCGCTTGGCTGGTGTAAATGCCTCCGGCAACGGCCACGACGGCCAGCGCGATGAGGACTTTTGAAAACAGCTTTTTCATACTCGTAAAGATTAGATTGTTAAACTTTTGATGCAAATCAAAAAAAAAAAATGACTCAACCAAATCTTTTTGAAAAAAAACTGGAAGAAGAATGACTGGCCGGGAAAACCGCTACTGGACGGGCACGGGTTTGAAGAGCCTGAACACAAGACTGTCCTCGGTGTAGTCGGGGTGGTCGGGATGGCTCCGCTGGAAGTAGAGGCCCTCCTGGGCCACGAAGAAGCCGAAGGCGTAGTAGGTTCGCTCGGGCATGAGGGTCTCGCCCAACAGGTTGAAGTCCTCGTCGAAGATCATGACCGAGAAACGCGCCGGGTAGCGCAGGATGCTGATGATTTGTATTTGCCACCCTCGAAAGCAACTTGTTATGAATGCCTTATCCGCAATTCCAACATGCGTTCGATGGTGAAGCGCGCTTGGTCGCGAAAGCCCCGAAGGGGCGTAATATCATAGCGATGGGTGAAGCCCATCGGGAACAAGCCCCCAACAGTCCAGCCCTGAAGGGGCGCGACAATCCCGCGATGGACATTGTCATGACAGCCCGGATTTGTCTGATTTCCAATTGCGTTCAAAGTTGAAATATCCGAACGCAGCTCGGGATAAGATGCCAGGGCTACGCCCCTTTTTAAAGGTGTGTGGCGGCCCGATGCTACGAAGATGTCAGGGCTACGCCCCTTTCGGATGCCTGGGCTTGGCCGCGAAAGCCCTGAAGGGGCGAAATAGCATAGCGATGGGTGAAGCCCAACGGGAGCAAGCCCCCAAAAGCCCAGCCCTGAAGGGGCGCGACAAGCCCGCGATGGACATTGTCATGACAGTCAGGATTTGACGGATAGCCAATTGCGTTCATTGTCGGAACACCCCAAGTGCCAGCGTGCAACAAAATCGGGCAGTCCCGCGAATCCCGAAGGGATTGAATGTGGATAGCCCCGGATGAAATCCGGGGAGCAGAGAACCACCCCGAACCAGAACCCCGAAGGGGTTCAACGCGAAAACCAAGGCCCTTCAAGGCGATAGCAAATGGGAGGAAATGAATGCCAAGAACATAGCACCAGCGAAAGCAACGGCTTATCATCATTGAAGGCCACGCATCATGGACAAAATGAAATGCAATTTGTTTTGACACCAAAAAACAAGACGCCGCATCCCACAACGGACGCGGCGTCTTGTTCCAAATCTGGCCCGGGGCGGATCAGCGTATCCGCATCACCCGGACCCTCATGGCCTTGCCGACATCTTGAAGGCCCACCAGGTTGAGCTTGGCACCCGGACCCACGCCCGCGTTGATTTGCGGCAAGACCGTCATACCGATGCCATAGACCTGTCCAACAAACTGCAAGTCGCCATCCAGCAGGATGTAGGTATCGGAATCCGGCTCGCCGTAGCTCCATTCGGTGCCGTCCCAGGTCGTGTAGTAGTAGATCGTCGCATAGACCACGTAGTCCTCCACCTCGCCACCTTCCACAAGGCCGCCGAGGCCCAGGGTCTCGTTGGCGCAGCCGTCGTTGTCGGTGTCCGGCATCAGGCGGAAGCGGGTGTTGAAGTCATAGATCGCCGAGAGCTCGAACTCCATGTCCGGCACGTCGAACAGCACCGGGTTCATGCCTTGGACGACCGCCTGCCGATCCACGACCAGCTCGTTGGCCGGGTCCATGGCCCCGTCGCGGTTCCAGTCGAGCCAGACGCTCAAGCAGCCGGGCCCGCTGGCCTCCACGTCAAAGCGTCCGCCCTCCGGGTCGTTCAGCGGCCAGATGTCCAGGCTGACCACGCCGTCGTCGTCGGCCAGGCCCGCGAGGTCGTCGCCAACGGCCAGCGCGTGGGGCTGCCCGTCCATCTCGGCATCCACCAGCAGGCCGAGGCTCAGGCCGTCCAGCCGGTGCGCCGCGCCTCCTTCCGAGATCAGGGTCGCCCCGTAGCTCGACGGCAGGTCGCCGTAGTCGGTCGGGATGCCGAACACCACGGCCACCTCGTCGAAGCTCGTGCCGCAGCCTCCCTGGTTGATGTCGAAGTTGCGCCGGAACAGCACCGTGCCATGCGTGTCCACCACGACTCCCGTGGCCGCGGCCAGGATGTTGTCGAACGAAGCGTTCACGCCCGGCGTGGCCACCGTCCAGTACGCGAAGCTGCCATTCTGCGGAACGTTGCCCGAGAGCAGCGCCCGCTGGCCGATGACCACCGTGTCGTTGCCCGCGAAAGGCGAGACCTCCAACACGTCCATCACCAC
This sequence comes from Bacteroidota bacterium, assembly GCA_020048645.1. Classification (GTDB taxonomy): domain Bacteria; phylum Bacteroidota; class Bacteroidia; order Bacteroidales; family UBA6013; genus UBA6013. The sequence continues at coordinate 2,080 of JAIFMG010000229.1, read as the reverse complement.
GCTCGCGCTCGCCGTGCAGCCGTTGACCTGCGTCGTGGCCGTGATCGTCGTCTGCCCCACCGGAAGCAGGAAGCGCGCGACTTGGCCCTCCAGCGCGACCGTGCCGCCCTGCGGCTCTAGGCTCCAGACCACGCCAGCCGTGCCCGGGTCGATGCTCACCTGGTCCGTACACAAGACCTGGTCAGGCCCCAGGACCGGGCTCGCGGGCCCAAAGTTGTTCATCACCACCTCGTCCGAGGCCTGGCAGGAGGCGTTCTGCACCGTCCAAGTCAGCACCGTGCTGCCATTCGCAAAGCCGAAGGCCTGGCTCGTCGGCAGGCTGGCATCGGCGAAGGTAATTCCGCCGACCGATGCCGTCCAGAGGCCCTGCGGCTCGTAACCGACAAGGCTGGCCGCCAGCGTCGTCTGCGACAGGCAGCCGTTCTGGTCAAATCCGGCGTTCGCGAACACCTCCTGGTTCCAGACCGAAACCTCGTCCGAAGCCTGGCAGCCGTTCTCGACAATGGTCCAGACCAGCACGTTCTCGCCAAGGCCCAGCCCGCTGAAGGCGCTGCTGGCCGAGCTGGCGTCGGCCAGGGACAGCGAGCCAGAAGCCACCGTCCAGGTGCCATTGCCCCCCGGCGCTGCCGCCACCGCCGAAAGCGTGCCCGTGCCACCGCAGACCACAAGGTCCGCGCCCGCCTGGGCCGTCGGCAGAACGTGCCAAACCGTCATGGTGTCCGAAGCCGAGCAAAGCCCGTCGCTCACCACCCACGCCAGCCGGTTCTCGCCCAGGCCGAAGTTGGACGCCTCGCTGGTCGGGCTGGAGCCGCTGACCACGAACGCACTGCCCTGCGCTACCACCCACGAGCCCAGGCCCACCGCGGGAGCGCTGCCCTGAAGGAACAGGCTCTCGTTGATGGCGCAGACCGAAAGGTCCGGGCCGGCGTCCGCGAACACTTGGTCGTTCGTGACAGCCACCTCGTCAAACACCACACAAAGCCCTCGGCTCACCGTCCAGCGGAAGACGCTCGTCCCCGTCGGCAAGCCCGAGACGAAGCTCGTGGGCGAAGACGGGCTGGCGATGTCCGCCCCGCTCGATGTGCTCCAGGTGCCTATCATGCCCGTGCCCAGCGCGCTGGCCGACAAGTTGAAGTTGCCTTGGCAAAGCGAAAGGTCCGGGCCCGCGTCGGCCGTGGGTGTGTTGTTGGTCAAAACCATGTTGTCCGAAGCCGCGCAAGCTCCCTTTACGACCGTCCAGCGCAGCGTGTTCGAGCCTGACCCGATGCCGCTGACGGCGCTGTTCCGCAAACTGGGCGACGCGATCACCGCCGTGCCGAACACCAGGCTCCAACTGCCCACCCCTTGGTCGGGGGCGCTGGCGTTGAGCGTGCTGGTCGTCTGGCAGATTGTCTGGTCCAGCCCAGCGTTGGCCACGACGCGGTCGTTCACCACGATAAGCTCGTCCGAAACCTCGCAGCCCAACTGGCTCACCGTCCAGACCAACACGTTCGAGCCTAGGCCCATGCCGCTGGCCGTCGCCGTCGCGCTCGAAGGCACGTCAAAGATCGCCGCGCCCGAGGCCACCGTCCAAAGCCCCGTCTGGCCCATCGTCAAAGGCGTGGCCTGAAGCAGGTGCGTCGAAGAGCAGACCACCAAGTCAGGTCCAGCGTCAACCATCGACGGGCGGTTGTTCGTCAGGCTGACCAAGTCCGAGAAGGTGCAGCCCGCCCGTTCCACCGACCATCGAAGCGTCGTCAAGCCAGGAGAAAGGCTGCGAGCAGTCGTGCTGTGGAAAGTGGGATCGTCCAGTATCGCGAAACCTGCCTCGACAGTCCAGTTGCCCAGCCCGTTCAATACGCTTGTGCCGTTCAAAGTTGCCGTGTTTTGGCAGAGCGTCTGGTCAACGCCCGCGCTCACCGCGAAGGCGTTGTTCGTGATGGTAACGTCATCGCTCGACGTGCAGGCGTTGTTGGTGACCGTCCAGCGGAAGGCGTTCGTTCCGGCCGCGAGGCCGCTGACGCCCGTGTTCGGAAGCGCCGCGCTGGCGAAGGTCCCCGTGCCGGAGGCGACCGTCCAAAGGCCCGTGCCGATGGCCGGC
>JAIFMG010000039.1 GCA_020048645.1 Bacteroidota bacterium | reverse complement strand
GAGCGGGACCTCTACGAGCTCAGCGCCGAGATGAACCTGCCCCACAGCCGGGCCGACATCGTGCTGCGCAGCTACCCCGGCGCCGACCGCGCCCCCACGCCCCTAGCCGACGTCTTCGAGATCAAGCGCGTCCACAAGGAGGCCTCCGACGCCGAGCTCCGGCAGGGCTTCGAGGAGTGCGCCGAGCAGGCCCGCCGCCACCGCTCGGGCCCGTTCGCCGCCTTCCGCGCCGTGGCCGTCTGCTTCCGCGGAAACAAGGACTTCCTGTTCGGCGTGTTCTGAGGCCGGAGCCATCCGCCCGGAGCAAAAAAAGGCTGGAGGGACGCGATGTTCCTCCAGCCTTTTGGCTTGATTTCAAGGCTTTTGCTAGGGCACGAAGTCCCAGAAGTCCTTCTTGGAGAAGTTGTTGTCGGTTCCCAGGCCGAAGTAGCCCTTGCGGCCCAGGGCGAAGGCCACGCCGTCGTAGCGCTTGCCGCCTTCGAAGTCCGCCTTGTCGGTCCAGGCCAGGGCGCCCGAGGTGTACGACCAGCAGTCGCTGAAGGTGTCGTCGGCGCCCCTTCCGCCCACCAGGTAGGCCACGCCGTCGAGCACGAAGACCGAGGCGGAGTAGCGGGCCTGCCCGTTGAAGGGTGTCTGCGAGACCCACGAGTTGCTGCCGGGGAGGTATTCCCAGAGGTCGTTCTGGGGATAGCTTCCGACGAGGCCTCCGAGGATGTAGCCTTTCCCGGAGAGGGAGAATCCCATGGCGTGCTGGCGGGTGTTGGCGCTGGGGGGCATGCCGCCGCGGGCGTTCCAGGCGTCGTTGACGGGGTCGTATTCCCAGAAGTCGGAGACCAGGCCGGTCGGGGTCATGCCGGTTCCGACGTAGGCCTTGTCGTTGAGGACGAAGCTGGCGGCTCCGCTGCGCTGCACCCCGCTGAAGGTGGCCCGGTTGGTCCACTCGTTGTTGTCGGGGTTGTATCTCCAGAGGTCTTTGAGCTTGGTGGTCGCGGTCTCGCCCAGGCCGAGGTAGGCCCTGTTGTTGATGACGAAGGCCACGGCTCCGCTTCGTCCGTCGGCGGGCAGGTCGGCCATTTGGGTCCAGACGTTGGTCTTGGGGTTGTATTTCCAGAGGTCCTTTTGGAAGACGCCGTCGTTGCCGGTGGCCACGTAGCCGTACTGCCCGATGGAGAAGGCCACGGCGCCGACGCGGGCGGTGGCCAGGTCGGCGCGCTGCTCCCAGTGGTTGGTGGGCAGGGTGGTGAAGGCCACGACTTCGCCGTAGCCGGTGCCGGAGGCGTTGCTGGCGTAGGCGCGGACGTGGTAGGTGGTGTTGGGCTGGAGGTCCTCGAGCTGGCTCTCGAACGAGCCGACCTCCTGGGCCGAGCCGAGGGTCGTGCGGCTGTCGGCGATGGTGGGTGTGGCGTTGGTGGCCGACCAGCAGTGCCCGTGCTCGACGGCCTCGGTGAATCCTTCGCCGAAGGCCAGGAGGGAGCCCTGCGCCCAGGCCTCGAACTGGTCGAAGGTCGAGATGGCCCCGGTGAGCAACTGCGGGGGCGAGGTGGGGTCCACGGCGGTGATGCTGACGGGCACCACCAGGGTGTTGGCGTTGGAGGTGAAGGTGATGGTCTCGTTGTAGGTGCCGGCGGCCAGCTCCGAGCGGTCCACGCGGACCACGATCTGGTCGAGGCCGGTGGCCACGTCGCCCGTGGCGGGGGTGATGGTCAGGAACTCGGCGCTGGTTGAGCCGGAGTAGGTGGCCGTGCCCCGCCCGGAGTTGCTGAGCTGGAGGGTCTTGAGGCCCTCGTTGACGTTGAAGAACAGCTCGGTGGGGTTGGCCGTGAGCACGGGGCCGTCCACGGTGGCCAGGATGGTGACGGGCTGGTCGCCGCCGTTGCTCTCGATGAGCAGCGAGCCCGAGTGGTTGCCCAGGGCCAGGTCGTTGCGGTCCACGGTTATGGTCAGGGTGTCGGCCCCTTGCCCGGCGATGCTTCCCTGGCTCTTGTCGGCCGAAATCCAGGCGTTGTTGGAGGCCAGCGTCCACTCCAGGGTGTTTTGGCCCGGGTTGGCCAGGCGCAGGTCGAGGGTCAGCGTGCTGGCCCCGAAGTCCAGCGTCGTGGCCGAGAGCTCCAGCACCTGCGAGAGGGCCGTCAGTTGGAAGGGCACCTCCAGCGCGGCCCCGGCCGCCACGCTCAGCGAAACCTCGTCGGACGAGTAGCCGGGCATGCTCACCGCGAGCGTGTAAACCTGCGGCTCGAGGTCGATGAACCGGTACTGGCCCTCGGAGGCGGTCGTGGTGCCGCGGTCGGTGGGGCTGAGGCTGAGGCTCGCCCCTTCGATCGGCTCGTTGGTGGCGGCGTCCGTGACCACGCCCTCGATGATGCCCAGCGTGGCCGTGGGGTCATCTTGCTTGCAGCCCGCGAAGGGCGACAGCAAGGCCAGCAGCAAGAACAGCCTGGCGCCCCTGCCCAGCGATCGGGTGGATTTGTTTTCTTTTTCCATTTCGTTGGTATTCTGGTGGTTGATTTTTGCCTGTTGGAGACCCGGGGCTTCGCCACTTGGCCCAGGAGCACGCATTGGGTTGTTTTTCGGCGTATAGGATCGCAAAAAAACAACAAATGCCACAAAGTTGACTCGGCAAGGCTCCTAAAGTTTCACAATTAGGAAAGACCACCCGGGGATATGGGGTGGTGCCGATTCGTCTTATCCTGCCAACTTGCTGGGCAAATTGCTATTTTCGCGGCGCGATTGGGCCCAACCACATGAACGAAGGCATTTCTCAAAGACAACATCAAAACAAAAATGAAAAGAAAATTGCTCATTCCAGCCTTGGCGCTGATGGCCGGATGCGGTCCCGCCGAACTTAGCCCTGAACAGATCCGGGAGCAGATCGCCACCTACCGCGAGCAGATCGCGCAGCTCGAAAGCCAGATCGAGACCCTGGACGCGCAGTTGCACGCGGCCGATTCCAGCGGGGCCGCGACGGCCGGAGGCATCGGTGTCGAGGTCATGGAGCTGCGCCCCGAGGTCTTCCGCCACTTCTTCGAGTCCAACGGAGCCGTCAAGGCCACCCAGTCCGCCTTCATCAGCCCCGAGATGAATGGCCAGATCAAGGCCGTCCACGTGGTCGAGGGGCAGCGCGTGGCCCAGGGCCAACTGCTCATCTCCCTGAACGACAACGTCCTGCGCGGCAGCTTGGCCGAGCTGCGCACCAGCCTGGTCCTGGCCGACACCCTCTTCCGCAAGCAGGAGTCCCTCTGGAGGCAGAACATCGGCAGCGAGCTCCAGTACCTCGAGGCCAAGAACCGCAAGGAGGCCCTCGAAAAGAGCCTCGAAACCTTGCAGGCCCAGCTCGAGCTCACCCAGATCCGCGCTCCCTTCTCCGGGGTCGTGGACGACATCGCCCTCCAGAAGGGCGAGATGGCCTCACCGGGGATGCAGGTCATTCGGCTGGTCGGCCTCGCGCAGATGACCATCGAGGCCGAGATTTCCGAGAACTACCTCCCCTTCGTCCAGACCGGCGACTCCATCTGGATCAGCTTCCCCACCTACCCCGACCTCCTTGTCGGGACCACCATCCAGCGCACCGGCCAGTACATCAACCCCGACAACCGGACCTTCCAGGTCGAGATGAAGGTCAACAACCCCGACGAACGCCTCAAGCCCAACATCGTGGCCGTCGTAAGGGCCGAGGACTTCCACTCCGACCAGGCCCTCTTCGTGCCTTCCACCGTCATCGGCAAGGATGCCAGCGGCCTGTTCGTCTATCTGGCGGTTGAGGAAGCCGGCCAGACCATCGCCAAGAAGCGCTATGTGCAAACAGGCCTCTCGGATGCCAACAACACCTTGATAACCAGTGGGCTGGCAGCAGGCGAAAGGGTGATTGTCAAAGGGAGCAACTTGGCCAAGCAAGGCATGAGGCTGAACGTCATCAACTGATTCCCGCAACAGGGCGGGCCGCCCAGCCGCTTTGCCCTGGCCTGGCGAATGCCCCGGCAAGCCCGCGCTTGCCGGGGCATTTCCCTCCATCAAAACGAACGAACCATGCAAGCAGAGAAGATCAGCGCGAGTTTCGAGAAGGTTCTGCAAGGCTGGGGTGTCCGGCCCCATACCGCAGAGTCGCTCAACGTGGCCATTCTGGTGGTCTGCCTGGCCTGCGTGGCCCTGCTGGCCAACTTCTTGACCAAGAAGATCATCGTCAGGGTCGTCACCCGCCTCATCGAACGGAGCAAGAACACCTACGACGACGTCTTCCTCGAGAACAGGGTCTTCAGCCGCCTCTCGCACCTGGTGCCCGGGCTGATCTTCTACTACGGCATCGCCTGGGCCTTCGACGACCAAAGGCTCGTGCAGGTCATCCAGTCCATGGCCTACATCTATATGGTCATCGTCCTGCTCGTGGTGGCCCAGTCCTTCGTCAACGCCATGGCCGAAATCTTCCAGAAGGTCGTCGAGAACCGGCACAAGGACGACAAGTCCGGCAGCCGCGAGTCCATGGACCACGAAGAGACGGCCTTGAGCATCTCCGGCTACCTGCACACCCTCCGCCAAGTGGTCAACATCGTGGTCATCTCCGTGGCCGGCATCCTCATCTTCTCGGAGCTGCTCGGCCAGTCGCCCGGGAAGCTGCTCACCGGCCTGGGCGCCCTGGCCGCCGTGCTCATGCTCGTCTTCAAGGACACCATCCTGGGCTTCGTGGCCAGCATCCAGCTCTCGGCCTACCGGATGGTCAAGCGCGGCGACTGGATCTCCATGCCCAGCCGCGGGGCCGACGGCGACGTGCTCGACATCTCCCTGAGCACCGTCAAGGTCCAGAACTTCGACAAGACCATCAGCACCATCCCCACCTATGCCCTGGTCTCCGAGTCCTTCACCAACTGGAAGGGAATGCAGCACGCCGGAGGCCGCCGCATCAAGCGGGCCGTCCACATCGACATCAACAGCGTCCGCTTCTGCGACCAAGCCCTGCTCGATCGCTTCAAGCAGATACACATCCTGCGCCCCTACATCCTCCACAAGGAGAATGAGCTGGCCCAGCACAACCAGGCCGCCGGCATCGAGGTCGGGGGATCCCTGGTCAACCGCGCCCGGCTGACCAACCTGGGCACCTTCCGCAAGTACCTCGAGCTGTTTCTGCGCCAGAACAACCAGCTCCACGACGGCTTCACCTTCCTGGTGCGCCAGCTCGCACCCGGCGAGACCGGCATCCCCATCGAAATCTACGTCTTCACCCGCACCACTTCATGGCCCGAGTACGAAGACATCCAGGCCGACATCTTCGACCACATCCTGGCCTCCGTCAACGAGTTCGACCTCAACGTCTTCCAGAACCCCACCGGATCCGACTTCCGCGTCCTACGCGACCCCCGCTAAAGCTCCAGGATCAGGAACTCCACCCGGCGGTTGCGCTGCCGGCCCTCGGGCGTGTGGTTCGGGGCGATGGGCTTGGCCGCCGCGTAGCCCTTGGCCACCAGGCGGCTGGCCGGCACGCCCTGCCGCAGCAGGTAGTCGCGCACGGCGTTGGCCCGGTTTTGCGAGAGCGGCAGGTTGATGGCGTCAGTGCCCACGCTGTCGGTGTGCCCGCCGATCTCGACGCGCAGGGCCGGATGCTCGGCCAGCAGCGCCGCGACGCGCCGCAGCTCCAGCTCCGAGGCGGGGTCCAGCGCGGCCTTGCCCGTCTCGAAGAAGACGTTGTTCAGCACGATGCGCGAGCCCACCGCGAAGGGTGGCACCTCCACGTCGAGCGCCTGCGTCGCGGCCTGGGTCGGCTGCCGCAGGTCCAGGCTCTCGCTCACGGCCAGGTAGCCCTCCTTGGCCACCACGACAGCGTACTGCCGGTCGGCGTTCACGCTCAGGCTGTATTGGCCCTCCGCTTCCTCGCGGGCCAGCTCGCGCCCGGTCTCCAGGTCGAAGACGCTCACCACGGCCTCCAGCGGGCGCCCGTCGCGCTGGTCCGTCAGCCGTCCGGCCACCTCCACCGCGCGCTGCCCGACGCCCTCGCCGAAGGTCTGCACCGTCTGCGGCAGGTCGATGCCGTTGGCCCACAGCTCGAAGCTGCCCGAGCTGAAGCCCCGCACCGTCGGCGCGAACACCACGGGAATCTCCAGGCTCTGCTGGCTGCCGATGCTCACGGGCCCGCCCGGCAGGAGCAGCCTGAACTGGCTGGCGTTCGGCCCCGCGTTCACCACGCTGTCCAGCCGCACGGGCTGGCTGGAGCTGTTGCTGACCCGCAGCGCCAGCGTGTCGGTCTCGAACAGCGGCACCCGCTTGCCGAAGTCCACCACGGCCTCGAAGCGCAGGCTGGGGCTGACGGCCTTGCCCCGGATTTCCACCCGCAGCGTGTCCATCGGGCCCATCAGCCAGACCTGCGCCGAGCGCTGGCCCGCCACCTTGGGCCGGAAGCGGAACTCGACGTCCGCCGCCGACCGCGCCGCGACCACCATCGGCTCGAAAGGCGTGGCCAGCGAGAAGTCCTCGGCATGGCCGCCGCGGATCTCGATGGCCTCCACGCCGGCCGGCAGAAGGTTCGGGTTGCGCAGCCAGCCCGCTATCCGCCTGTCGAGGCTTTGCCCCACGAAAATCGTCCCCATGTCGATGGGCGAGACCGCCAGGGGCGAGTCGGCCAGGCGGAACGGCCCGTCGCTCTGGTCGGTCTGCAAGACCTCCTGCCGGAGCTCGGGCCAGACGATGCTCATGCCGAAGCTGCGTGTTACCAGGAAGGCGTTGTCGGGGCTGAAAAAGGCGTCGAGCAGGTCGGAGCTGTGCCCGGCAAGGTCCTTGAGCAGGCGTCCGGTGAGCACGTCCCAGGCCTTGGCCGTGTTGTCGGAGCCCAGCGTTACCAGCGTCCGCCCATCGGGGGCGAAGTAGGCCCCGAGCACCGGCTCCTGGTGCCCGCGCAAGACGACCACGGGCTGCCCGGAGGTGCGGTCCCAGACGCGGGCCGTCGAGTCGAGGCTGAAGGTGGCCACCAGCAGGCCGTCGGGCGAGAAGGCGCCTCCGGTCACGGCTCCCGTGTGGCCCTGCATCTGCGCCAGCATCTGGCCCGTCCGGGTGTCCCAGATTCGGGCAATCTTGTCCGAGGGGCGGATGCTCTGCCGCGCGCCCACGGGGGCGTGGACGTAGTCGGAGCTACCCGTGAGCAGCGCCCCGCCGTCGGGCGAGAAGGCCAGCGCCTGCACCTGCCCGCCCGCGTGCGAAAGCGTGGCCAGGCTGCGCCCCGCGCGGGCGTCCCAAAGCCCGGCCACGCTGTCCTTGCGCACCTGCGCGAAGGCCACGCGCCCATCGGCCGAGACGGCGAAGCTGGGGCAGTCGGCGCTCAGCGTGGCCTCCCCGGTGCCGGGGTCGAAGGCCCAGAGCGCCTCCCAGGTCTTGGCCCAGAGCGTCCGGCCGTCCTGGCTGGCGAAGAGCTGCTCGATCTTCTTGGCGTCGGTCCACTCGCTGGCCAGCGCGCCCGAGCTGGCGTCCCAGAAGAAGAGCGTCTGCCCGCGGGCCACTACCAGCCGCTGCCCGCCGGCCAGGAACAAGGCCTGCTCCAGCGGTTCGCGGCCCTTGTCGCGCATCAGCTCGCGGCCGTCGCGGCTGTCCCAGACCTGCGCCACCCCGTCGGCGTCCACCGTCAGCAGCCGCGTCCCATCGGGCGAAAACTCCACCCGCGCCAGCGCCTTGGTCGTCTTGATGACCAGTTGCTGGCCCGAGGCGAGCTGCCGGAGGGCCAGCTCCTTGTCCGAGAGGGTGCAGGCCACCCGGTCTTCGGTGGGCGAAAAGGCGAACAGGCCGGTGCCCGCCTGGTGCCAGAGCGTGTCGCCCGAAAGCGCGTCGAGCACCGCCAGGGCCTTGTCGCGGCCCAGCACCGCGGCCCATCGGCCCGAGGGGGCGAAGGCCACGCGCAGGGCGGCGTCGCTTCCCGCCAGGCTCTTGCCGTCGCGCAGGTTCCAGAGGTCGGCGCGGCCGTGGGGCGAGAGGGTCAGCATCCGCTTGCCCTCGGCGCCGAAGAGGATTTCGCTGAAGAAGCGCTCTCGCTCGTAGGCGTAGGGCCGGGCCGAGAGCTGGGCCACCTGGTCCACCCGCACCAGGTAGCGCTCGCCGGGCAGTGGCGGCAGTTTCCATTCATAGACCAGCCCGGTGTCCGTGGCCACCGGATGCCAGCTCCGTCCCAGGTCGTCCGAGTAGTGGAGGGCCACCGGGTCGCCGGGCCCGATTCCTTCCCACTCGATGGTGGTCTGGGTGCCCACGGCGAAAAGCTCGCCGCCGTTGGGATGCTTGACGCGCAGGGGCGAGCGCGCGGTGCCGGTGGGCGCCTGGCCCGCCGTGTTGGCGTAGAAGTAGCTTTCGGGGCAAAGGTTGTTTTCGAGCAGGAAGCGCGAGAAGGCGCCCGCTTGGCTCGGGTCGAAGGCCACTTGCAGGTCGAGGCTTTGCCCTGGGGCCAGCCGCGCGGGCAGTCGCTCGGGCTGGAGCACGCGCATCTGCGGGTCGGAGGGGCGGATGGCCCGGAGGTCGAAGGGCATGGCGCGGGCCGTCAGGCGGACGGGCAGGACCTGCCGCGTGCCGGGCTCGCCGGGCAGGAAGCTGAGCTGGCTGGGCGTGGCCTGCAGCGCGGGCACCTTCTCGTCGGGCAGTCGGAAGTCGAGGCTGGCCGAGCGCCCTAGGGCCGTCAGGGTGTAGCGCTGCTCGGGGCGGCAGTTGGGCGTGGCCCGCCACGTCACGCGGCAGGGGCGGATGCCCTGGGCCTCCTGCAAGATTTCGAGGTAAACGCGCTTTCCCTGCTCGGCGTCGTTGACCCGGCCATAGACCTTGCCTCCGGTGGCGTGGGCCACCTGCGCCAGCACGGGCGGCACGTCCATCTGGATGGCCAGGCAATAGACCGTGGCGCGCAGCTCCTGGGCCAGGCGGATGATGCCTTCGGGCGCGGCCTCGCTCAGCCCATCGGTCAGGAAGACGACCACGCGCTTGTGGCGGCCTCGGCGGGCGGTCTCCAGCGCGCCCGATATGCCTTGCAGGAAGCCGAGCTGGTAGTTGGTGCCGCCGCGGGCGCGCAGGTCCACGATGGCCTGGGCCACGCGTTCGTAGCTGTTCGTGAAGTCGGTGTTGAGGTAGCTGCGGTCGTCGAAGCTGGTCAGGGCGATCTCGGTCAGGTCCATGGGCGCGGCTCGGGCGAAGGCCAAGGCCGCCTGCTGGGCCATCAGCACCCGCGCGCCGTCCATCGAGCCCGACACGTCGATGGCCAGGACCACCGACAAGGGCAGCGGCTCGGCCGCGGGCGGGCACTGCACGGCCGCGACGGCCACGGGCCGCCCGTTCTCGACGAGCTGCAAGTCGCTGGGCTTGAGGTCGAAAATCTGCCTGCCCCGCGCGTCCAGCGCCAGGAACTGGGCGGACATCTCGGGGTAGGAGTCGGCCTGGATGCCGGAAAGGCTGACGTGCTGGCCCCAGGCGAGGCTAGAAATGAGAAGGAAGAAGAAGGTCAGGGGCAGATGCTTCATCGGGGCGGCTTTTTCCCCAAAGTTAAGAAAAAGGGAAAAGCCGCCCCGGAGCCGGAGCCCCAAGCGGGAAGCCAGCCCCGCGCTCAGGCCATTTCGAGGACGGCCCGCAGGAGGTTCTGGGCGCCCAGGCCAATCTGCGCGATGTCGGCCTCGAGCATGTAGCAGGGCGTGGTGACGAGCTTGAGGCGCGGGTCGATGACGATTTCGCCGTGCGTGGTGCGGACGTGCTCGGCGCCCATGGCCGTGACGGCCTCGATGGTGCTGGCGTCGTCGCCGATGGTGAGCCTTGCCCCGGGCAGGACCTTGGCCATGATGGCCGGCGAGATGCACAGCGCCCCGATGGGCTTGCCCGCCTCGACGGTCTCGCGGATGGCCCGCTCCACCGCGGGCAGCACCGTGGCCTGGGCCCCGTCGAAGGCCACGCTCGAAAGGTTCTTGGCCACGCCGAAGCCGCCGGGGAAGACCAGCGCGTCGTAGTCGGCCGCGCGGTACTGGCCCAGCTCCAGGATCTTGCCCCGGGCGATGCGGGCGGCCTCGACCAGCACGTTTCGCTTCTCGGGCATCTCACTGCCATCCAAGTGGTTGACCACGTGGTGCTGCTCCACGTCGGGCGCAAAGCACTGGTACTCGGCCCCCAGCAGTTGGGCATGGTAGAGGGTCAGGGTGGCCTCATGGATCTCGGCCCCGTCATAGACGCCGCATCCGGCCAGGACCACGGCGATCTTCTTCTTGTGGCTCATCGTTGTTGGTTTTGGGTGGATGTTGCTCCGTGCGTAGCGGCCGCGGCCACTCGTTATAGTGCAGCGTTTTTGGGAATATTTTTAAGCGTTTTGTAAAAATTTTCAACCAATTCTGCAACCAAGGCATTAAAATCAATTTTTTCCTTTTTAATCCAATCTTCAACTTCTTTATGCAAAGGAATTTCAGCTTTCCGTATCCACTTTATTTTTCCTGCTGCAATATCTTCATCGGTAATTTCCGGGTTGTCGCTGTAATCAATATTATCGTCATCGTAATCAATAAATTCTTGCGGAACTTGTATTCCATGTTTACCTAATATCATGGCATCGTTCCATAACAATGTTTCGCTATTGAATTCTACTTCAATATTTTCTACTGTTTCACCATTTTTTATCATTTCAAGAATGGTTTTCCAATATATTTTTGTTGTTTCCATTTTATTTCGATTTTTTGTTGTTATATTCTTGTCTTTCTTTACGATTAGAACGCCTTGCAGAAATTAATCTGATGGCATCTCTGATTGTATAAACAACAGTAAGGAAAACATTTGCAACTATACCAACTGTTATCCAACGTTTTTCCCTATAATCAAATCTATTGTCTTCCGACAATGTACGGTTTTCATCTTTAAAAACTTCTTTGGCATCGTTAAAATCAATGCCGTGTTTATCTTGATTCAGTTTATTTTTATTTTCGTCCCATTCAAATTCCATTTGATATAAGTTTTGTCCGTAACGTAATTTCGGTTATTAGTTTTATGGTTGTATTTTCTTTGATAAATATTCCAAAATAGGAACTATTCAATTCAGGAAAATACCATTCGCCGTTTATTGTCATATCTTTTTTTCCCTTTTGTATCTTCTGCACTATCGACTTAAAATAACCTGTAATGTCATTGCTTCCACCATCTTCAATTCCTACCCAAAAGCACAATTGTGCATTAAGAATTAAATGCACACCACCAGAAGCCGCATCAATCCGTCAAACTTTCGAATCGACAGGTTTTGGAAGTATGGCTGCCTGCTTTGAGATTGGACATCGACGGTTTTGGAGGGTAGCTTGATCATCGGGTGGGGATTGACTATGGCCAAAGGTACAAACTGTACTTTGAAAAAACAAGCGCCTTGGCGGTTTTTTCTGGCTTTTGTGCGGGCTGCGGCCTGGTGCTGCTTTGCCAAGGCCCAAGCCATTGGTTTTCATTAGAAAAACCTAAGCCACCGATAGCCTCAAGCTCGCGGAAAACGTTCGAGCCTCTGGAACGTGTGGGGGTGGAATTTGTAGGCGGTGGCCAGTCTTTCCAAACAACCTATTTGAAAGTACAAAGTTCGTGTAATAGACAGAAAGTCAACATGGTCAGATTAACATATGCTATGACGTTTTATTTTGTTAATGTTTTAAAGTCTTTTAATTCTACTACTTTGTATTGCGTTTTGTCTTTTTCTAAAATAGCATTGATCAAAACTGTTCTATTATTTTTAAAAGCGTCGGCAGCCAATTTAATTTGATCTGAATTTAATTTTACTGAAATTTTTGATCTAACCTTTTTGATTTCGCCTTCAATTAGTATCATATTTTGGTCGCTATCAACGTCTTTTGATTTCAATTGAACAATCTTGCCATAAACATCGTTTTCGGATATTTCTTTCATTTTTTCACGAATTGTTTTTGAAAATGTGCTCAAATTATTCACCTTTTCTCTATTCAATTCTTTGGCAGTAGTTATTTGGTTTATTTGAGTTCCTTTTAGAGAAATTTCAATATCCGCATATTCAATGCCAGTGTATAAATCTTTTAATTTATTTGATACATTTACACTTACTAAATCCCTATTTTGAATTAAAAAAACATTGGTGGGCTCAAAATTATCAGAACCAATTATTTCTGTATTGATGAATTCGGTAATGTTGATCAAGTTCAGATTTATTTCTCTGCCAATTATTGAATTTTCAAAAAGAGTTTTTTCTTTTATCTCTTCATTATTTGGCAATTGTATTTTTGTAATTAAACTACCAGCATCATTTTTGAAAAAGTTACAATAATTCAAGTATCTTTCTGCTTCATCTTTGCTGTCAAAAAAATGAGGTTGTTTAATGACCGAAAAATTTGCTACTTCCTGTAATAATTCTTTTGATTTGTTAATCAGTGTATTAAAAAATGGAATACTTGGGTGTCCATTTTTTATATTTTCGTTCTCTATATGGAATGATAATATTTGCCTGTCCTCGATGATTATTGAAGCCAATTCGTCTATATCTTCACTGTAAATTTGTGAAACAATATTTAAATTTTTTAAAATTTCTCTCTCGTAATCTGAATTTTCATATTTATTGTAAATGTATAATTTATAGGTATCAGAAAAACCCAGTTTTGAAGGCGGAACAAATAAATCATATTTTGTTCTAACTTCCTGTTTTTTCCAATCTCTGCTTATTAACAGGTCTGTAATATTTTTATATATTAATTGGTTCTTCATTATGAGTAATTATCAAATAATTGATTTAGTGTATCATTAGAAATAAAATTGTTTTTACTGATTGAAATCCTCTTTGTGGCAAAATTGGGTGTTAATAATTCTGCTTTATCTGGAAAATACCAGTATGCACATTTCCTTGTAATTAATTCGTTATCAGAAATGTTCAACCAATTTGATTTGTCTGATGGAAGAACAAATAAAATTAAAATCAGGGGACATTTAGTTTTTTTCCTTGAAAGCAAATCATTATACGTTGATGAATTTAAATCGTATTTAAGAGCTTCTTCTTCAATAACTATTGAATTTTCCGTTGTTGCTTTTAATTGGAATTTTAATTCTCTACCAGTTTCAAAATATCTTTTATGCTGGTTTTCAATACGAAAATCAATCTCTTTGATTTCTAAATCAGTTCCATAATCAGGATACGAAGAACTTGTTTTGTAACCATTAAAGGCGGCAACCAATTCTATGTACCTTAATGATAAAGCCTCTTTTATATGTTCTTCTGTCATCATAATTGTTAAAATAATTGCGCAAATTTACTGGAAGTTTTGAAATTAGCTAATCTGTCAATTTCTAATTTCCATAGGCTATAACGTCATGGCTTCAACCCTCTTCAATTCCTACCCAAAAGCACGATTGCGCAAGCAATCATGAAACGCACACTTCCAGAAGCCGCACCAGCCCGTCGAGCATTCGAATGGGCCAGTGCTCGGAGTTCGAGAGGCTTTTGGCACTGATCGATTGACGATGGCCAATTTACAAACGATGCTTTCGAAAAGCAAGCGCCTGGGCGGATTTTTGGGGCTTTTGTGCGGGCTGGCGGGTGGAGCACGACGAGGAGGCCTGGGACTGGGCCCTCACTTGCGGGCGGCGGGCCGCGGCGGGAACTGCTCGCGGACGATGTCGAGCACCTTCTGGCAGGTCTGCTCCAGGCTGTCGCACTGGGGGATGAGGGGCGCGTCGGCGGCCAGGCGCAGGCGGATGTAGCGCCCCCCGAAGAAGTCGTCCTCGAGGCCGACGACCACGCGGGCGCCGTCGCGCTCGTGCCGCATCTTCCACTCGGCCAGCTCGAAGCGGGAGGTCTGGGCGTAGGCCCTGCCGGGCTGGGGCGACTGCTCGGCGGGCAGCCAGAACAGGATGATGCCGTTGGTTCCGGCCAGGCGCAGGTGGTAGGTTTCCCAGTCCACCTGGTCGTTGAAGAGGAAGACCTCGGTCGCGGCCTTTCCGTTGAGGGCGCTCTTGGGCGATGCCACGTAGATTTTCTGGTCGCACTGGCCCAGCAGCCGGATGGCCTCCTCGTGCCAGTTGGGGGCGCCCAGGATGGGCCCTGCCAGGAAGACCACGGGGGCGTCGAGCTGGCCGATGGTGTCGGGTGGGGTGATGACTTTGGCTTGCATTCGCGTTGTTGCTTGTGGGGGATGCTTGGGGGCGCGTGTTTCGCGCCTGGGTCCAATTTACGCGATTTTTCGGAACGCGCGACGGGCGTTTTCGCTTCAGAACAGCAGCGAGAGGCAGGTCAGCCCGCCGTCCATCTTGCGGAACTCGGACATTTCGATTTCCAGGAGGTCCAGGCCCAGGGCTTCGAGGGCCTGCCGGGCTTGGGGGAATCCCTTGGGGATGAGGCATGTGCCGTTGACTTCCAGGGTGTTGGCGGCGTACTCCTCGCCGGGGGCCAGGCGGACGAAGCGCTCGTGGGCCAGTTGCGGGGCGAAGGAGTCGAGGCCGATGAAGTCGCGCCCGCCGAGGTGGGTTACGCCCGTCTTGAGGTGGAGCACGCCGCGGACTTCGACCGTGGAGCTGGTGTAGCCGTGGCGGGCGAGGATCTCGGCGAGCTGCCGGGCTCCCTCGGCGTCGGTGCGCCCCGAGAGGCCGATGTGGAAGTGGTCGCCCACGCGCATGACGTCGCCGCCGTCGAGCCTCGCGGGGGCTTGGACGCGCTCGATGGGGAGCGAGGCGTCCAGGAGGTGCGGCAGGATGGCCTCCTGCTCGCCCAGGCGGCTGGGGTCTCCGGGGCGGGCCAGCACGGCCACGCGTTCGGTAACGATGGCGGTGTCCTCGACGAAGCATCCGTCGGGGAAGCGCGGGTCGGCCTCGAGCACGCGGACCTCGAGGCCCAGTTGGCGCAGGGCCTGCTCGTAGGCCTGGTGTTGGCGCAGGGCCAGGGCGAAGTCGGGGCGCCCGAGGCCGGCGGTGGTGATGCCGTCGGCGAAGTTGGCGCCGGGCCTGCGGAGCAGGGCGTGGCGGTAGCGGGTGGTCGTCATGGGGCGGAAGGGTTTGGCTGGTCGGCAGGCTCAGAACTGGAAGTAGATGAAGGGCTGGAGCTCGGCGGTGCGGACCTGGTAGATGGCCATGACCACGGCCACGACCACGACGCCCTTGACCCAGTGGGGCCAGGCGATGAAGCGGTCGCGCCAGCGGTCTTTGAAGGTGTCGGAGAGCCAGTGCGTGACGAAGCCCAGGGCCACCATGGCGAAGATGTTCTTGTACGAGTCGAGCATCATGCCCAGCTTGTCGAATCCGAAGGCGTTGGCTATCTGGTACATGAGGGCGTTGGCGTCGTCCATGCTCTCGGCGCGGAACCAGATGCGGGTGAAGGTGATGAAGTGGAAGGTCAGGAAGATGCCATAGACCTTGGCCAGCCAGTGGTCGATGTCGCGGAAGGGGGAGATCTTCTGCCAGTGCTTGTAGATGACGAGCCCGACGCCGTTGAGGGCGCCCCAGATGACGAACTGCCAGCTCGCCCCGTGCCAGAGGCCGCCAAGCAGCATGGTTATCATGAGGTTGACGTTGGTGCGGAACTTGCCCTTCTGGCTGCCGCCCAGGGGGATGTAGAGGTAGTCGCGCAGCCAGGTGGAAAGGGAGATGTGCCAGCGCCGCCAGAAGTCGCCCACGTGCTCGGCCTTGTAGGGCGAGTTGAAGTTGCGCGAGAGGTGGAACCCGAACAGCAGCGCCACGCCGATGGCGATGTCGGTATAGCCCGAGAAGTCGAGGTAAACCTGGAGCGAGTACGAGTAGAGGGCCATCAGGTTCTCGAAGCCCGAGTAGCCCGTGGGGTTCGAGAAGACGCGGTCGATGAAGTTGACGGCGATGTAGTCGGAGATGAACATCTTCTTGAACAGGCCCTTGAGGATCATGAACAGGGCCATGCCGAACTCGGCCCGCGAAAGGCTGTACTCCTTCTGCAACTGCGGAAGGAACTCGCCGGCCTTGACGATGGGCCCGGCCACCAGTTGCGGGAAGAACGACACGTAGAAGCCGAAGTCGAGCATGCTTTGCTCGGGCTTGAGCTTGCCCCGGTAAACGTCCACGGTGTAGCTGATGGTCTGGAACGTGAAGAAGGAGACGCCCACGGGCAGGATGATCTTGTCCACGTCGAAGGCTCCGCCCGCGAACAGGTTGCCCAGTTCGGCCAAGTGGTTGTGGACCACCCAGTCGGTGCCCAGCAGGCCGTTGACGCTGTCGATGAAGAAGCCGGCGTACTTAAAGTAGGAGAGCACGAAGAGGTTGACCACAACGCTGGCGGCCAGCAGCAGCTTCTTGCGCCCCGGCGAGGGCGTCCGGTGGATGGCCTTGGCCAGGAAGAAGTCCACCAGGGTGGAGAAGATGAGCAGCGAGACGTAGAGCCCGCTGGTCTTGTAGTAGAAGAAGAGGCTGACCAGCAGCAGGTAGGCGTGCCGGACCTTCTTGTCCTTGTGCAGGAAAGTGTAGAGGCCCATGACCACGGCGAGGAACACCCAGAAATACATCTGGGTGAAAATCAGCGGCTTGGATTCCGAAAAGAGGAAGATGTCCTTGAGTAGTTCCAGCATGGTTTTGAGACCGCGCGCGCGTTGGTTTGCCCAGGCGCCCGAATCGAGCGGCAAAAGTAAAAAAAAGCGCATAGCCCCAGCAAAAAAACGCGGCCCGTTTCGCGGCGGACGATGGCCCGGCAAAAGGCTGGGAACTTTTCGCCCTGGCGCCACGTCGCATGGAAGCGTTTCCCCTCGGGGACGCGACCCAAGGGGGCATTTCAAAATGATTCAGGCTGACAATCAGTCAATTGCTGGCTAAAACTCTGACCCAACGCCCTGATGGGCTATTTTTACGCGACTAGACCATCCGAATGATCCTTCGGAAAAAAGAAATCTCAACCCCAAAAAACCTACCCATGAAACGAAAGACAAGGACGAATTTCGCGGGCATCCCGCTTGCCGGAAGGCATTTCGCAAGACTGCCTAAGGCCTTGCTGCTGGCCGCCGCGCTGGCGGCGGGCTGCTCGGGCCCCAGGCCGGCGGAGGAGCCGCCAGTGGCCGACAGCCTGCGGGGCGACAGCCTTCCCGCTGCGGCGGCCTCCCCGGCGGAAGGCTACGGCGTGGAGCTGTTCATGAACGCGGATGGCAGTTGGGGCTACTCGGTGACGCGGCAGGGCCGGGAAGTCGTCAACCAGCCCCATATCCCGGCCATCGCGGGCCAAAAAGGCTTTGCCAGCCGCGAGCAGGCCCAGGGCGTGGGCGAGCTCATGGCTGGCAAGCTGGAGGCGGGCATCATGCCGCCGACGGTCACGGTGCCGGAGTTGGACAGCCTGGGGGTGTCCTACTGACGGCTGGCCTTCTTCTTGGAAGGCTTTTCCTTCGGGGCCGAGCCGGGACGGATTACCTTGTGGTCGGATACGACGTTGGAGATGTAGATGCGGGTCTCCATGATTTCCTTGCGGTACAGGTCGGTGATGAAGTTGGAGGCGCGTTGCTTGACCTCCTTCTTGGTGGTGTTCTGGGTGCTCATGGCGTGAAAAAGTTGTTATGGAAGTGGTTCAACGGTTCAGCTCTTGGGTTTCTTGGGGGCTCGCTTGGTCTTGACCTTGGGGGCCGTCTCCTGCTCGGCGGGCTTTTCCTGCGGATTTTCCTTGGGGGTCTCTTTGGTCTCTTTGGTTTCCTTGCCTTCCTTGGCGGCCTTGCTGGCGCCTTTGGCGGCTTTTTTTTCCGGCACGGCCTCGAAGAACTCTATCAAAGACTGTTCCGTCTCGAGCAGCACGCCGCGGAGCTCGAACATGATCTCGGCGCACTGCTCGTCCATCTCGACGCCGGGGAGGCCGAGCATTTGGAGCTCCTCGATGTCGATGACGAACTCGTGCGAGGGGTACTTCTTGACCATGGTCTTGACGGTCAGCTCGGCGTCCTCCTGGCTCCAGCCCATGTAGCGGGTGAGCATCATGGTTCCGTAGGCTTCGCCGATTTCGAGGGCCCGGGCGTACTCGCCGATCTTCTGTGGGTTGAGCTGCGAGTAGAGGGTGCCGCTGGTGTTCCCGGCGAACTCGGTGGCCAGGCGGATGGTCTCGTTGATCTTGATGCCGGTTCGGCCCTGGATGAGCTTCATGGCGATGTCGAGGGTCTCGAGGGTGTGGAGCTGGACCTGCTCGAGGGCCTTGAATCCGTTGAGGGCGGAGTTGTAGCGGGGGAAGCTGCCGTCGGACTGCTCGCGGATCTGGGTGTCGAGGGGTCCGAGCTCGGAGAGGTCGGTGAGCATGATCTGGTCGGCCACCAGGCAGATGAGCGATCCGGCGCTCTTGGCGTAGAGGGGCACGAAGATGTTGAGCTGCTTGGCGGTCTTGCGGAGCAGCTTGGCGATCTGGAAGGCGGCGTCGATGTCTCCGCCAGGGGTCTGGAGGATGACGTCGAGGGCCTCGAGGCGCAGCCCCTTGATGAGGTTGTGCAGCAGGATGGGGATCTGGTTGTCCACGACCTTGAGGTCCAGGACCAGGACGGAGTTCTTGCGGTGCTGGATCAGGGCGCTGGCCAGTTGGGAGATGTCGTCGAGCAGGGGCTGGGGGATGGTGCTTTCGTTTTCCATCGTGCTAGGTTTGGCATTTTTTGAGGGATTCCGACGTCCGATGGGAAACGCCATCGTGCCGCGAAGGTAGCACTTTTTTCGGGGAAAGCGGCCAGGCCCGCCGGCTTGGGCGGGCGCCGCGTGGGGACGCCCGCCCGGTGCCAGGGCCAGGCTCAGGGCAGCACGTGGAGGAACACGGCCATGAAGTGGCAGATGCTTCCGCCGAGCACGAAAAGGTGCCAGATGGCGTGGTAGTAGGGCAGCCGCTTCCAGAGGAAGAAGATGACGCCCAGGCTGTAGGACAGGCCTCCGGCGAACAGCCAGGCCAGCCCGCCGCTGGAAAGGTTCTCGAGCAGGGGGTCGATGGCCACGATGACGATCCAGCCCATGGCCATGTAGAGGGCGGCGGCGGTCTTGTTGCCGGCCGCGAAGAACAGGCGGGCCACGATGCCGGCCGCGGCCACGCCCCAGATCACGCCGAAGAGGCTCCAGCCCCAGGGGCCGCGCAGGGTGATCAGCGTGAAGGGCGTGTAGGTGCCCGCGATCAGCAGGTAGATGGCCACCTGGTCGAGCAGGTGCAGCACCTTTTTGACGGGCAGGCGCACCGCGGCGTGGAAGCTCGACGAGGCGAGATAGAGCAGGATGAGGGTCGTGCCGAAGACGCTGGCGCTGACCACGTGCCAGGCGTCGCCGTGGAGGGCCGACTGCACCACCATCAGCACCAGGCCGATGATGCTCAGGAAGACGCCGATGCCGTGCGTCACGGCGTTGGCGATCTCTTCTTTCTGGCTGAACTCTGATTGGAAGGACATAAGCGAAGAATTTTGGTGAACAAAAAAGGGACTCTCGAGGAGCCTTCCGCGCCGCCAGTTGGGGCGGAGGGAGGGCCTCCACCCTAATGATACGCCATTCGCCCGCGAAAGTCAAGCCCCCGGGCCGCCCGCCGGGGGCGTCCAGGGCCTAGGTCAAAGCCTGGCGGACGCCAGGGCTTCGGCCGATAGCCGCCTTTGCCGGGGCCGCCTGCCCATCGCCGGGCGGCGTTCTAAATTGTTAATGTCGATTTTCCTATCTTCGGGCCTCGCCGCGGGCCGGGCAAGTTTGGCCGGGCCTTTGCGTTATCACCCTCCGGCCCCCCGCTTCCCGCGGCGGGAGGGCCTTCCCCAAAGAAACACCCGGACAAGCATGAAACCCCAACGAATCTTCCCGCTGCTGAGCCTGCTGCTGGCCCTGGCCTGGGGCGCCGCCACGGCGCAGCCCTCCAACGACATGGCCCTGGACGGGCAACTGGCGCAGCAGTATTTCCAGAACAACGAGTTCGACAAGGCCGCCGTCCTCTACGAGAGCCTCTTCGAGCGCACGCAGTCCAGGGTCTATTTCAACTACTACCTCGAGTGCCTGCTCAAGCTCGAGCAGCACCGCGAGGCCGAGCGCGCCGTCAAGGCCCAGATCCGCAAGAACCCGCAGGACCTGGGCTACCTGGTCATGCTCGGCAAGGTGCTGGCCGCGCAGGGCCTGGACGACCAGGCCCAGGAGCAGTACGAGGAGGCCATCCGCAAGATGGACGGCAGCCTGGCCCAGACCACCCAGCTCGCCAACGCCTTCCTCATGGAGCAGAAGTACGACATGGCCGAGCGCATCTACCTGGTGGCCCGCTCCAAGAACGCCGACTATCCGTTCCACTTCGAGCTGGCCAGCGTCTATGCCATGCAGCGCGACGACGCCGCCATGATCAAGGAGTACCTCGACTTCCTGGCCAAGGACCACACCCGCCTTTCCGACATCCAGACCCGCCTCCAGTACCCCATCGTCAACGACCCCACCGGCGACCTCAAGCGCACCCTCCGCATGGAGCTGCTCCGCCGCCTGCAAGAGCGCGGCCGCTCCGAGGAGACCCAGAACGCCTTCAGCGAGCTGCTCATCTGGCTCTACACCCAGGACAAGGACTTCGAGAACGCCATGGTGCAGGCCGAGGCCATCGACCGGCGCAACCAGGAGAACGGATTCCGCCTGATGAGCCTGGGCGAGCTGGCCCTTTCCAACCGCGACTACGCCGCCGCCTACCGCGCCTTCGACTACGTCGCGGCCAAGGGAAGCTCCACCTTCTACCACAACGTGGCCCGCTACAAGCTCCTCAACGTCCTCTACCAGCAGGTGGCCAGCGGCCTGATACAGACCCAGGCCGAGATACAGGACCTCGAGCGGCGCTACGCCACCACCATCGGCGAGCTCGGCCGCACCGTGCCCCTGCTCCGCGACCTGGCCCGCCTCAAGGCCTTCCACCTCCAGAAGCCCCAGGAGGGCATGGACCTGCTCCAGCAGGCCATTGGCATGCCCGGCATCCAGGCCGACGAGAAGGCCCAGTGCCAGGTGGAGCTGGCCGACATCCAGCTCTACCTGGGCGACATCTGGGGAGCCAAGCTCCTCTACTGGCAGGTCGAGAAGCAGAACGAGGAGAGCCCCATCGGGCACGAGGCCAAGTTCAAGAACGCCCGAACTTCCTACTACGATGGCGACTTCGAGCTGGCCCAGGCCCAGCTCGACATCCTCAAGTCCAGCACCTCCAAGCTCATCGCCAACGACGCCTTCTACCTTTCGCAGCTCATCAAGGACAACCTGGGCCAAGACAGCATCAACACCCCCTTGCGCAAGTTCGCCGCCGCCGAGCTGCTCTTCCTCCAGAACCGCCCCCAGCAGGCCCTCGACAGCCTCGACGCCATTCTGGAGCGCTTCCCCACCTCGCTGCTCGTGGACGACATCTACTTCCAGAAGGCCAAGATACACCAGCGCCAGCGCCAGTTCGACCTGGCCCTGGGCTTCTACCAGAAGATCGCCGAGAGCTTCGCCCAGGACCTGCTGGGCGACGACGCCATCTTCGCCATGGCCGAGATCAACGAGTTCGACACCCGCGACCTCGAAAAGGCCATGGAGCACTACAAGCGCCTGATCGTCGAGTTCCCCGGCAGCATCTACACCGAGCAGGCCCGCGACAGGTACCGGCAGCTCCGGGGCGACTTCCAGTGAGGCGCGAGCTCCCGGCCCGGACCCTCGGCCTGGCTCTCCTGCTCGCCCTGCTGGCCCCGCGCCCCGCGCTGGTGGCCCAGCCGGCCGACAGCCTGGCCGCCCCGCCGCCCTGGCTCGTGGTCGGGCCTGTGGAGCTCGTGGGCAACCGCGTCACCCGCGAAAGGGTCGTGATGGCCGAGCTCGGATTCGCCCCCGGCGACAGCCTGCCCGCGCCGGCCTGGCCCCTGGCCGTGGAGCTGGCCCGGGCCAACCTCCTGCGCACGCCCCTGTTCAACTTCGTCGAGATCGACACCTTCCGCCTGGCCGCCGACACCGTGTCCGCCCGCGTGCGCCTGCAGGAGCGCTGGTACACCTGGCCCTACCTCTTCCTGAACTACGCCGACCAGAACCTCAACGCCTGGTGGCAGCACAAGCAGCTCGACCGCCTGACCTACGGCCTGGACCTGCACCGGCTCAACTTCCGCGGCCGCAACGAGCTGCTCAAGGCGCGGGCCACCTGGGGCTACTCGCGGCGCCTGGGCCTCTCGCACGAGAACGTCTTCCTCGACCGCCGCCGCCGCTTCAGCCTGGGCATGGCCCTGAGCTACACGCTCCAAGACCAGGCCCAGGTGGCCGTCCGGGCCGACCGGCTGGTCTTCTTCGAAGGCCAGGGAGCCCACCTGGAGCTGCTGCTGGCCGCCCTGCGCTGGAGCTGGCGCCCCGACAACCAGACCTCCTGGGGAGGCGAGCTCGACTACTCCCGCCGCGAGGTCTCCGACAGCCTGCGCCTGGCCTGGCCCGAGTACCTCGGCGGGACGGCCCCCGCCCTCGGCCACTGGGGCGCCAGCGCCTACTGGCAGCGCGACAGCCGCGACAATGGCAACTACCCGCTCAGCGGCTGGTGGGTCCGGGTCCAGGCGCAGGCCGACTGGCTGGGCGACGGCAGGCGCTTCATCGGGCTGTCGGCCCGGGCGCGGCGCTACCAGCCCCTGCCTGGCCGCTGGAGCGCCGCGGCCAGCCTGGCCGCCTCCGCCCTGCTGGGCCGCGACCCGCCCTTCTTCCTGCAAGGGGCCTTGGGCTTCAACGACTACATCCGCGGCTACGAGTACTACCTGATCAACGGCCGCTCTTTCCTGCTCTCGAAGAACCAGATTCGCTTCAACTGGCTGCGCTACAGGCAGTTCGACCTGGACTTCTTTCCCCTGGACCGCTTCCCGCAGTTCAGCCGGGTACACGTCTCCTCCTTCGTGGGGGCCTTCGTGGACCTGGGCCAGGTGTGGCAGCCCGCCGCGCAGGCCCTGGCCGAGGGCAACCTGCTGGTCAACCGATGGCAGGCCTCGGCCGGGCTGGGCTGGGACTGGGTGACCTACTACGACAAGGTGCTGCGCCTGGAGTGGAGCGTGAACCGTTTTGGACAATCGGGCTTTTTTCTTCATTTTGTATCGCCGATCTGAAGCCGCAACCAATCCCGCCGACACCATGCGCGTAGCCCTCTATGGCCAATCGTTCAAGCCCGACTTCGTCCCCAGCCTGGAGGAGCTCTTCCGCAAGCTGGACGAGTGCGGGGCCGAGGTCCACATCTACTCGCCCTTCGCGAAGCACCTCGAAAAGCACTGGCGCAAGCCTCCGCTCTGTCACTCGACCTTCCTGACCCACCAGGAGGTGGACCCGGGCTGGGACTTCTTCTTCTGCCTGGGGGGCGACGGCACCATCCTCGACGCCGTGACGCTGGTGCGCGAAAGCCAGGTGCCCGTGGTGGGCATCAACAGCGGGCGGCTGGGCTTCCTGGCCACCATCTCGAAGGAGGAGGTGGGCCAGGCCTTCGAGGCCATCCGCGCGAAGGCCTACACCCTCGAGGAGCGCAGCCTGATCCAGGTGGACACCGCCGAGGACCTCTTCGGGGAGTTCAACTACGGCATGAACGAGCTGACCCTGAGCAAGCGCGACTCGGCCTCGATGATCACGATCCAGGCCTACGCCAACGGCGCCTTCCTGAACTCGTACTGGGCCGACGGGCTGATCGTGGCCACGCCGACAGGCTCGACGGCCTACTCGCTGAGCGCGGGCGGCCCCATCGTGATGCCCGGCTCCAAGAACTTCATCCTGACGCCGCTGGCCCCGCACAACCTGACGGTCCGGCCGCTGGTGGTGCCCGACGACCTGACGCTCCAGCTCCGGGTGGAGGGCCGCGACAAGCATTTCCTGGTGGCCCTGGACCACCGCTCGATGCTGATTCAGGACGGCGAGGAGCTGGTGCTGCGCAAGGCCCCCTTCGGCGTGCGCATGGTCAAGCCGCACGACAACGACTTCTTCGCCACCCTGCGCAACAAGCTGCTCTGGGGGCTCGACAAGCGCAACTGAGGCCGGGGCCGGCGGGAAACAAAAAACAAACTTTGGCAGCCAAAAACTTGAACATGGGCCAGAAATTCCTATTTTTGCCACGAGTGGCCCGTCGTTTGCCCCTGATGCTCCGTCCCGCCGCCAGGCGTATTCGTTGCCTTCGCGTTGAGGAACAGCAGGTTTGGTGGCATGGACCGTTCCCCTGACGTTTCAGCCAATCTCCCCCTCCTCTTGTGTTTTTCCGAATTTCCGCACGCATTCCACCCAAATCATTTATATTTGTCCACAACATCAAAGCATTCCGAATTATGAAAAAACGCGTTTACCATCTGATAGCACTGCTCGTCCTTACCACCGCGCTCGGTGCTCAAGCCCAGTCTTGGAAAAGCTACCGCACGGAGCTGGTCTTCGGGTTGGGCACCAACCACTTCCTGGGCGACCTGGGCGGCGGGGCCGAAGAAGGTTCCCACTTCCTGTCGGCCCGCGACGTGGACTGGGCCAAGACCCGTCCCACGGCCCTGGTCGGCATCCGCTACAAGCTGCTCGACCGCCTGGCCGTCCGCGGGCAGGTCGGCTACGCCCGCCTCTCGGCCGCAGACAGCGAGTCCGCGAACTGGACCCGGGCCATGCGCGACCTGAGCTTCCGCTCCAACCTCTGGGAGTTCGGCGCCCAGATGGAGCTCTCGATCATCAACAACTACCAGGGCCGCAGCTACCTGCTCACCCAAGGCTCCACCAGCCGGCTGAACGTCTATCTGCTGGGCGGCGTTTCCGGCATCTACTTCAACCCCAAGGCCGAGCTGGACGGCGAGTGGCACGCGCTGCAGCCGCTGGGCACCGAAGGCCAGGGCCTGACCTTCAACGGCGAGCAGATGGCCGACCCCTACTCCAAGTTCAGCGTGGCCTTCCCCGTGGGCCTGGGCTTCCGCTACTACATCACCAAGCGCTGGGCGCTCGGCCTTGAGATCGCCACCCGCTACACCCTGACCGACTACATGGACGACGTCTCCGGCCGCTACTTCGACAACGACTTCCTGCGCGCCCAACGCGGAGACGTGGCCGCCGACCTGGCCGACCGCCACCTGGGCGGAGCCGAGCTCGAGGCACTGCCCGGAGCGCCCGCGGGCGTCGGCGAGAACATCCCCGCCGGCATCCCCTTCAAGAACGGCTCCGAGCGCGCCCACAACAACTACAACGACGCCTACATCTTCGCCATCTTCACCCTGACGCACACCTTCCAGACCACGGAGCGCGGCGGTCCGAAGTTCTTGCAGAAATAAGGCTCCCACAGGGGCAATTTTCCCCAGCTTTTCCAGTTGGTCCATTTCGACAAGCCTCGGGATGGACCAACTTTTTTTTTGCCCAGGCCGGGGGCGGTATCCAATTTGATATGCAGAACCACATGAGAAAAACCACAGCCGCGCTCCTGGGCCTCTGCCTGGCCCTGGGCGCATTCGCGAGCCCGGCCCTGGGCCAGCGCTTCCGGGCCTACGAGCTGGGCCCCTACCTGGGCGGGGCCTACTACATGGGCGAGGTCAACCCCGGCAAGCAGTTCTACTCGATGGACCCGGCCTTCGGGGCGGCCTTCCGCGTGAACTTCAACTCCTGGCGGGCCTTGCGCCTGGAGATCACGCAGATGAGCATCTCCGGCTCGGACCTGGACTTCGACAACGAGTACCAGCAGACCCGGGCGCACCAGTTCGAGAACGAGCTGCTCGACTTCGCGGCCTTGTACGAGTTCAACTTCTTCCCGCTGAACCCCAAGGGCGGCGACTTCTGGGGCTCGCCCTACGTGGCCCTGGGCTTCGGCCTGTCCGTGGCCTACGACGGCCCCCAGAAGCTCAACCCCAACCTGCCCGTGGCCCTGGGCATGAAGCTGCGCCTTTCGCCCCGCTGGTCGTTCGACCTGGAGTGGAACCTCAAGAAGACCTTCTCGGACCACCTCGACCTGCTCGAGGAGCAGGACTTCGGCCCCGAGGCGGGCGCCATCTGGGGCAAGCAGAAGTCCTACGCCCCCACCACCGACTGGGTCTCCACCCTCGGGGCGCGGCTGAACCTGACGCTCTACCAGCGCAAGAGCACCTGCCCGGCCTACTTCTGATGCGCGGGCCGATGCCGCGGGCCTCTGGTTTTCATGGCAAAAGGCTTATCTTCGCGGCCCCGCGCGTCGGCCAAGGGCCGCAAGGCGCGGATTCCCAAACCCAAGCAACCGACCATGGAGCCCTCGACAGACACGTTAGCTTCGCAGATCGATCCCCAGAAGGTGCCCCGGCACGTGGCCGTCATCATGGACGGCAACGGGCGCTGGGCCAAGAAGAAAGGAAACAGCCGCATCTTCGGGCACAAGAACGGGGTGGAGGCCGTCCGGCAGACGGTGGAGGCCGCCGCCGAGCTGGGCGTGCGCTACCTGACCCTCTACGCCTTTTCGACCGAGAACTGGAACCGCCCGGCCCTGGAGGTCAGCGCGCTCATGTCGCTGCTCATGGAGGCCATCGGCCAGGAGATGGACAAGCTCATGCGCAACCAGATCCGGCTGCTGACCATCGGCGACACCGAGGCCCTGCCCGACAACGTGCGGTCCAAGCTGCGGGCGGCCATCGAGAAGACCTCGGCCAACCAGGGCATGAGGCTGGTGCTGGCCCTGAGCTACAGCGCCCGCTGGGAGCTTGCCCAGGCCGCCAGGGCCATCGCCCTCAAGGCCAGCCAGGGCCTGCTCGACCCCGAGCGGGTGGACCAGCGGACCGTGGAGGAGCACCTGGCCACGGCCGGGATGCCCGACCCCGAGCTGATGATACGCACCAGCGGCGAGCGCCGGGTGAGCAACTTCCTGCTCTGGCAACTGGCCTACGCCGAGCTGGCCTTCGTGGACAAGCTCTGGCCCGACTTCCGCAAGGAGGACTTCCACGCGGCGCTGCTCGACTACCAGGGCCGCGAGCGGCGCTTCGGCCTCACCAGCGAGCAACTGGAAAAAAAGGCTTGAAAAAATGCTGCCCATGCTTGCGCGTCCCTTTGAAATTTAAGGTTTCTTTGGCTTTTCAAAAGGCAATATCGGCCCGCCCGGGCGTTTTGCGCCTGTTGGCTCCGAGGCGCTTCGGCCGCGGAGCCCCACCGTACCCATTTTTTCCGTGCCCTGTCCGCGGACGGGGCCTTAACCCTTCCCAGTCGCCCATGTCGCTCAAAACCTTCCTCCTCGCCCTGGCCTTCTGCCTGGCCCAGGGCCTTTCCATGGCCCAGACCATCGACTACGAAAACCCCAAGGATTACGTCATCGGGGGCATCACCGTAACCGGGGTGCGCTTCCTGGACCAGCAGATCCTGGCCAACCTCTCGGGCCTCCAGGTGGGCCAGACGGTCCAGATACCGGGCGACGACATCAGCCGCGCGGTGGACAAGTACTGGGAGCAGGGCCTGTTCTCGGACGTGGAGGTCTCGCTGGTGGAGGTCATCGACGGCAAGGCCTTCCTGAACATCTACCTCCAGGAGCGCCCCCGCCTGGGCAGCGTCGAAATCAACGGCCTGAACAAGACCCAGACCGAGGACATGGTGGAGCTGGTGGACCTGCGCCGCGGGCAGCAGGTCACCGAGCACGTGGTCAACACCACCATCCGCCGCATCCAGGACCACTACCACGAGAAGGGCTTCCTCAAGGTGGGCGTCGAGGTCATCCAGCGCCCCGACTCGGTCTTGCCCAACACCAACAACCTGGTGGTCAACGTCGAGAAGGGCGAGAAGGTGAAGGTGGCCGAGATCACGCTCTCGGGCAACCAGGTGCTGGCCGACCGCCAGGTTTACCGGGCCCTGAAGAGCACCAAGCGCAAGCGATCGCTCCGCCTCAAGTCGGCCAAGTACGTGGCCGACACCTACCGCGAGGACCTGGAGCTCCTGCTGACCAAGTACCGCGAGCTGGGCTACCGCGACGCGCGCGTGGCCTCCGACACGGTCTATGACTTCGAGGAGAACACCGTCAAGATCGAGATAGCCATCGAGGAGGGCCGGCAGTACTTCTTCCGCGACATCACCTGGCTGGGCAACAGCAAGTACAGCTCGGAGGAGCTGGGCCGCGCCCTGGGCATCGCCAAGGGCGACGTGTTCGACCAGATGGCCCTGGACATGCGCCTGAGCTACGACCAGGACGCGGTCTCGAACCTGTACCTGGACGACGGCTACCTGTTCTTCAGCGCCACGCCCATCGAGAAGCAGGTCTCGAACGATTCCATCGACCTGGAAATCAGGATTTACGAGGGGCGGCAGGCCACCATTCGCAACGTGGTCATCTCGGGCAACACCAAGACCAACGAGCACGTGGTGCGCCGCGAGCTGTTCTCGCGGCCGGGCGACCTGTTCAGCAAGACGAACATCCAGCGCTCGGTGCGCGAGCTGGCCCAGCTCGGGCACTTCAACCCCGAGACGCTGAACGTGCTGCCTTTCCCCGACCCGGCCACGGGCACGGTTGACCTGGAGTACGTGCTGGAGGAGACGGCCAACGACCAGATCGAGATCTCGGGCGGCTGGGGCGCCGACATGATCATCGGCACGGTGGGCCTGCGCTTCAACAACTTCGCGGCCAAGGACATGTTCAAGAAGGGCGCCTGGCGGCCGGTGCCCATGGGCGACGGCCAGCAGTTGAGCATCCGGGTGCAGTCCAACGGGCAGCGCTTCCAGTCGTACAACTTCTCGTTCATGGAGCCCTGGCTGGGCGGCAAGAAGCCCAACTCGCTGACCACCTCGGTCTATCACACGATACAGACCAACGGCCTCCGCCGCGAGGACACCCGCTACGGCATGTTCCAGATCAGCGGGGCCTCGGTGGGCCTGGGCCGCCGGCTGCGCGTCCCCGACGACTTCTTCACGCTCTACAACGCGCTGAGCTTCCAGCGCTACGAGCTCCAGAACTGGACGAACTTCGGCCTGTTCACGAACGGCGTGGCCAACAACCTGAGCTTCCAGACGATCCTGTCGCGCAACTCGGCCGGGCCCTCGCCCATCTACCCTAGGGGCGGGGCCAACTTCGAGGCGGGCCTGCAGGTAACGCCGCCCTACTCGCTCTGGAAGGAGGACGACTTCTGGAAGCTGGACGCCGAGCAGAGCGAGGGCCTGACCGCGGCCGAGGTGTCCAACCTCGAGAGCCGGACCCGCTACCGCTGGATCGAGTACCACAAGTGGACCTTCAAGGCCGAGTGGTACACCCAGCTCGTGGAGAAGCTGGTGCTGATGACCCGCTACCACTTCGGCTACCTGGGCATGTACAACGCCAACTGGGGCCCCTCGCCCTTCGAGGGCTACGCGGTGGGCGGCGACGGCATGATGGGCTTCCAGCTCTTCGGGCAGGAGGTCATCGCCCTGCGCGGCTACGAGAGCACCACCACCCTGACCCCCGCCGCCGGCGGCAACGTTTACAACAAGTTCACCATGGAGATGCGCTACCCGCTGAGCCTGAACCCCTCGGCCACGATCTACGCCCTGGGATTCCTCGAAGGGGGCAACGTCTGGAACGACTACACGCAGTTCGACCCCTTCCGGATGTACCGCTCGGCGGGCGTGGGCGTGCGCATCTTCCTGCCCATGATCGGGATGATGGGCATCGACTGGGGCTACGGCTTCGACAAGGCCAAGGAGCTTGGCGGGGCGGGCCAGTTCCACTTCGTGCTGGGGCAGCAGTTCTAAACCAAAAGCGCGCCGTTTGTTAATTTGTTCCAATGGCCCGCTCATCAACCCAAATCGGCTTACTTTTGGCGTCCGGACGCAAACCGATAAAAAACATTCCCATGAAAAGACTCATTCTCACAAGCGCGATGGCCCTGATGCTGGCCATGGGCGCCAATGCCCAGAAATTGGGCTACGTTGACACCGACTACATCCTGGAGCAACTGCCGCAGTTCGCTGCCGCGCAGGAGGAGCTGGACAAGATCTCCGAGCAGTGGCAGGCCGAGATCGAGGGCATGTACGCCGAGGTAGAGCAGCTCTACCAGGACTACCAGAACAACCGCGCGGTGCTGACCGAGCAGATGCGCCGCCAGCGCGAGGACGAGATCATCACCAAGGAGAACGAGGTCAAGCAGCGCCAGAACGAGTACTTCGGCCCCGAGGGCGCGCTCTTCGAGAAGCGCCAGGAGCTGGTCAAGCCCATCCAGGACCGCGTCTTCAACGCCATCCAGGAGGTGGCCCAGGAAGGCCAGTTCGACATCATCCTCGACAAGGCCGCCGGCGCGACCCTGATCTTCACCAGCGAGCGGTACGACAGGAGCCAGGCCGTGCTCGACAAGCTCCGCTAGGCCCCAACGCATTCCCCCCATCAACCCCAACGATCAACCCCAATCCATGAAAAAAATCCTCCTCCCGCTGGCGATCCTGCTTTTCGCCGGCTTGGCCAACCTGGCCAGCGCCCAGAAGATCGGGCACGTCAACTCGCAGGAAATCCTCGCGGCCATGCCCCAGCGCGACTCCATCGCCGCGGCCCTCCAGGCCGAGGTCACCCAGATGGAGACCATGCTCGCCGAGATGAGCGCCGAGTTCGAGGGCAAGTACAACGAGTACCTCGAGAAGTCCGCCACCTGGTCCGACCTGGTCCGCCGCGACAAGGAGGCCGAGCTCCAGAGCCTGCAGAGCCGCATCCAGAGCTTCCAGGTGGACGCCCAGGAGCAGATCGGGGCCTCCGAGGAGCGCATGCTCCAGCCCCTGCTCGACAGGGCGCAGGCCGCCATCGACAGGGTGGCCGCCGAGAAGAAGCTCACCTACGTGCTCGACCTGAGCATGGGCGTGGTCATCTTCGTGGACGAGGCCACGGCCATCGACATCACCCCCGAGGTCAAGCTGGCCTTGGGCATCCGATGAGACAAGGGCCAGAAAACCAGAAACGACCAACCGAGGGTTGCCTGCCACGCGAGCAGGCAACCTTTTTTCTTTGGCGCATGGTGGCATGGGCCGCCGCGCCTTTCCTTTCCCATCAACCTGAACTTTCTTTCAGTGAACAACCGACCCATTGGAATTTTCGACTCCGGCGTGGGGGGGCTGACCGTGGCCAAGGCCGTCAGCAACCTGATGAACAACGAGGACATCATCTACTTCGGTGACACCGCCCACATGCCCTACGGAGACCGCTCGCCCCAGAACGTGCGCGAGCTTGCCCTGCGCATCACCGACTTCCTGGTGGAGCAGGACTGCAAGGCCGTCGTCATCGCCTGCAACACCGCCTCGGCGCACGCCTACGAGGCCATCAAGGAGCACCTCTGGCACAAGGCCCCGCAGGTGATCGTGCAGGACGTCATCTGGCCCAACATCGAGCAGATCAGAGAGAAGGGCCTGCGCAAGATCGGCCTGATCGCCACCCGCGGCACCATCCGCAGCGGCATCTACCCCAAGATCGTGGCCGAGCACCTGCCCCAGGTCATCATCCGCGACATGGCAACGCCCCTGCTGGCGCCCATGGTCGAGGAGGGCTTCATCTACGACGAGGTCAGCAGCGCCGTGGTCTCGGCCTACCTCAGCAAGCCCCGCCTGGCCGACATCGACGCCCTGGTGCTGGCCTGCACCCACTACTCGGTCATCAAGAACCAGATCCTCAAGCACTACGACTTCCGCCTGCCGGTCATCGACTCGGTGGTCTTCACGGCCCGGAGCCTCAAGCGCCGGCTCGAGGAGAAGGACTGGCTGGCCACGCTGCCCGAGGGAAGGCACCAGTTCTTCGTCTCGGAGGCCTCCGAGAGCTTCCGCCGCATCGCCGAGATGTTCTTCGACGACGACCTGGAAGTGCGGGTCAACAACCTCTGGGGCTGAGCGCCGCCCTCACTCGCCTGCCTGCTGGCCGCTCTCCTGCCGGACGGTGCCCCTGGGGCGCCGCAGCCGGAGGGCGGCCAGGTCCA
This sequence comes from Bacteroidota bacterium, assembly GCA_020048645.1. Classification (GTDB taxonomy): domain Bacteria; phylum Bacteroidota; class Bacteroidia; order Bacteroidales; family UBA6013; genus UBA6013. The sequence continues at coordinate 20,930 of JAIFMG010000039.1, read as the reverse complement.
GCTTCAGCGTGCCCGAATAGACCACCCCGAAGGCCAGGACGATCAGCAGGTGGCTGATGTCGTTGTAGGTGAACCACTCGTCGTCGAGGCTGAACCGCGTCGCGTGGAGGGCCGCCGGCAGCAGCAGCAGCGCGATGCCCAGCACCACCGCCCCGGCCCCTTCCATCCGCCACCGCACGAAAAGGTACAGCTTCGTGATCGAGACCAGCCCCAGCAGGCCCAGCGACGAGTTCATCTTCACGTAGAAGAAGTCCTCCGTGTGCCAGACCAGCAGCAGGAAGGCCAGGTACTTCACCAGCGAGAAGCCCTGGAGCCACAGCCGCAGCCGACGCGGGCGCACGGCCAGCACCGTGGCCGTCTCGGCGTACAAGACCGCAAGGCCGCTCATCGACCAGGCCAGCACGTGCAGCCCCTTGCCGAAATAGAGGTCGAAGCCGTGGGCCATCCCGCCCAGGAGCGTCGATACGCCCATCAGGGCGAAGAAAAGCCGCCAGCCTTGCTGCAGGCTGACCTCGGCCGCGCCGCCGCGCCGCAGCCGGTGCGCCCATACCCAGCAGGCCACCGATATGACCAGGTTGGTCAGCAGGTTCGAAGGCTCAAGGATGGTGAGCCCTAGCACTTCAATTGAAACCATCTTCTCAAAAGTAAAAAGAGTTAAACGTTCTTAAAAGTCCGAAAAATACGGATTCGGGACCAATTCTTAGCAAGAAAGGCCTACTTTTGGCGTCAATTTTTCCAACACGCGCCGTGATGCCCCATCCCGCAGCCGTCTTCACCGACCTGGACGGAACCCTGCTCGACAGCCGATCCCAGGTCAGCCCGGCCGACCGCGGGACGCTGCGCTGGCTCGGCGACCAGGGCGTCCTGCGCGTGGCGGCCACCGGGCGCAACCTCCGCTCGGCCCGCAAGGTCATCGACGACGGCTTCCCCATCGACTACCTGGCCTTCTCGACCGGGGCCGGCATCGCCCGGTGGCCCTCGCGCGAGCTGGTCTTCGAGAGCCACCTCCCCGACGGCTCGGCCCGGCGGCTGGCCCTGGTCCTCATGGGGCTGGGCATCGACTTCATGGTCCACCACCGCCTGCCCGACAGCCACCCCTTCGCCTTCCACCGCGCCGCGCCCGGCAACGGCGACTTCGAGCACCGCCTGGCCCTCTACGCCGAGTTCGCCGAGCCGCTCATCCCCGACCTGGCCAACCTGCCCCTGGCCAGCCAGTTCGTCTGCGTGCTGCCCCACTGGCGGCCCGAGCTCGAGCGCCAGCTCTCGCTCGGCTTCCCCGAGCTGGAGCTCATCCGCGCCACCTCGCCCCTGGACCACCTCTCCGTCTGGCTCGAGCTCTTCCCCAAGGGCATCTCCAAGGGCAGCGCCCTGCTCTGGCTCTGCCAGCGCGAGGGCATCGACCCCCGCCGGGCCATGTCGGTGGGCAACGACTACAACGACCTGGCCATGCTCGAGCGCTGCGGCGACCTGGCCTTCGTGGTGCGCAACGCCCCCGAGCCCCTGCGCGCCCGCTTCCGCACCTGCCCCGACAACGACAGCAGCGGCTTCTCGCAGGCCGTCCGCCTGGCCTTCGGCCGTTGAGGGACGTTGGATCCCCCCTTTCCCGGCCTGCACGGCCGCGGAAGCCCGGGGCCGCCCATCGGATGGGCCGCGGCAGGACGCTTAGGCTGCTGGCGCGAAGGCATAACCGCGTGCCGCCTCCAGCCTTTGGCGGCGCGGCCTCTGCCCGGCGCGCCGTGGGCCTGGAGCCTGTTTCCCACCCTTGGGCCGCGAACCATCCACCAACGCTATCGCGTTTTTCTGCGGGCCGTGCTTATTTCCAGGCTATTTTTTTTATATTTGCATTGTCATTGAAGGCTGGTTCACTCAAGCGTTGTTTATATTCTCCCAATGTCCTCCATCCGCATGATTCAAGGTGAAATGAATTTATCTCAGATGTTTTTGTCTTTTTATCACCAAAGATGACGGCTTTGAACGGAAGCCTATCCGACTGCCTCCATTCAACATTTTGGAATGGGCTTGGCTGATGGATTTTTGATGGATTGTCCGTGATGCGCGAAGGAATTTTCCTTAGGCATCAAAATCATGACAAAAGGGTGGAGTCCAGCGACCACCTGCCAAAAAAACGGGGCGGAGCCGAAAAGCCAGACGAGTAGGACGTTACCATTATCCCAATGGCAAGATGAAGAATTTCAGACTTTTCCACATCGCGCTGCTGGCCTTCAGCTTCGGGGCCTTCAGCAGTTGCACGACCCTGAACAAGTCCATGCGCGAACCGAACACCCTGCTGGAGCTCAGCATGGAGGACTTCGAGCTTTCGGAGCAGTTCACCGCCGAGGCGACCTCGACGAAGATCCTGAACATCGACTTCCAGCGGCTGTTCTCGAAGAACATGGGGGCGGTCGAGGGCTCCATGGGCTCGTTCAGCGCCGCCAGCATCCCCGTGGTGGGCTCGCTGGTGGGCGACTTCACCTCCAGCTACGCCTTGTATGAGCTGATGAACGCGCACCCGGGCTACGACGTGGTGTTCTACCCGCAGTACGAGGTCAAGGTGCAGAAGCCTGCGCTGGGGCTGGGCTTCCTCCAGAAGATCACGACGGTGAAGGTTACGGCCCGCCTGGCCAAGTTCGCCGAGTAGGCTGAGGCCCGCCGTGGCCCAAGGCTCCAAGGCTTCCCCCCACAGGACGGCATGTCCGCGGGGGGAAGCCTTTTTTTCGTGGGCGGGAGCGAGCCCGTGGGCTGGCCGCTCATGCCAATTTGCCATCCAACGCGATAGATTGCCTGGAAGCGTCTTGGTTTTCCAGTTGAACCCCTACGGGGTTCTGGTTCGCGGCGGTTCACTGCTACCCGGATTTCATCCGGGGCTATGCGCATTCCATCCCTTCGGGATGGAATGCGGGTAGCCCGCTTTTGTCGGATGCTTGTGCTTGGGATGTTCGACCAACGAACGCGGCTGGGTATCAGCGGAGGATCTTGCGGACGAAGGCCACGGTGAAGTAGGCCATCATGAAGATGCCCATGAAGCCCTCGAAGGCGGAGATGGTGCGGTTGACGCCCGAGGGGTAGTAGTCGCCATAGCCGATGGTCAGGTAGGTTATCGCGCTGTGGTAGAACGATTTGGCCACGAGCGAGAGCTTGTCGGGGTCGCCAATCGACGAGACGATGTCGGTCTGGACGCCGAGCAGGGGCAAGACGATATAGACCAGGCTGAAGAGCACGTAAACGGCGAACATGCTGGCGAAAACGCGGACGGGGTTGGTCGCGAACTCGCCCATCTTGTCGAAGACGAGCCACTTGAAGGCGTAGCTGGCCAGGTTGAGGGGCCGGGTGGCGGGCCTGGCGGCGTTGGCCTCTTTGAGCTGCGCGATCTGCTCCTGCCGCTTGAAGGCCACGTAGGCCCGGTCCTCGTCGTTGTAGCGCCCGGTCTGGTTGAAGCTCTCCTTGAGGGTGCGGAACTGCTCGGCCTTCTCGCGGTGGCCGCGGTCTTGCTGGTGGATGAGGGCCTCGAGCCGGTTGGCCTTCCAGTCGAGGAAGAGCTTGCCCAGGAGCCGGGTGCCGAACAGGTCGAGCCGGTCTATCTGGACGCTGGCGCCGCCGGGGCGCATGTCGATGATGTCGCGGATGAGGCAGTCGTTGAGGCGGAGCTCGCCGCAGTGGCTGGGCTTGAGGTTGACGAACGCGCTGAACTGGCAGCGGTCGAAGGCCAGGCTGCCCAGGCGGGCCGTCTCGAAGGTGGCGCCGCGCTGGGCGAAGTCGAGGTCTTCGAAGAGGACCTCGGCCTGCTCGAGCTCGGCGCCCGAGAAGTCGAGCTCGCCGCGCTCGAATGATGAGCGCCTGAAGCTGACGCGTCCGCCCCGGAGCTTGATGCCTTGGAAATCGATCCGGCCCTCGCCGAAGCGGGCCCGGCTGAAGGAGATCTTGCCCGACTGGCACTCGATGGCCTTGAAGCTGATCTCGCCGCGGCCAAAGTAGGCGCGGTCGAAGTTGAGCTCGGCGTGGCCGAAGTCGGAGTAGTGGAAGTCGATGGGTCCGTCGCCGAACTGGGCCTGCTTGAAGTTGAGCTTGCAGTCGCCGAACTGGGCGTTGACGAAGCTGAGGCTGCCGTCGGCGAAGCGGCAGTCCATGAAGTTGAGCTCCTGGCACTCGAAGCGGGTGCGGTCGAAGCCGCGGCTGCCTTTGCCGAAGGAGGCCTCGCGGAAGTTGACCTTGCCGGGGCCGAAGGTGGCCAGTTCGAACTCCAGCCCTCCGTCGCCGAATCGGCAGTGCCCGAAATCGACCTTTCCCTGCCCGAAGCGGGCGATCTTGAAGTTGGCCTTGCCGGCGAAGGCGGCGTGGGAGAAGGAGGTCTCGCCGTCGGAGAACTCGACGTTGGCGAAGTTGGCCTCCTGGCCGGCGAACCTGGCCCTGCCGAAGTCCTTCTTGCCGGGGCCGAAGGCGGCGTTCTTGAACGAGACGGCGCCCAGGCCGAGGCCCGCGTCGGCGAAGCTGGCCAGCGCGCAGCGGAAGCGGGCGCCCTCGAAGTCGGTCTCGCGGGTCTGGAGCAGGGCGTGGTCGAAGCGCAGGGGCGCGCCGGCGAAGGTGGCGCCATGGAAGTCGGCCCGCTCGGCCTCCAGGTGGATCCGGCTCCAGTCGATGGGGATGCCGGGCTGGTTCAGGAAGAAGGCCCCCGGGCAGCGCAGCCGTTCCAGGCGGGTGTGCTCGTCGGAAGGCAGGCCCGCCCGCGCTCGGAAGCGCGCCAGGGAGAAGTCGAGCACCAGGCATCCGGCCAGGTCGAGCTGCCCCTTGGCGAGCTGCTGGTCGATCTGGTCCTGGCCGAAGTGGCCGAGGGTGATCCGGCGCTCGGTGCCGTCGGGCTCGACCAGGCGCAGCTCGGCGGTCGCGGGGGCCGGTTCCGCGCCTTCCCGGGCGAAGGCGCGGTCGAGGAGGGTGACTTGGAAGATGTCGCTCATGGCCGTGTCTTTTGTGTGGCTTGGATGTTTGAAGATAGCACAAAAGGGGGAAGGGCGGAGCCAGGAGGGAGGGAAATAAGGAATGATTTTTGCCGCAATCCGCTCAGTTGGTGACCCTCAGGGTCCGCGCCACGGGGTCGTAGAAGGTCCGGTAGGTCCAGAGCGGGAGCTGCGCCGGCCCTTCGAGGACGCTGCCGTCGGAAGGCAGCGAGAACTGCGAGCCGCAGACGGTGTCGGCCACCACGAAGCTGTTGAGGGAGGCCACCTTGCCCCAGGCGTGCTCGTGGTCGTGCGGGCAGGCCCTCTCGAAGGCGGCGAACTCGTCGAAGCTCTTGCGGTAGAGGATGATGCCCTTGTAGCCGCCCGTGACCATGACGTGGTTGCCCACGGCGTTGAGGTCCACGAAGTCGGGCTCGTTGAGGAAGATGGTGAAGTTCACGGGGACCCTTGGGAAATCGTACTCGACCCGCTCGCAGGCCATTGGTGCGGCGGCGGCCAAGAATAGGAAACAAACGAAAAAACGGATGGTCATGCGCATGTTTTCAAGGATATTGCAAGGCACAAAGCTATTGAAAATCGGCTTGCTCGCTGCGTTGTGGGCCATTTGGTCGGCCGCGGCCTTCGGGCAGGGCTTCGTGCCTCCGGGCAGCACGGGGGAAGGCGGCCAGGCCGAGGGCGGCGGCGGCCCCTTCGGCTGGGGTGGAGGCAGCGACGCGCTGAGCCCCGAGCAGGACCAGTTCCTGCAGAACTTCAGCCAGACCCGCACGGGCAAGACCTGGCTTCCGGAGGAGATCCTGGACTTCTACAAGCTCATCCAGAAGTACAAGCTGACCGAGGAGGAGGAGATGGCCAAGTCGGCCCTGGTGATGGGCCTTCCGCTGACGCCCGAGGAGCAGCGGCTGGTGGACCGGGCCTACCGCAAGGACGAGGTCTCGGACCGCAAGCAGAAGCGCTTCATCCGCAAGGTCAAGCGCCGCCACGAGCGCATCATGGAGAAGTCGCTCAAGGACACGCAGATGCGCCGCAACGACCTGGCCCAGCGCGAGACCGACCGCCGCCGCTCTGACCGCGTCCGGCGGGGCAAGAACCCCTACACCCTCTTCGAGCGGATGGCCAACCCCACCGTGCGCCAGAAGAGCCAGCGCAACCGGGGCGTCGAGCGCCAGCGCGACATCACCGAGAACCAGCGCGCCCGCCAGCGCGCCCGCTCCGCCCGCGCGGCCGACCGCGCCCGGCGCCGCCACGCCCGCGACCGCGGCTGAGCCCCGGGAAGGCGCCCCAAGGCTCGTTTTTCAAAAAAAGATTAACTTTGCCCCCGTCCAACAGGGGCGGGTGCGCGCTTTGGCCCTCGTCCGCAAGCTGTTGGCCTTGCAACAACCAAACCTTCGACATGGGAAAAGTCATCGCGGTAGCGAACCAAAAAGGCGGCGTGGGCAAGACCACCACCGCCATCAACCTGGCTGCCAGCCTGGCCGTCCTGGAAAAGAAAGTCTTGCTGATCGACGCCGACCCCCAGGCCAACGCCACCTCGGGCACGGGCGTTGACCTGCGCAGCGTCGAGACCAGCATCTACGAGTGCCTGGTCTCCGGGCAGGGCCTCGCGGAGGCCATCGTCCCCACCGTCACCGAGGGCCTCTGGCTGGTGCCCTCCAACATCGACCTGGTGGGCGCCGAGATAGAGATGCTCAACTTCAAGGACCGCGAGAAGGTCCTGCGCCGGGCCATCGAGGGCGTCAAGGACCAGTACGACTACATCTTCATCGACTGCTCGCCCTCGCTGGGCCTGCTCACGCTCAACGCCCTGACGGCCGCCGACTCGGTCATCATCCCCGTGCAGTGCGAGTACTTCGCCCTCGAGGGGCTGGGCAAGCTGCTCAACACCATCAAGATGGTCCAGAACCACATCAACCAGGGCCTCGAGATCGAGGGCTTCCTGCTGACCATGTACGACTCGCGCCTGCGCCTGGCCAACCGCGTGGTCGAGGAGGTGAACCGCCACTTCGAGCAGATGGTCTTCAAGACCATCATCCAGCGCAACACGACCCTGGGCGAGGCCCCGAGCCACGGCAAGCCGGCCATCAACTACAACGCCGCCTCCAAGGGCGCCCGCAACTACCTCAACCTGGCCCACGAGTTCCTCGAGCGGACCAAGGCCCCCGAGTCGGGCAGGGCCATGGCGGAGGTGGCCTGAGCCGAGACCGCATGAAACAACCAAGATCCTTCCGATGGCAAAGAACACCGCGCTAGGCCGAGGCCTGGGAGCGCTCATCGACGATGGCAGCTACGAGGTCCAGAAGGGAAACCGCGGCCTCAGCGGCACCTCCGAGATTCCCGTATCCTCCATCCGGGCCAACCCCTTCCAGCCCCGGAAGGAGTTCGACCCGGAGGCGCTGGAGGAGCTCTCCCGCTCCATCCGCGAGCTGGGCATCATCCAGCCCGTCACGGTCCGCAAGACCGACCAGGGCTACGAGCTCATCTCGGGCGAGCGCCGGTTCCGCGCGGCCCAGATGGCGGGCCTGGAGAACCTGCCCGCCTACGTCCGGCAGGCCGACGACAAGGCCATGCTGGAGCTGGCCCTGGTCGAGAACATCCAGCGCGAGGACCTCAACCCCCTGGAGGTCGCCTTCTCCTACGAGCGCCTGATCCACGAGTGCGGCCTGACCCACGACACCATGAGCGCCCGCGTGGGCAAGAAGCGCTCGACCATCACCAACTACCTGCGCCTGCTCAAGCTGCCCGACGCCCTCCAGGCGGCCCTGCGCGACAGGCGCCTGGACATGGGCCACGCCCGCGCCCTGGCGGGCATCGACGACGCCCAGCGGCAGATGGAGCTCTTCGGGCGGGTGCTCGAGCTGGGGCTGTCGGTCCGCGAGACCGAGCGCCTGGCCCGCGGGCAGGCCCAGCCCGCCCCCAAGGCCAGCCCCAAGGAGCCGGCCTTGCCAGGCGACTTCGCCGAGCGCAGGTCCTGGCTTTCGCAGAGGCTGCAAACCAAGGTCGAGGTGCGGCGCGACGGCAAGGGCAAGGGCAAGATCGTCATCGGCTTCGATTCGGACCAGGACTTCCACCGCCTGCTCGAGCTGCTCCAGGGCCAAGGCTAACCCCCAGCGACGCATGAGCACAGCCAGCCCAAAGCCATTTTTGCCAATTTTCTTCAAAAGGCAAAGGCCAAAATTTTGGCCGGGGCGCGCCGCGATCGGCACAATTTATATCTTCGCGTCCGTGCTCTTGGCGCTGACGGCCCAAGCGCAAGGCCCTGAAGCCGACAGCCTGGCTCCCCGGGAGGCCATCGAAAGCGTTCGCAGCCCCCTCAAAGCGGCCCTCTACTCGGCGGCATTGCCCGGCCTGGGCCAAGCCTACAACCGCAAGTACTGGAAAGTCCCCCTGGTCTATGGGCTGCTGGCGGCCAACGCCTACGCCCTCCGCCAGACAGACCGCCTCTACCAGTCGTACACGGACGACTACCTCGACCTGCTGGAGGGCACCTACCAGGGCCGCTACAGCCAGGCCCAGGTCGAGTCCATCCGGAGCGACCTGCGCAAGCAGCGCGAGAACTGGGCCATCCTGCTCTTCGGGCTGTACGCCTTGGGCGTGATGGACGCCGCCGCGGACGCGTTCCTGGCGGATTTCGACGTCAGCGATGGGCTTTCCTTCCAACTGAGCCCCCCCGCGGTGGGGCGTCTCCTTCAAGGACAATCGGGCCCCGGCTGGGGATTCTCGGTTTCCTGGCGTTTTTAAACCATTGAAACTATGAAAAGACGATTCGCGTCGCTCCTGCTGATGCTTCTGGTGGCCCTAGGCCCCGTCAGCCGAGCGTTTCCCGCAGGGGAGAACCCGCCCAGCGAGGGCCAGGCAAGACAACAGCTCATGGATTCGCTCATGGCCGACTGGCTGTCGCGGGTAGCCCCGGAGGGACCTGCCCACAAGAGCTACTCGGCCGCCTCTGTCCTGTTCCGGCAGATGCTCGAGCTGAGCTCCAACGATTCCTCCAAGGTCTTCCTGGCCCTGGTCAACGCGAACCTCGACCGGATGCCCGACGAGAAGCTGGCCTCCTTCGAGCTGGCCCTGCGCGACCAGGACCCCTTCAACGACATCCTGGTCTACCAGGTCCAGTGGATTCTGGCCCGCAACCGGGGCGTCCGCCAGCCCTCGCCCCTGGAAATCATGGCCCAGTACAACGCCCAGGCCCTGGGGGCCAGCGCCCAGGCCCGCCCGGAGCTCCAGCAGCTCGACAGCATGCTGGTCCTCTGGCACCACAAGCGCTTCACCCCGGCCTTCCTCGCCGGGAGGCGCTCCAAGCTGGCGGCCGACTCCATGGCCTTCGACCTGCCCGACTCGGTCTATGCCGCCCGCATCGCGGCCATCGTGACGCCCATCGAGCTGGCCTACAACCAGGACGTGCGCACCTACATCCACCACTACACCAACCCCAGGGCCAAGACCTACATCCAGTCGCTGGTCGGCCGGACGGAGTACTACGCCCCGACCTTCGAGCAGGTGCTCGACGCCTACGGCCTGCCCCTGGAGCTGAAGTACCTGCCCATCATCGAGTCGGGCCTCAACCCCAACGCCGTCTCCATCGCCGGGGCCACGGGCATCTGGCAGTTCATGTACTCCACCGGCAAGATGTACGACCTCGACGTCACCCGCTACGTGGACCAGCGCAGCGACCCGCTCAAGGCCACCCACGCCGCCGCGCGCATGTTCACGGACCTCTATGCCAAGTACGGCGACTGGGCCCTCTGCCTGGCGGCCTACAACTGCGGCTCGGGCAACGTGGACCGGGCCATCAACCGGGCCGGGGGCGTGAAGGACTACTGGGCCATCTCCCGGTTCCTGCCCCGCGAGACGCAGGGCTACGTGCCGAAGTTCATCGCGGCCACCTACCTCATGTCCTACTACGACCAGCATGGCTTCAGCTCGACGCCTTATTCCCTGCCTTCGATGTGCCAGACTGTTACCGTTGACAGCACCAACCTCTACATCAAGCAGATAGCAGAGGTCGTCCAAGTCTCGGAGGAAGAAATCCTGGCCCTGAACCCCCAGTACAAGCGCAACGTGGTCCCGGCCAAGGAGCAGAGCATGACGCTCAACCTGCCCTACCTGGCCGCCGCCCGCTTCCAGGCCCTGCAAGACTCGGTCTATGCCTACGCCAGCGTCTCGACGCCCGTGCGCAACGTGGCGCCTGCCCAGGGCGGCACGGCCGTGGCCTCGACCACCCAACTGTCGAACGTCGTGCCCAGCGACGACAACTACGTTTACTACCGCATCCAGTCGGGGGAAAACCTTTGGACTATCGCCCAGAAGTTTCCCGGTGTCTCGAACACGGACCTCATGCGGCTGAACAACCTGACCGCCAGCGCCACCCGCCAGTTGCGTCCGGGCCAGGTCATCAAGATCAAGCCCAAGGACTGACGCGCGGCCAGCGCGCGCGCAGGCGGGAGCCCCGGGGCTCCCGCCTCCCGCGTGGGCGCTTTGGCGGCCTGGGGCCAAAGTTTTTCGGCCTTCTTGGCGGGCTTTTGCTATTTTCGCGCCGCCGTTCGTTTCTCCAATCGCCAGGCACCCTCCATCTTTCTCTTCTTTCAAAAAACGTCACGACGCATGAAAAGATCAAGCCTTCTCCTCGCGGCCGCGCTTTGGGCATGGATGCCGGCGCGCGCGCAAGACAGCCACGCGCCTGCGCGGGTGGACAGCCTGTCCACCGTGGTGGCCCATTCGAGGTTCCTCTCGAACTTGGACAGCCTGGGCAAATTGTCTTACGTGGGGAGAGAGACGGTGTCCCGGCAGCGGGTCGAGCTTCCGGATACGCTGCTGCGCCGGCGGCTTCAGGCCCTGCCCACGGTCGTGCCCATGCGCCCGGACCCGCTGGTGAAGGCTTACCTTTCGGAATACCTCGGCGAGCGGCGCGGCCAGACGGCCTCGATGCTGGGCCTTGCCCGTGCGCAGGAGCCTGTCTTCGAGGCGGCCATCCGGGCGCACCGCCTGCCCTTGGAGCTGAAGTACTTGCCCATGGCGCTTTCCTCGCTGTATCCCTTCGCGGCCTCGGAGCAGGGCGCGGGCGGGGTCTGGCAGCTCAACTACACCATCGCGCGGATGTACGGCCTCTACGTGGATTCCTACGTGGACCAGCGCCGCGACCCGCAGGCGGCGTCCATGGCCGCCGCCGCCTACCTGGTGGAGCTTTTCGGCATCTACAAGGACTGGCCCCTGGCCTTGTCGGCCTACGCGTGCGGGGCGGCCAACGTCAACAAGGCCATCCGCGAGGCTGGCGGCCAGACCAGCTTCCAGGCCATCTACCCGCACTTGCCCGAGGGCGAGCGCGACCTTCTGCCGGCCTTCGTCGCGGTCACCTACCTGGCGCACTACCACCACGAGCACGGGCTGGAGGTCCGCGGCCCGCTGGCGCCTTCCAACACGGCCGTCGTCAGCGTGGACAAGGACCTGCACTTCGGCCAGGTCTCGGCCGTTCTGGGCGTCAGCCTGCCCGTCTTGCGCGAGCTGAACCCGACCTTCCGCAAGGATGTCTTGCCGGGCAAGCAGCAGCCCCGCGGGCTGGTCTTGCCAGGGCAGCAGGCGCAGCGCTTCGCCGCCCTTAGGGATTCGATCTACAACTACCAGGATTCCAGCATTGCGCAGCCTCGCGAAGTGGTCTTGGCCGAACGGACCGAGGCCCGCGCGGTCTCCTCGTCGCCAGTGGCCTCCTACTCGGGCGGCTCCTCCTCGGCCTCGGCGACCGACGGCAAGACCCGCCTGACCTACACGGTCCGCTCGGGCGACAACATCGGGCTGATTTCGTCGTGGTACGGGGTCTCCATCGCCGAGGTGCGGCAGTGGAACAACCTGAACCACAACGGCTTCATCCGTGCGGGCCAGAGTCTTTCCATCTATGTCAGCCCCAGCGTGGCCGACCGCTACCGGGCGGTCAACACCATGAGCTTCGCCCAGAAGCAGGCCTTGGCTGGCGGGGGCTCGACGGCCTCGACCAGCAGGGCGGGGACTTCGTCCACGCCGGCGCGGGCCTCGGCGCCCACGCCCGCCGGGGGCAGTGACCGCTACGTTTACTACACCATCCGGCCGGGCGACAACCTTTGGGACATCGCCCAGAACTATCCCGTCTCGAGCACCGACATCATGCGCCTGAACGGCTTCACCGAGCGCGATGTGCGCGACCTCAAGGTGGGCCAGGTCATCAAAATCATGCCCAAGCCCTAACCGGCACAACCGAAAGCCCCTACCTCCGTGAAACCTTCGCAGTCTTTCCTGTTCCTGGTGGCCGTGCTGGCCGCCTTGGCATTGATTTCTATCGTTTTCCCCAAGGAGGGCATCCCCCTGGGCGGAGGCCTGAGCCTCCAGTTCGAGAGCTGGGAGGAGTTCACCCGCCGCGAAGAAAAGGACATCTCGGGCATGGTGGCCCTGAGCGAGGCCTTGGAGGAGGAGGAGGTCGCGCGGATCGCTGCGGCCCGGGACAGCGCGCTCGTGGAAGGACGCGTGGTCTATTTCCGGCCGGTGAGCCTTCCGGTGGACTCGGTGGTGCAGCCGCTGGAGTTCCCCGGCGGGGACCCGTCGATCCTCGAGTCCATCTTCGCGGTCCTGGCCGAGCTGCCCAACACGGGCGACCTGATCCACATCATGCACTTCGGCGACTCGCAGATCGAGGCTGACCGCATCACGTCCTATTTCCGCTACCGCCTCCAGACGCAGTTCGGCGGGCACGGGACGGGCATGGTGCCGGCGGTGCAGGCCTACCAGTTCGCGCTGCCCATCACGCCTAGCCCGCGGGGCGACTGGCGGCGGCACACCATCTACGCGCAGCCCCGCACGGAGCTTCCGCACAAGCGCTACGGCCCGATCGCCGGGTTCACCCGCTTCGCGCCGGTGCGTTGGCCGCCGGTGCCGATGCAGGCCCCCGACACGGCCTCCTTCGGCGACTCGATCCGCATCCTGGCCCAGATGGACAGCGTCCGCCAGGACAGGTCGGGGACGGTCTATTCGGCCAGCGTCTCGTTCGGGCGGCCGGGCTATGGCTACGACGTCAGCAAGGAGTACTACCGCTGCCGGATGCTCTACGGCCACAACCAGGCGCCCGTGGAGGTGCAGGCCTGGGTGGACGGCGAGCTGTTCCGCGTGGACACGCTCCAGCCGTCGGACGCTCCGCTCGAGAGCCTGGCCTGGAGTTTCGAGCGCTCGCCGGGCACCCTCGAGCTGCGCTTCGCGGGCAAGGACAGCCCCGACGTCTATGGCTTCTCCTTCGAGGACCATGTGGGGGTCTGCGTGGACAACATCGCCATGCGGGGCAACTCGGGGACGATCTTCACGTCCATGGACATGGGCCACCTTCAGGCGGCCTTCCGGATGCTGAACCTCAAGCTGCTGATCCTCCAGTTCGGCGGCAACGTCGTGCCCTATGGCAACGGGGTTTACACGCACTACTCGGGCTGGCTGGAGAGCCAGTTCTCGGCCCTGAGGCGCATCATGCCCGACGTGCCCATCATCGTGATCGGGCCGGGCGACATGTCGGAGAAGGACAAGGACAGCTACGTCACGCACCGCAACCTCGTGCCGGTCCGCGACGCCGTCAAGCAGGCGGCCTTCCGCTCGGGCTGCGCCTACTGGGACATGTTCGAGGCCATGGGCGGCCAGAACTCGATGCCGAGCTGGGTTTTCGCCGAGCCGTCGCTGGCCGAGCGCGATTTCATACACTTCAACCCCCGGGGGGCGAACGTGATCGCGCGGATGTTCTACAGCGCCTTCATCAGCGAGTACAACCGCTATGTCGAAAACCATTACCAGGATTCCCGAAAATGAGCATGGAGCGCGAACCGCTGGCCTGGCGGGCCTTGGCTTTCCTGGTGGCCTGCCTGGGCTTCGGACTGCCGGCCTGGGCGCAGGACGACCCCTTCGAGATAAGCTACTACCCCTTCGTCGATTACGAGGCCAGCCGCATCGAGTTCCCGGGCGACAGCGCCCGCTTCATGGGCTTCTACCAGCTCCTGGACAGCTTGTTCCTGCTGGGCCAGGGGCAGGCGCACATCGTACACATGGGCGGGTCGCACGTGCAGGCGGACCTCCTCACGGGCCAGTTGCGCGAGCGGCTGCAGACCCTCGCCCCGGGCCTCACCGGCGGACGCGGCTTCGTGTTCCCCTTCTCGGTGGCCAGCACCAACAATCCGGTCAACTTCGCGGCGCGCCACACGGGCACCTGGACCTTCGCCAAGAACGTGCAGATCCACCCGGCCACGCCCCTGGGCCTCTCGGGCATCGCGCTGCGCACCAGCTCGCCGCTCTCGACCATCGGCATCCTGCTCGACCGCCGCAACCACCTCGACTACCCCATCACCCGCGTGAAGGTCTTCCACCAGATGGATTCCCTGGGCTTCCAGGTCGTCCTCCGCTCCGGTAGCCAGACCCACTACCCGGCGCGGGTAGATTCGCTGATGGGATACAGCTTGTTCGAGTTCGACCAGCCCATCGACACCCTCGACATGGCCCTGGCCAAGCAGAGCCCGGAGGCCTGCCGCTTCACGCTCTTCGGTTTCAGCCTCGAGAACGACGAGCCGGGCTTCTACTACCACGCCATCGGCGTCAACGGCGCCAGCACCTCTTCTTTCTTGAAGTGCGAGCACCTGGGGGCCAACCTCCGCGGCCTGGGCGGCGACTTGGTCGTCATCGGCCTGGGCACCAACGACGCCTACTCGAACAACTTCGTGCCGGAGGTCTTCCGGGCCAACTACGACAGCCTCCTGCGCGACATCCGCGCGGCCCTGCCCCAGGCCGCCATCCTGCTGACCGTGCCCAACGACAGCTACCTCTACCGCCGCCACGCCAACCCCAACACCAAGGAGGTGGCCACGGTCATCTACGACCTGGCCAAGGAGCATGGGTGCGGCGTCTGGAACTTCTACCGCGTCATGGGGGGCTACAACTCCATCTCGGCTTGGCAGAGGGCGGAGCTGGCCCAGGCCGACAAGATCCACCTGACCAAGCCCGGCTACGTGCTCATGGCCAACCTCCTCTTCAACGCCTTCCTGCGCAGCTATGGCGACTACCTCGCCAAGAGGCCCCGCGCCGCAGGCGGGCACTGAGCTGGGGGATGGGGATTGGCCCTGCAGAAGTCGGAAATTGGAAGGGATGGAGAATGAATTTCTCGCTGGAAGACTTGGCCGAGCCTTCTCGTTCCTTTTGGCAACGCTGGTCGTCTTCCGTCCTTTTTCCATGCTTACTTTCGAGATGATTTTTGCAAAGATGGGCGCGGTCTAAAAGGTCATTTCCAAAATTCGCTTTCCAAAATTATCTTTGACTATCAATTGGTTACAAATAGAAAAATGCAAATAATGGTTTTTATGCTGGACCCAGTCTTGCTTACCGCATATGGTTTTTCCTTGCCAATCGCCGTCCCAATCATCCCCTCTAATTTTGATTTCGAAAAATTTTCGTGCCCTTCGTGCCTTTCGTGGACAAATCCCCTCCAAGGACAAAAATGGGCGCGGTCTAAAAAGGTCATTTCAAAAATTATCTTTGATTATCAATGGGTTACAAATATAAAAATGCAAATAATGGTTTTTATGCTGGACCCAAAGATTCCCCAAAAATGCGGCGGACGGCCGGGCGCGCCAGCCTCCTCCCTCCGCCACCCACCCTCAAACCCCAACAAACCATGTCCTACGCAAAAGCTTTGGAGCTGGACCGGCTCGATCCCTTGGCGGACTTCCGCGGCCAGTTCCACCTGCCGGAAGGCAAGATTTATTTCGATGGCAACTCGCTGGGCCTGATGCCGTTACGGGCGGAGGCCGAGGTGCTGGAGGCCCTGGAGCAGTGGAAGCGGCTGGCCATCGACGGGTGGCTGGCGGCCGAGAAGCCCTGGTTCCACCGGGCCGAAGAGCTGGGCGCCATGGCCGCGGGCCTGGTGGGCGCCCTGCCCGAAGAGGTCGTGGCCACGGGCGCCATCACGCAGAACCTGCACGCCCTTCTGGCCACCTTCTACCGTCCGCAGGGCGGGCGCCGCAAGATCCTGGCCGACCGGCTGACCTTCCCCTCGGACCTGTACGCCATCGCGCAGTTCATGCGCATGATGGGCGCCGACCCGGAGCGGGACCTGCTGCTGGCCGGCCGCGAGGATTCGCCCTTGCTGGACGAGGCCGAGGTGGAGGCCCTCATGGGCGAGGAGGTGGCCCTGGCCCTCCTGCCGACGGTGCTCTACCGCAGCGGCCAGTTGCTCGACGTGGGGCGGCTGACCCGCGCGGGCCACGCCCACGGCATCGTCATGGGCTTCGACGCCGCGCACTCGGCGGGGGCCGTGCCGCACCACTTCCACGAGCAGGGCGTGGACTTCGCCGTCTGGTGCGGCTACAAGCACCTCAACGGCGGGCCGGGCGCGACGGGCTTCCTGTACCTGCACGAGCGGCACTTCGACCGCGAGCCGCTGCTGGCGGGCTGGTTCGGCTACCAGAAGGACCGCCAGTTCGACATGAGCCTGGAGTTTCGGCACCAGCGGGCGGCCTCGGGCTGGCAGATCTCGACGCCCAACATCCTCAGCCTCGCGGCCTTGCGGGGCGCCCTGTCCGTGAGCCTCGAGGCGGGCATCGAGGCCATCCGGCGCAAGTCGCTGGCCCTGACCGACTACCTCTGGGAGCGGGTGGAGCAGGAGCTCTCGGCGGAGCCCTACGG
Organism: Bacteroidota bacterium; assembly: GCA_020048645.1. Lineage (GTDB taxonomy): Bacteria > Bacteroidota > Bacteroidia > Bacteroidales > UBA6013 > UBA6013. The sequence goes on along the minus strand of JAIFMG010000039.1, from coordinate 4,320 downwards.
CTTCGGCCTGGCCAGCCCGCGCGAGCACGCGCGGCGGGGCGGCCACCTGGCCCTGACGCACCCGACCGAGGCCTGGCGGATCAGCCAGGCGCTCAAGGCGCGGGGCGTGGTGCCCGACTTCCGGCACCCGAACATCATCCGGCTGGCCCCGGTGGCCCTCTACAACCGCTTCGAGGAAGTCGAGCGGGTCGTGCAGGCGCTCAAGGAAGTGGTGGACGGCCAGGAGCACCTGCGCTTTTCGACCCGCGTGGCCGCCGTCTCCTGATCGGCCTTGGCCTCCCATCGACTCTTCGGGCTCGAAAGACCGAGGAATTTGCTAAATTTGTGCTAGGCCCCGTGCCACTTGGGCGCGGGGCTTTTTCGCCCATAAACCAACACCCAGCAATCAATGTCCAAGAAAAAGAACAAAAAGCACAAGCCCGAACAGCCCGAAGCCCCCGACTTCAACCGGAAGGATCTTCGGCAGGTGCTGACCAAACTGTTCGGCGACCACCGTGCGAAGACTTACAACTTTAAGGAAATCAGCAAGATAATTGAAGCCGGACAAGGCGGGGGCGGGCGGAAGCTGTTGAATGAGGTGCTGGGCGAGCTGGTGCGGGAGGATTTCCTGCTCGAGATCAGCGCCGGCAAGTTCAAGTTCAACGAGCCCAGCCAGATCATCGAGGGCCGCGTGGACATGACCGCCCGCGGCTCGGCCTACATCGTGCCCATGGCCGAGTCGGAGAGCAAGGACGTCTTCGTCTCGTCCGAGAACCTCAAGACGGCCATGCACGGCGACCAGGTGCGCATCCGCCTGTTCGCCAGCCGCAAGGGCCAGATGCAGGGCGAAGTGGTCGAGATTGTCAAGCGCGCCCGCAACACCATCGTCGGCACGCTCAAGCTCAGCAAGGGCATCGCCTTCCTGGTTCCCGACAACAGCAAGATCCCCTTCGACGTGCTCATCCCCAAGGACAACCTGGCCGGCGCCAAGGACGGCGAGAAGGTCGTGGCCAAGATCGTCGAGTGGTCGCCCTCGGGCCAGAACCCCACGGGCACCGTGACGCAGGTGCTGGGCAAGGCCGGGCTGAACGAGACCGAGATACACGCCATCATGGCCGACTTCGAGCTGCCCGTGGCCTTCCCCAAGGAGGTCGAGCAGGTGGCCGAGCAGGTCGAGCCGGGCATCACCCCCGAGGAGGTCGCCAAGCGCCGCGACTTCCGCGAGGTGCTGACCTTCACCATCGACCCCTGGGACGCCAAGGACTTCGACGACGCCCTCTCGCTGCGCAAGCTCGAGAACGGCAACTGGGAGGTGGGCGTCCACATCGCCGACGTCACGCACTACGTCAAGCCCCGCACGCTGCTCGACAAGGAGGCCTACGAGCGGGCCACCTCGGTCTATCTGGTGGACCGCGTGGTGCCCATGCTCCCCGAGAAGCTCTCGAACTTCGTCTGCTCGCTGCGCCCCGACGAGGAGAAGCTCACCTTCTCGGCCGTCTTCGAGCTCGACGGGCAGGCCCAGCTCAAGCGCGAGTGGTTCGGCCGCACCGTCATCCGCTCGGCCCGCCGATTCAGCTACGAGGAGGCCCAGCAGCGCATCGAGACCGGCGAGGGCGACCTGGCCCAGGAGATCCTCATCCTCAACGGCCTGGCCAAGCAGCTCCGCGCCGACCGCATGAACAACGGCTCCATCTCATTCGACCGCGTCGAGGTCCGCTTCAAGATCGACGAGCAGGGCAAGCCGCTGGAGGTCTATTTCAAGGAATCCAAAGACTCCAACCACCTGATCGAGGAGTTCATGCTGCTGGCCAACCAGCGCGTGGCCTCCCGCATCGGCAAGCCCGGCCAGAACGCCAAGCCGAAGACCTTCGTCTATCGCATCCACGACGAGCCGGATCCGGAGAAGCTCAGCGAGTTCGCAGGCTTCGTCAAGCGCCTGGGCAAGAACATCCGCCTGGGCAACACCAAGGAGGCCGCCAAGGCCATCAACAAGCTCCTCGAGGAGGTCAAGGGAACCGGCGAGGGAGACGTCATCTCGCAAATGGCCATCCGCTCCATGGCCAAGGCCGTCTATTCCACCGAGAACATCGGCCACTACGGCCTGGGCTTCGAGTACTACACCCACTTCACCTCGCCCATCCGCCGCTACCCCGACATGATGGTACACCGCCTGCTGGCCACCTACCTCAAGGGCGGCAAGACCGCCTCCGAGGAGGTCTATGAGGACCGCTGCAAGCACTCCTCGAACATGGAGCAGCGCGCCCAGAAGGCCGAGCGAGCCTCCATCAAGTACAAGCAGGTCGAGTTCATGCAGGAGAAGCTCGGCCAGGTCTTCGAGGCCACCATCTCCGGCATCACCGACTGGGGAATCTACGTCGAGATGGTCGAGACCAAGATCGAGGGCATGATCTCCATCCGCGACCTCGACGACGACTACTACTACTTCGACGAGAAGAACTACAAGATGGTGGGCCACCGCACCAAGAGGACCCTCCAGATGGGAGAAGTCATGCAGGTGCAGCTCGCCCGCGTCAGCCTCCAGAAAAGGCAGCTCGACTTCGTGCCCTACCGCGAAGCCAATGCCAAGGCTGGGAAAAAACGCTGAAGCGGCCCCATTTCATGGCATTTCCATATTTCATGAACCCAAAAAACAAGGCCATGAAAACCCAATACTACCCACTGCTCTTCCTGATGCTCGCGCTGCCCTTCGGGGCCCTGGGCCAGCCCATTGACCAGGCCCTGCTCGACAGGGTCAAGATGGAGCTCACCCAGGCGCAGCTCAGCGCCTACTCCGCCGCCGAACAGCAAGCCCGCCAAGGCCAGACCTGGGAGGCCGAGGCCGACAACATGTACCAGGACCTCAACAAGGTACGGTTCCAGGCCAGGGCCGCGCAGAGCCGGGGCGAGCGCAGGCGGCTCGAAAAGCAGGCCCAGCGCCTCAACGACGTGGCCAACGACAGGCTGATGATGGCCGGGGGCGAGTACGAGCAGGCCCACGAGGCGATGTTCGCCATCCTGCTCCAGAAGACGGCCGAGATCCGCCCCGACAGGCAGACCGACCAGTACGCGGCCGGGATGCCCCTGGAGGAGCAGGCCCTCGACAAGTTCGAGCAGGCCAGGGCCGGCCGGAGGATGCTCCTGCGCAACCCGCACGCCCAGACCGTCGATGGCCAGCTCAAGCAGATGGCCGCCAACGAGCGGGATGGGCTGAACCTGCAGATCCAGGCCATCGCGATCTACTTCGGTTGGAAGGCCATTCCCAAGCAGCCCGACAGCGAGCCGGAGGCCGCGGAGCCAGAGGCCAATCCGAACGCCGTGGCCATCGACCCCGGCATCCGCTTCAAGGTCCAGATCATCGCCTTGAGCGAGCCTGCCTCGGCCGGGGTCCTGTCCGAGCTCTACAGCGGCGAGCTGCCCATCGAGGAGCGCTTCGACGCCCGCGCGGGCACCTACCACTACATGGTCGGCGAGTTCCAACGCTACGAGCAGGCCCGCGACTTCCAGCAGCGGCTGCGTGTCGAGGACGGTTTCGTGGTGGCCATGAAGAACGGGTTGCGCGTGGACCTGCGCCAGGCCATCGAGGCCACCGGGGGCAACCTCGAGTAGCGCGTCAGCGCCCGAACCAACGCCTGGCCCCGCCCAATGCCGCCGCCCGTCCGCGGGCGGTGGCATTGGGCGAGGCTTTTTCATGGCCGCTTGCCTTCGGGGGGGGGATGCCATGTTGTGCCCACATTTCATCCAGCGTGATAGACAGCCTTGAAACGTCTTTGTTTTCGCATTGAACCCCCGCGGGGGTCTGGTTCGCGGCGGTTCGCTGCTCCCCGGATTTCATCCGGGGCTATCCACATTCCATCCCTTCGGGATGGGCGGAACAGCCGGGTTTTGCCGGAAACGGGTGTTTCGGGCATTTCACCAACGAACGCAACTTGGTAACATGGGTGATAAAGGACAAGATTCCTGCGCCACGACCTTTGCCCTTCGCCTGGTTATTTCGCCCCTTCAGGGCTTTGGAAGGGTTGGCGCTCCCGTTCCGATGGGCTTCACCCATCGCTATGATATGGCGCCCCTTCGGGGCTTTCGCCGCGAATCCCTGGGCTCAAAAGGGGCGTAGCCCTGGCATCTTCGTAGCATCGCGCTTGGTGTGAAATCTCTATTTGATTTTCTACTAAGGTTTTACCCAAAAATAAGGTCTTGCCACCCTGTCTGCAATGAAAACCTTAGCAGGGATCCTAACCCATGATGGATGCAACCTTATACTAAACCGCTCCCGAGACACTTGCTAATTTTTTGTACATTTGCAAAAAAAGAACGACTATGAAAACACACCCCCATTGCACCGAC